>JAAELM010000657.1 GCA_024226635.1 Oceanicoccus sp. | reverse complement strand
CGCCATCATCGACGAATTCACCGACAGCGGCGCCACCCTGCTGGCCCACTACAACTACGCCGACCGGCTGCTCAGCCTGAATACCCCCACCAGCGAGCAGTACTACCACTACAGCGCCCTACGCACCACCACCAACCTCACCGACGAAAGCGGGGCGACCAGGATCAGCTACCACACCAACCCCTGGGGGGAGATCACGGAGCAGCAGGGCACTAGTGTCAACCGGCAGGTGTTTACCGGGCAGGAGCATGATGAGAATACCGGCTTAGTTTACTTTGGGGCTCGGTATTACGATCCCGACACCGCGCGGTTTATTACCCAGGATAGTTATCTGGGGCAGCCTGGGACGCCTCCTAGTTTGCATCGGTATTTTTATGCTTATGGGAATCCTACTCGATTTGTGGATTTGTATGGCTATTGTAATCTAGGCCCGTACCCTGGAGACAGTTTAGCTACGTGTGCATGGGAGTGGATAACGGGAAGCGTCAGCGAAGGTGCTGATAAAGTCGTTGACCACAGCATCGAAAAGACTCAGGAGCAAGGTGATTTTATAGATACTGGCGGTCCTACACCGACATTGAACCCTTGGCATGTGATAGGCTTTGGAGCTCAAGTTGTCAAAGATAACCCTGATATTGTATTGGGAGTACCTCCTGCAGCCAAGCCTCTCATAAAATGGCGTAATATTAGCAAGAGAAGAAACACTGCTTCTAGGGCTGCATCATCTACCAAATCAACACCGAAGATAGAAGTTGAAGATCCAAGCGGGCAGAATACGGGGTTTTCGCAAGCAGCAGAAGCTTCTGTTGAGACCGCCCGTGCCAGTGGAAAGGGTTACGGAAAACGAGGGGCTGCTGGAGCGCTTGAAGTTACTGATGAGGTAGCCGCTGTAACTGGAAGGAAATACTATCAGACTGGCAGTAAAGATAATTTGCAAAACCACCCAGTAGTAGACGAAGCATATTCTAATGTACCGCCAACTCAAAGAGCTGGTGGATCTCACGGTAAATGTGCAGAAGCTTCTGGCTGTACGCAAATTCTTAACGATTATCAAAAAGCTACAGGAACTAAGATAAATACCGTTAATGAAGCTAGGAAGATCTTACAGGGAACAAAGTCAGATATTAGAGATACCTCGAATAAGGCCCCAAAAAATCCAAAGCCGGCATGTTCATCGTGCGAACCAACAATAAAAGAGTTGGGTGTGGAGGATGTTAATAAATAAATGGGATGAATTTTATGAGAATATATTCAGATACAGTGCTAAAAGTTTTGCATG
>JAAELM010000656.1 GCA_024226635.1 Oceanicoccus sp. | reverse complement strand
TGTGGTCCTATTAATGTACGGTGTAATTTACCTTCAGGATTAAAAATAAAAGTTGTGGGCAAAACCTTAGGGCGTTGATAGTGCAATATTTCAGTGGGCTCGCTGGTTAAAACCGGAAAGGTAATACCTAGTTTGTCGATATTCTGTTGTAGTTTCTCTGCTTGATTACCATCGTAATCAATACCCAATAACACAACGCTATCAGCATGTTTTTCCGCCAGGTGATTAAGCTCCGGTATTTCTTCAATGCAGGGTTTGCACCAGGCGGCCCAGTAGTTAATGATTATCCACTTACCTTTGTAGTCGCTGAAATTGCCGCTATTGCCCAGATAGTCTTGATAGTCGCTTTTGCCACAGCCGGTTAAACATATTGCGGTCAGTAAAAAGGCAAGGGTGGTGATTTTTTTTTGCATGGGTTATTCGTCGTCAGTTGTGTCGGTAAATAATGTGGCCAGTGGTGTGTTCAGCATAACCAGGTTGTTTTGTTTGGCCGCTTCTATTTGTTCAGCGCAACGCTGAAACCATAAAGGTGCCGGGCTATTGGTATCGGTGCGTGTTTCCGGTGCCTTGCCCATCAATTGTATTAAATCCCAGAGGGTAAAGTTATTCAGGTCACGGCCCAGGATAAAGTGCCCAGCCTCGGCATTGCGTAATAAGCCACCTTTAAAGAGTTTGTCACGCAGAGGTGTCCAGCGTTCGGCGGAAATGCTGTGCCGATCAAATAACCAGGGTCTTTGTAATAGGTGCTGCTCGCTGACGGTCTTGCCCTGCTGGTGTTTTTGCCATAGTAATTCGATAACACTTAATGTCATTACCATATCGCTGTAGTTATCGTCGTCCAGGGAGTTAAAGCCACTGATGGCATAAACCAGTTCTGCACCCGCTAAAACAATCAGCCAGGATAAGTAGATCCATAATAAAAATAATGGAATAGCAGCGAAGGTGCCGTAGATAGTTTGATAACTGGTATTGGAAACAATGCCGGTAAATAATTGTTTGGCGACTTCAAACACCAGCGCGGTAATCAATCCACCGATTAGTGCGTGTTTAATGGGTACTCTGCAATTGGGTACGGCAGCAAACAGTAAAGTAAAAGCTGCCGAGGTCAGGAAGTAGGGCATTAGTCTTAATAGGTGCTGGCCAATACCTATCTTATCGACATTGTCGAACATCACCGCCAGTGAGGCCAGATAGGTGCTGATACCGATAGCCAAGCCGATAAAGATGGGCCCCAGGCTAAGGATGGCCCAGTACAATAAAAAGCTGGAAAGACCGTGGCGGTTTTCCCGGGTTTTCCAAATGGCGTTAAAGGTCTTTTCAATATTTTTTAACATCAGGATGGCGGTAACACCGAGAAAGGCAATACCGACACCGGTCAGTTTTCTTGCCTTATCGGAAAACTGGACCAGATAATTTTCCACCTCCGCACCGGTGGCGGGCACAAAGTTGTCAAAGATCAGCGCCTGGATTTGCGCGCCCACCTCCTGAAAAGCGGGCACTGCCGAGAGAATGGCGTACATCACTGTCAGCAACGGTACCAGCGCAAACAGGCTCATATAGGTCAGGGCTGCTGCGCTGTGGCTGCAGCCATCAGCTACATAGCGCTTTTGTACGTAGCGAACTAATTTTAAAATATCCTGTAGTGAGGGTATGCGCACTTTGGGCCTCTCCCTGTTCATCAAGGCTCTTGTCTGGAAGACGTCTCGTGTATAATGCCTCGCAGTATACACAGTCAATTACCATAGGACGATATCCCTACCATGAGCTCAGTTACTCTCTATCATAATCCTCGCTGTTCCAAGTCTCGCCAGACCTTGCAATTGTTAGAAGATAACGGCGTCAGCCCGGATATAGTCTTGTACCTTGAAACGCCACCCAGTGCCGATGATATTAATGGCTTACTGAAAAAGTTAGGTATTTCAGCCCGTGAACTGCTGCGCAAAGGTGAAGATGCTTATAAAGAAAACAAGCTGAAAGATGCCAGTTTGAGTGATGAACAGCTGGTTGCGGCCATGGTCGCTCACCCCAAGCTGATTGAGCGTCCCATTGTGGTTAAAGGCAATAAGGCGGTGTTAGGCCGCCCGCCAGAAAACGCCTTAGCGCTGGTTTAATCGCACCATGGCATCCCCCTATATTCTCGTTCTCTATTACAGCCGTCACGGTGCTGTGGCTGAAATGGCGCAGCAGGTGGCCCGTGGTATAGAGCAGGTCAGTGGTATCGAAGCCCGCGTGCGTACAGTGCCGGCGGTTTCCACTGACTGTGAAGCGGTAGCTGATGATATCCCTGACGACGGCCCGCTATATTGCAGTGCCGAAGATTTGCAGCAGTGTGCGGGCCTGGTGATGGGCAGTCCCACTCGATTTGGCAATATGGCGGCACCGTTAAAATATTTCATCGACGGTAGTTCCGGTTTGTGGCTAAGCGGAGCCATGATTGATAAGCCCGCAGCAGTGTTTACTTCTTCCTCCAGTTTACATGGCGGCCAGGAATCTACCTTGCTAACCATGATGTTGCCGTTGCTCCACCATGGTATGTTGATCACCGGTTTACCCTATAGCGAACCTGAACTAATGAATACTCAGTCGGGTGGCACTCCTTATGGCGCCAGCCATATGGCAGGCCAGCAGAGCGACCGGCCTTTGGATCAGGATGAATTGGCCCTGTGCCGCACCCTTGGCAAGCGGGTTGCTTCAATAGCCTTGTCCTTGCAGTCATAAATCATCTTGAGAGAGTTCTAATGCCTAACGACTATACAATATTGGCAAAGCGCAGCTGGCAGGTAGCACAATTGAGCTATTGGCTGCTAATCCTCGTATTGGTATTAAATACGGTGGCGTCACCCAGTTGTAACCGTGAACCCAATTGGGCTGTGTTGGGCGTTCAGTTGGCTTTGTTACTGGTTTTTTTGCCGGGTATGCTCAAACAAAATATACGTTCTTATATCTGGCTTAGCCTGATCTTGCTGGTGATGTTTATTGCCTCGGTAGCCATTGCCTTTGCCTGTAGCTCGGTATTAACGGTGGTTGAAGTCTTTTTGGTGGTCAGTGTGTTTATTGCTGCCATGTTATATATTCGCTGGCGTTCCCGCGAACTCAAACAGCTTGCCACAGAGCCGGAGAAGTAACGAACAATGGAAGAGAAAAAAGCAGGTTTTTTACGTCGCAATTTTCGTCGCCTGATGAAGTTTCTTTCGGCGCTGCGGATGTTGGTTACCAATCTTTTATTTTTAGTGGTGTTAGGTGTTTTGTTTCAGGCTTTTTCCGGCGGTGAGATTCCCTCTGTGCCTGATAAAGGAGCTCTGGTATTAAATATTCAGGGTGGTTTGGTAGACCAGCAAAATTATGTCGATCCTATTGCGATGATTCTTGGAGAGAGCGACCCCTCCCAGTACGAGACTCTATTGCAAGATGTGATTGATGCCATTGACTACGGCGCTGAGGATAAGCGCATCACCAGCCTGGTATTATCCTTGGATGATATGTTTTATGGCGGCCTGGCAAAAATGCAGGAGCTTACGCCAGCGCTGCAACGCTTTCGCGATAGCGGCAAAAAAATTATTGCGGTTGGCGATAACTTTATGCAAGACCAATATTGGCTGGCCGCCCAGGCTGATGAAGTGTATATCAACCCCAACGGTGCAGTACTACTCGATGGCTATGGCTTGTATCGCAATTACTTTCAACAGGCCCTGGAAAAGTTAAAAGTTGATTTCCATGTATTTCGCGTGGGTGAATATAAATCGGCGATGGAACCCTTTATTCGCAGTAATATGTCGGAAGAAGCCAAGCAAGCCAATCTGGTTTGGTTAGGCAATTTATGGAATGAATATACCCGGGGCGTTGCCGAGCGCAGAAACATCAGCTCAAAGGCTATTAATGAGTATATTAACCAGTTTGACCAACGCCTGGCAGACTATCAGGGCAATGCGTCTTCCGCGGCGGTAGCAGCCGGTTTGGTTGATGGCGTTAAAACCCGTGATGAAATCAATCGTCACTTGATTGAAGTGGCCGGAGCCGTTGACGAAGACGGTCTGTATCAGGGTATTGGTTTTGAACGCTACCTATGGATTAGAAAGATTGAATCCTCCAGACCGGCCAGCGATGCCAGGGTGGGAGTGATTGTTGCCGCTGGCAATATTCTGGATGGCGAGCAACCTCCGGGCGCCATCGGCGGTGATACCCTGGCCTCACTGATCCGCGAAGCGCGCACTGATGCCACTGTTAGGGCGTTAGTACTGCGTATAGATAGCGGCGGCGGTAGTGCCTTTGCTTCGGATATTATTCGTGAAGAACTTGAGTTATTACAAGCTGAAGGTAAGCCTCTGGTTGTTTCCATGGGTAGTATGGCTGCCTCCGGTGGTTACTGGATTTCAGCCGGGGCTGATGAGATTTGGGCCTTGCCCACTACCTTAACGGGTTCTATCGGTATTTTTGGTGCCTTTCCTACGCTGGATAAAAGTCTGGCCGCCATTGGTGTGACCACTGACGGTGTTGGCACTACAACATTGGCTGGCGCGATGAGAATTGATCGCCCCCTGCAGCCGATTGCGGCCCGCTCAATACAAAGCCTGCTGGAGCATGGCTATGCGCAGTTTTTAACGATTGTGGCTGAAGGGCGCAATATGTCGAAAACTGAAGTACAGGCATTGGCCAAAGGGCGTGTCTGGTCGGGGAGTGATGCCTATCGGTTGGGCTTGGTTGATCAGTTAGGTACTCTGAACCAGGCTATTGCTTCCGCCGCTGCCCTGGCTGAGTTGGATGACTATACGAAAGAGTTGATTGAAATCCCCCTGACACCGCAAGAGCAATTTATCAGGGAGTTAACCGGTGAAGTTCAGCTGCGTGGCCTGCTATTAGCCAGCGGCGTTAATAGCAGCTTTTTACAACAGGCTCAGCAGTGGTTGGCCCCCTTTAAAGAAACGTTAGGCTTTGCCCGTAGTATGAATGACCCTCAGGGTCTTTATCTGCATTGCTCGAATTGTATGGTGCCCTAATACTGAATGCGCCAAAATTCATAGCCGCCATCCATGCTATAGATATTTGTAAATTCCTTTTCAACCAGAAAGTTCGCCACATTCTGGCTTCTCATACCATGGAAGCAATAGACAATAATTGGCGTGTCTTTTGCGGTGGTATCGATAAAGCTATCGACGCTGTTGTTATCCAGTAATATCGCTGTATCAATATGCGAGGCATTATAGGACTGTGCATCTCGCACATCGACAAGGGTTGGGGTGCCACTATCGATCATGGCTTTAGCTTCTGCCGCTGATATACATGTAAACCCACTCATAACATTGTCCTGTTCTCAGTCTGTGACCCGTGTTGCTATTATACGGCCAGAATGAAATTTATAAACACTATGGGGAATCCAGTGCTGTCAATTTCCGCTTTAGCGAAAATGACAGCATAACCATGCAGGCTGGATTCCCGCCTTCGCGGGAATGACGATTAGTTCGCGGGAATGACGATTAGTTCGCGGGAATGACGATTAGTTCGCGGGGATGGCG
>JAAELM010000655.1 GCA_024226635.1 Oceanicoccus sp. | reverse complement strand
GTGAGCTTGCACACTTCAATAATTTTTGCCATATGCTCATGACTTTGTACATCTCCCGCGTCATGCCATCTAAACCATTTTTGACGCTTGATAACAGCCGCCATTGCTTCAACCCATTGTGGGTGATTGATAGCGTCCAGCCTTCTATATTGCGCTTCTCTAATTGCAGGGTATCTAACATAATTATTTTTCATAGCATAACAGCCGTAACATGGTGAAGTCTTAACCTTCCTGAGTTTCGCGCCAGTCTGGCAGGCCCAGGCTGGCAAGCTGTAACTAAGACCAGGCATTTTGCTGGTCTTAGTAAATGAGTCTGTTATTTTAAGCGCTTCTTTTACTTTCACGTTCAACCCTCCTTTCAAAATCTTCTTCAGCTAGCGTTATAATTCTGTCAATCAGGTCCCTATATTCACCAGTTGGCATCAGTCCAGCCAGTGAGCTAACAGTACAGTCTTTCCACCTGTCAACCCATTGTTGCTTTGTGTTTTTAATTTCTTTACCCATCATTGAGTAAGTGTCTATTGTTTTTTCTTCTTTCATAATTTCTCCTTTATTATCCTATACTATAAATCTTTTACCATGTCAACAGCTGCTTGAGGCTTGCCGCTTGTTGCTTGCCGCTTGTAGCTCGGGTTTTTAATTTTTTCGATCCCCAGCATTCGCAGCTGTGACCTGCTCAGGGTCCTTCCCTTGTTTATGTTTAGAAAATTTTCTGGCCGCATCACGTGCCCATCCCAGGACCGGTATAAAAAACTGTATTTACTTTCTCTCATTCTTTCTCCTATATAATCCTTTATTTACAATTGTCAAGCTTGCCGCTTGCCGCTTGTGGCTCGAGTCATATACCAGCAGGCGCCATCCTGGCCAGGGAACTCAGCGCTGCTGGTCCAAGTATCGACGCTACCTTGCGGTCACTGCTTAGGTCCAGGGAAATGCCATAGGCAAGATATGTACCCCTAACTTGGTATCATTAGCAGGGCCATCAGTTCAACTTAGGATCCATGGTCCTTCAGTCTCGACCGGTGATGGTCCAGCAAATAATGATCAGTCACTATGCTACGCGGGGCCTAGAGATCGCAAGTTATCTAGTCTCATTGGACCGGTACCCCAATTATCTTCACCCGTGTTCTAGTGTTTATACTCACAGTCAACAATGACTGATCCCAGATCTATTGCATCCAAAGTCTGGTTCCTAGAGGCTTTGCGACCTCGTGGCTACATCTTGGTTTCCGTATATCATTTTCCAACGGACCAGCTACAATAGATCAGGGATCAGCACCCCAACGAAGACGGCCTCAAGGAAGGCGGTGTGACGTGGGGTCTTTACCCACTAGTTTGAGTTTAACGACGTCGGGTACTAGTAAACGGACGCAATATATAAATAGTGGTAAATATTTATATATAATCCTATATAATCTCATTGACAAATGAAG
>JAAELM010000654.1 GCA_024226635.1 Oceanicoccus sp. | reverse complement strand
TGATACATTCTACAATAAGCGCGCTCAATACTATATGAAGCTTGCACAACGGTTTTATAATACGTATTTAGCTGTTGTGAAAGGTCAGTATATAGATCCAGAAACGATCATTAGCATATCAAGCGAAATACCTTTACTTGATAAGTTACGCTCAGAAGTATGTAGAATTCCCCGTAAGCCTAACGGGAATGGTAAAATACAACTCATGAGCAAAAAAGAGATGAAAGATAAGCATGATATTGATTCACCAGGTATGGCCGATTGTTTGGCAATGGGTGAAGAGATACCAGAGCTTAGACAGCCAGACGTTAACTTAGTATTCGATTCTATCAGCAGGTAATAACATGCCGTATAAACAAAATTACAGCGATCACAACAGCGTATTAGTTATGATTCGCAAAACACAAAACGCGGAGCAAGACCAGCGAGAAAAGGCGCGTGAAGCTAAACGGTTTTTGACTGAGCGTAACGGCCAATGGGATCAAGACAGCTACAACAAGATGGATGGCCGTTTCCGTGGCACGTTTGATATGTGTACGCCTATTATTGATGGCATCGCTGGTGAGATTGAGCAGAGTGATTTTACATTAAGAGTAAGCCCATCTGGGGGTGATGCGTCAAAAGATACTGCTAAAACGCTTGATGGCTTAATTCGTAATATTCGCAATATATCTAATGCTGAAGACACATTTAATAGCGCTGGCCGTGGAACTGTTACGTGCGGGTTTGACGCTTGGGAATGTGAGACAGACTATATAGACGGCGATTCGTTTGACCAGGATCTGTTTATCCGACGCGTACCTAATGCGCTAGACTCTGTTTGGTTTGATCTTTCGTCCACGCTTCAAGACAGATCTGACGCTAACTGGTCAGTGAAACTGATTGCGCTCCCTGTTGATGAGTATCGCGCCAGATGGCCAAAAGGCGGTGCTATGTCAGTTGGTGATGATTCGCGTAGCTCTGATCCTGATTGCAAGTGGAATAGCAAAGAAATCGTGACGATAGCCAAGCTGTATTATAGAAAGCCGCGCATGATTGAAATTGTAGAAATGTCTGATGGCAAGGTTTATCAAGTAGACGATGATTTTAAGGCGGTACAAGATGAACTAGCTGAAGCGGGTATCACGGAAACACGTAGACGCAAGCGTAAAAGCTGGCGCGTATATTCTCGCTTGCTAGATGGTGGCGAATGGCTAGGCAAAGAAGAGGAAACGGTTTTCGACTACCAACCCTTAGTTCCTGTTTACGGTAATTTTGATGTGGTTGATAACGATGTTGTTTATTTTGGCAAAGTTGAAAACCTGTTAGACCCTCAGCGCGTTCTAAACTATGCGATGTCTAGAGATATTGAAGACGGCGCGTTATCACCTTCCCCTAGCTACTGGATGACCAGAAAACAGGCGGCGGGTAATGACTACTCGAAGATGAACACCGACCGGTCACCTATTCGACTGTATAACCCAGATCCAGACGCGCCAGGCGCACCGCAACAGCATGGCGGGCCAGTAGCTAGCACAGGCTTGCAAGCTACAATTGTGAAAATGCAAGAGATGATAGGCGCAAGCTCTAACACCTACGCGGCGCAACAGGGTAACGCCAATGCTCAACAGTCTGGTGTAGCGGGATTACAGCAAATAGAGCAAGGCAATGTGGGTAATATTAAATGGTTTAAGGATTTGGAAGTTGCTATTTGTTATACAGGTAAGATTCTTATCAATGCTATCCCACGTGTTTATGACGCAACGAGAATTGTTAGAGTGCTTGGTGAAGATGGCGAACTAGATATGGTTACACTAAACCAGACGGTGTTAGATCAAGACACAGGCGAGTTAGTAACGTTGAACGATCTTACAACTGGCAATTATGATGTTGTTTGCGAAGTCGGCCCTGCGTTTAATAGCGCACAGAAAGAAGCGGCTAGATCGTTTGAAGCTATGGCTTCTATCATGCCTGAGTTTGCTCAAATGGGCATGGATATTTGGTTGAAGAACAAGAAAGAGCCAGGTATGGATCTGATGGCTGAACGATTCAGAGAGCAATTGCTAAACGCTGGCGTAATACCTCAAGACCAATGGACTGATGAAGAACAGCAGAAGATTGCACAAGCACAAGCTGAAGCGGCTCAACAGCCTCAACAGCCAGATCCAATGACTCTAGCAGCTATGGCAGAAATGGAGAAAGCTAAAGCGGATCAAGCAGAGGCGGCGAATAAGCAATTTGAAACGCAAACTAACGCGGAACTAAGCTCGGCCAAG
>JAAELM010000653.1 GCA_024226635.1 Oceanicoccus sp. | reverse complement strand
TAACTAGAAGTGTCACGCCTAAAGGTATAGGATCATTAAAAACTATTGTGTAGGTATCTGGATTCGTAGTCACGACGACACTATAAACATCAGGCCCCTGCTGAACCCCTGCCAAAAGAACCGATAATGATTGCTGTCCATCTGGTATAAAGGATAATTGAAAATCAGTTTCTACCCCGTCACCAGTAAATCTGGTAAACCCAGGCGGTTGCTCTGTTGTAACTTGAGCGTCTATCGCTAAATAGCTAAAACCTTCCGGCTCGTTGTCAAAGCTTGACCTGTCAGCAAGTAAACCAACCTCGTCAACTTCGAATGAATCACCTTGCGGACCTACTTCACCCTGTATACCTTGTGCACCAGTAAGCCCTACAGGGCCTTCAAGTCCTTGAACACCTTGCGGGCCTTGATCACCTTGTGGACCCACTTGACCTTGTACCCCTTGAGGTCCTTGCTCACCCGTTTCTCCTTTTATACCTGCTGGGCCAGTATCACCTATAGCGCCTTGTATACCCTGCTGACCTTGATTACCCTGTATGCCCTGTATACCTTGCTCACCCTGCTGGCCTTCTGGTCCTTGTATGCCTTGCGGGCCTTGCGGTCCTTGAGGCCCAACTCCTGAAACAAGATCCCAAGTACCAGTGAAAGGGTCGTTATTTGACGCGTATGTTATATAAAGACCTTGTGTGTAATTAGGTCCGTCATAATAAAATAATGTACCGTCATTCTCATTTAAAGGAAATACAGGGCCGTGACCTGCATAGTCATCACGAAAATTAAGGTAAAGGGTGTTTGTTCTGTCTGCGTCCTCTTGAGCGTCTTCTGCGCTTGATTCTGCTGCTGCTGCTGCTGCCTCTGCTCTATCCGCTGCGTCCTCATCAAAAGTAACTAACTTAACGCTACCGTTTTGATTAAAGCTTAACAGCTTGTCAAACCTGTCTGTTGGTATAACCAAGCCGGAAGCCGGCACGGGATCATCATCTGCAACTTTTAAAGATCTGCTATTAGCTTGATCTATTTCACTTCCAAGCTGAGAAGTTGCCATTGTTAGCAAATCCAAAGCTCTTTCTGTTGTCTTAGCGGGGAAAGGACTATAAGGCTGATATTCAATAAGCTGTGTATATGGCACTATTCGCTTTATTAAGATTTCAATATCATTACCGGGTGGCGTATCAAATACAATATCCCCGCCATCGTCATCACCTACATCAGTAACCGTATAACCTACTGTTTGAAGCACATCATCAAGGTATACGAATATGTGTGATTCGCTATATATTAAAAAGTCATAAGCAAACGTAGTAACTGAGCCGTTGCCCGTGTAGCTTATCGTGTTATTTGTGTTTTCTACTGTCATGCGTTAAAGTCCTATTTGATTTTATCGGGCATTACTTGTTCGATTGCTTTTTCCACCTCATCATAACCATGTCTTAATAAGAAATGGTTTTGTAATGGCATAAGTCTTCTAGCTGCTTTTGCTTTCTGTTCGCTTGTTGTTAATGTATTCAATGGGTTTGCTGTCCATAGGTATTTTGCTGTGCCAGCTGTCGGGCCTAATTGCGAACCTAGACCACCTCTTGAAACATATTTTCTGTCACTATCCATTATACCTGTTGGATCTATACCAGTAAAAGCATATTGCCTGCGATAAACCTCACCTAAATAACCTAACAACCCGGTATGGTTTACAGCATTCCAAACTATGTCTTGAGGCTTATCTTTGCTAGTTGATCTATCCATTGAGGCGGATTTTAACTCATAAGCTGCATAACCTAGTAGCATGTGAGTTATTATCTCCATAGTAGATCTAACAGAAGATTCTTGTAGTAGCGGTAGCATAATGCGGTTTGTTGCCGCCATTGCGAAAGACTGAAATTGAAATAGCGTTTTTGCATATTCCCTATCGAACATAACAGGTAAGTCTCCAGCACCAGGCGTTGTAACTAGAAAATTACTTTCTTTTATCGCTGCCGCTTCTATTGCCTCTCGCGTTGTTACGTCAACATCCCACAAGTCTAAGTTTAAATCATAAAGGCCACCTGCTTTAGTTGCGTGCTTCTTAGCTTGTTTTGCCATTTCCTCTTGCATTTGCTCATTAAAACCAAGGCTTCTAAGTTTAGCTTTATCTGTTCCCTTTATTAATGCGCTTGCTAATCTGTCACCGTATAAGCTACCAGCAATACCTTTACCGAAACTATTCCAATGCTGAAAGCCTGTTAGTTGCAATGATTTCGTGGCAATGGCTGAGGCGTATTTATCCATGGGCGTGGCTGCGAATTGATCGTCAACCATTGTTATCTCTTTTATTCGTATAGATTGTGTTTTTTCTATAGCTTGAGACAATGCACTCATTTGGTCTTTAGATATTCCGCTCAACCTTATCGACTTAGCGTTAAAGTTTTTAGCGAATGCTTTTACATACTTAGCAGACATAGTATAAGCTAACTGCCTTGATACGTCAGGAATAGAAGACACTAGTACGTTACCAAGCATAGAGGCAACGTTAAAGGCTCTTGTGCTTCTTAGCGCGCTTACAGCCATTCTTTCAGGCTTGCCGCTTACGCTCGGCGGTGGCGTTTCATTCATTAATCTTTGAGCCATAACCGTCAGGTCATTGACTTCGCTTTCTAGTTTATCCGATTTCTTTTTAAGTTCTTTTTGCGCCTTTAATGCGTTAGCACCTTTTGCAATATCTTTTGTGGTTTTTCTTGACTCCGCTATTATGTCAGCGTTTAATCTTTCTTTTAACTCACCTAATTTGTAAGTACCAAACTTTTCAGCCATTCTAGCTTTTGGAGCCATTGAGCGCATATATCCGTCCATTAAGGAACGCCAGTCTTTAACTAGGTAGTCATTTAAGTATTCGTCTTTAATGTCTACCCTCTGTTTTGTTTGTGTGGGTATTTTGCTATTGTTGGTGTTAAAATTTAAATCGCCAACAGTCAGATTAATGTCACGCTCGTATATTTCTGCTGCTATCGCTTCCCATTCTGCGTCAGTCTTTTGAGGTGGTACTGGCAAACCTTCTTTTATAGCTTCCGCCTCATACCTTACAGCTCTATCTTTTAAGCCATCAATCCACGCTTGTTGGTATCCTTTAGGGTCGTTACGTATAGCGTTTATGTCTTTGCGTCTAGTCATGTAGCTAGATGCTGTGGTGGTCTTTATTGGTACAGGGTTTCCGTCAGCGTCAAGAGTGAATGTACCTTCAACCTCTGCCGCCGCTGCTCTGTTCCAAGTTTCATCAATATGGATACGTAACTCTTTTGCTGCTTGCTGTACTAAAGCGTTATCTGAAACGTCACCATTGCGCATAGCGTCAGCTAGCTGAAAGTTAAAGTCATCTACTGTTCCGCCTTCTTTTGCAAATTGAGCCTCAAGTTTAGCAACCTTTTGCTCTGATACTGCAAACTTTGCATAATCAAGATTTATCAAGCTTTCAACTGACGTTGCTTGTGTAGGGTCGCCCTCTAATCTAAATTGGTGGTCAACCATATCTTGTGCCGTAGCCCTAACAACGGCGTTATCACTTTGAAGCGT
>JAAELM010000652.1 GCA_024226635.1 Oceanicoccus sp. | reverse complement strand
GGGCGAGCCTCCGCCTTTAAACTGACCGAGCTGACTCTCCAGAACCCCCATCAGCTTAGAAAAATGGGCATGATCCAGGTATAGTTTTTTCAAAACCTTGTGCATAGTGACTTCCCCCAAATAATGTAGTTATTGATATTGGGGCTCATTATAGTCCAGATAGGCCTGTTAACAAACGGCCGTTTTGTGGTCAAAGTCCCCAGCCATCGCCAGTGAGATAAACCTATCCCCCTCCATAAAAGCAGCACTGCTGATAGCCCCCTTGAGCCGCCATTATCTTATGGGGGCCACACTCGATTACACTGAGAACCTTCAAGGATCACGGTTTGTGATCAGCAACCCCAATGCCGTATCGAGTTGCGGTTGCGGCTCTTCATTAAGCGTATAAATTTACCCTTGATTCAGCATTCACCACCTGAATTAGGGGTGTGGAAATAATGTTTTAACCGAAAGATTACGCAGGATTTTGGTCCAGATTCTAGGCGCGGCAAGGGGCGCATAGTCACTCTATGTAACCCTTGCCGTAACAACGAAGCTGGGCCAAAAGACAAGCAAGATTTGGGTAAAACATTTATTCCGCACCCCTTAGTACTGAAAACGTTGCATATTAATAGTTGCATAAGTATTGGCATTGAAATGAAGCTGTTTCTTTGGAAATATGCACGAATTTACTGCCAAGACTTATGCAACGACTAATATTTACCCAAACAGGCCATGCCTTCCGAACTAATATCCGGATTAAGGTGGTCGGCAATCCGTTCCTTGCCGATCTCACCTACCAATTCTCCCCCAGCAACTCAAAATAAGCCTGGGGATGCAGGCAAGCAGGACAAACGTTTGGCGCCGCTTCTGCCTCGTGCAGATAACCGCAGTTACTACAGTACCAAACAACCTTGCCATCTCTCTTGAAGACCCGCCCGGCATCAAGGTTATCCGCAAGTTCCTTATATCGTTTCCC
>JAAELM010000651.1 GCA_024226635.1 Oceanicoccus sp. | reverse complement strand
TGGTCAATGATTTCCAGCAGGCGGGTAACAACCGCGTCGCGTTCCTGTGATGAGGTTGTTTCAGCCGCGAAAGCGGGTGAGGTGAAGCGGCCCAGTAAAAGGGCTGGAATAGCAGCAAGAAGCTGTCTGCGTCGCCTGTTAGATGAAATGGACATTGCCGCAGAACACTACACTAGCTTCCCCCGATTGTCATCTCGTTTATTAAAATCGACCCGCTTTGAATGTTACCCTTTAAATTAGTGTCATTTGCAATGCCACTAACACCTTTAAACATGTTTGTAAGCTGGCCAGAAAGCGTAATTTCATGTACAGGGTATTGTATTTCCCCATTTTCAACCCAAAACCCGGCGGCGCCACGAGAGTAGTCACCGGTGACGGTGTTAACCCCAAAACCCATTAATTCGGTCACCAGTAATCCACGATGCATACGTTTTATTAGGTCAGACTGCTCAATGCTGTCGTGGTTAATCGAAAGGTTTCGTACTCCACCGGCATTGCCGGTAGTCTGCATGCCCAGTTTACAGGCGGAATACAGGCCCAGGACATATCGGACCAGGCGGCCCTGCTCCACATAATTTTGCG
>JAAELM010000650.1 GCA_024226635.1 Oceanicoccus sp. | reverse complement strand
GTCACGAATAGATTTACTTAGGCACGTGAATAGTACCGTCTGCTATGCCATCAGCCAGATTCTCCAGCAATTTTGCAAAATGGAAATATCTGCAAAAGTCTTAGGTTTTGCAACATGCATTACCACCACGAATACTTGCTAAAAATGATGTTGCAGAGGCATATTCCAATATTTAGAGATAGCTTTTGCAACAGATTTTGGTTTTTCAAATTCCTTAGCGTACATTTTCGCATGAATGTGCATACTACCCTAAGAAGCGGCCAAACAATTCAGAAAACTATAGAACATTTAACATCGCAAATACACGCGGAGCGGCGCTGTTTGCCGTCCGCGTGTATTTGCCTTGTTAGAACAGTCTCCCGGTGCGTTAGAACGCTGTAACCAAAACACCCCTAACCCATTGCAGCGAATGGGCATTAGCATCAGATGGGAACTGGAACGAACGGTGGCAGCGGGACGGCCGCCATCTCGTCGTGGAGGCTCTTAGCCTTGTCGTGTAGCGGAGCCTTGGCTTGGCTCCGCGCCCAGTTATTACCGCCGGCTGGGATGTTGGGAGCCTTGAGTTCGGGAATGACAAAAGTCCAGTCGACAGGGATTGGCGTCCATGGACCCTCTAAGGTGTATTTATTCTCCCAGCCTTGGCCGCTGACGCCGAGTTTGGGGCAGTCGCGACCAACCCACTGCCATACTTCAGCAACGCGCACGACCTTGCGTGCCCAGATGTTCCCGTAGATGTGTACCATGTAGAGGATCAGGTCAGCCTCGATGGAGCTAACGAACTCTGCGGAAAGCCGGGCGGAATTCTGCTGACTGAGTCCGGCCTTACCGCCAACGCCCACCTCTGGGACAAGCGGAATACCAGTCGCCACAGACATCTGCGCCGCGAGGCCGAGATTGAAGCTACTCTGGAGCAGGCGTTCAAGGCGAGCCTTCATTGCTGCCTTGTTTCGGATCAGGACGCTTGTGACGCTGTACTGGAGGGACGCCAGCAACATCTGTCGTTCAATGGTTACCTGACGGTTGACCACTTGATACGTGCAATCCATGCGAGTACGCGAGTGATATTCATTCGGTGCGGTGGCGACCTCGTTTACTAGGGTGATTCCGCCATTGTCGTCGCCACCTTCTTCGTCTGGGGCAGGTTCGTGTGGCTTGTCATCGGGCTTCTGCTGGCCTTGAATTGAATCTAGGCCCAGATCGACAGCGATATTGAGTGTTGTGAGGGGCGTGTAGAGTATTGGGCCGGCGAGCACGCGTTCTGGCGACTCGGGTTTGGTCCACTGCTCATTGGGTGCGACGAGATCGCCGCCATCAATACCGATTGGGTACGGTCGATATTTTCCAAACTCCTTCGAACTATGGACGTTTTTGATGGTATCGTCTGTCATGATTAGTCTCCTATAAGTTACTGTCTAACCAGTAATTGATAAGTTTATAGAATAAAATGAAAACTACATGTTATCTATAAGTAACGACACGTAACTCTCAATTAAATTAATGATAAAAACCATGTCTTTAACATGGTGTACAACATAAGCTCCTCATAATAAAACGTTCACAATCAGGGTACTATTGTGGTAGCAAATACAGTACCATTCTCTTTTTGAAAACAGCCGTCTTGTAAGTGCTTGTACAATGAAGAGAGAATGGAAACAGCTAAATCCCAGGATTGCATTTTGTTATAACAAAATAACAAAAAATGTTATACGTCTATAACAAAAGTTAGAAAGGGTTGGTGTTGTATACACAACTGGGTACCGATTTGAAGGCAACACCGGATAGGTCACGGGCATTGCTGCCAGATTCCCTCCTAAGAACTGTACGTGATAGTTTCCCATCATACAGCTCAAGCATTTCAATAGGCTATCCTTGTGGGACAACCCGACTATTTTACCTCGACGCTATCTTAGCCTGAAATTG
>JAAELM010000649.1 GCA_024226635.1 Oceanicoccus sp. | reverse complement strand
CCCGCCGCTACGGCAGCGGAACCTTGTAGCAATCTTCTTCTTGTAATCATCTAACAGCCCTCTCGGTGCATATAATTTTTATTAGTTCGTTTCTAGACCGGTCACAGCCCAATTAAAAATTTCGACGACCGGAGACCGCAGTTGATTTGTGGAAGCAAGCCAATTGTGGAAGCAAGCGAATTGTAAGCTCTCTAGGCTAGTAAGTGGATCTTACTGGTAATCCGATTCTACGCCACTCTCTTGCAACAACCAAACTTTTGACGGTCGATAAAAACTGGGTCGGAAAAGGGGCCAGGAGCCTAATTGGTAGTCTGGGCGAGGTTGATCAAGCGAATCGACGAAGTCGATTCACTGGAATGTCCCGACGGTGGCGGCGCGATGAGGAGCGTCAGTTTTATCGAACGTCGCCAATCGGATGTGTTCCAGCGAATCTTCCGCCACTGTGGTCTATGGCAAGGCTGCCTCCGCACCCATGCCTCGCCGCGAGCACCGCCTAATGCCGCGTCACCGAAGCCAACAGCGCCGCGCGAATTCGTGTTGGTTCCTGATGGTGAGCTTCTCGAAGCCCAGTCGGGCGAGACGCAGGCGGAGGACTATCGCGAGTTACAGTTGGTCCTCGACCCCGAGTTTCTGTAACCGGTTTGGCAACTTTTTAGCAGCCATCAACCCGGACGCGTCATCGGTGCGCGCTAAAGTTCGCCTGAAAGCCCTCAGAATTCTGAATCCGTGCAAGATTATCCGAACCGGTGCAAGATCGGAGGCCATTCGAACCCCACTACAACAAATGGATCCGCACGCGCGTCTCGGGCCAAATCAGTCGGCGAAAATTGAGGCTGAATGTTTGACAACCGCTCAAAGTACGGCCAAAACAAATGTCCACTGTGGATTATATCCCTATCAGTTTATACCCAATACATTGCTTGAGGTAGGTGACAGATACGTCTACGCGAGCTGGACACCAGAGGGCAGCGACGAACAGGTGCTGGCAATACTCAGAGACAGTGACCGAAACGGTAGCTGGTCGCTGGAACAATTCAGAGGACCGTTTAGCAAAGTGGTTAAGGGCCGCGTTGTCAACGACACTGAGCATGAGATGTTTAAACCTGGTGCATTACTGGCAGTGGACATGCACTCGCAGCTCAACGCTTCACTAACTCAAACAAAGAAAAACTGGTCAGGAAAACTTTACGATAGATGAAGAAGACAATAGCTATTTTATGTGTAGCAACTGCTGCGCTCAAAACAACAGGATGCCGACAGCTGGAGTGGGCTGGGGACAAAGTTTATACACCTGTAACCAGCACTAGCATTGTCGATACACCAACTGGACCCTACCCGACAGTGGTCACCAACGGGTGGGTAGTTAATCCGAACGTGCAGCACGGGATCACAGCAGCTGGAGATCTAGCCCCTGTGCCGTGGGGTGGTCTGGTAGCTAACGGGTTACTCGCGCTGCTCGGAATCGGTGCACCCCTACGCGGTCGGCAGTGGCAAAAGGCTGCACTCAGTGGAGTCTCAGCTGCACAAGCTTTCAAGGAGCAGCTCAAAGTTTTAGATGCTTCCTCCGCGCAGCAGATCAAGAAGACCGTAGCATGAATAGAGCGATGGCTAATTTTCTTCAGGATAGGGGTAAAACAATGAAATCATTGTTCCGTTTGCTTTCTTGTTTATTTGCTTTAATTTATTCTAGCGCACTATTTGCAACAGATACGCCTTTCTATGATGACTTCTCATCCGCCACCTTAGATAGCTCAAAATGGCTCGTTGCGTACAGACAATGGGGGGGCGCAGATGCCAATGGCGGTGTTATACCGCAAAATGTTCGTGTTCAAGAAGGCAAGCTTATCATTGAAGGTCATGGTGATCGGTACACCGGTCCGCTCAAAGGGATTAACAAAGACAGAAGCCTCAGGGCAGATGGCAAGAGAGTTGGCGGTGCGATTGCCACTAAAGACTATTTTGGCTCAGGTTCATATGAAGTCCGCATGAAAGTCCTCCCAAAATTTGGCGTTTCTTCAGCTATCTGGACCTTCCATTATCAAGAATATTATCCAGGACATCCAGAATATGTTGCAAAACCCGTTGGCGCACCAGATTACTATGCCAGCAACCATGAAATCGATATTGAAATGCCAGGGCGCCCAGGTGCTGCCCACCAAGATATTTCGTTTAGCCGTGCCTTATTTAATACGTGGACTGGTGAAAATGATGATGAATATCGGGTCGATTACAATGAGCTATCGGCCCCACAAGATGATGGCCAGTTCCACACCTACCGTTTTGATTGGCATACTGGTGGCAATGGCGAAACCGCCCGTGTTGATTTTTATGTCGATGGCGTACTCGAAGGCACTAACTTTGAGCATATCCCCACCAAAAAAGGCCGTTTATGGATAGCCGCTTGGTTTCCTGATGGTTGGGCCGGCACCCCTGATTTTGATACCGATACATTGGAAGTAGATTGGGTCAGAATTACGCCCTTTAATGAGCCCAATGATGAAACAGCCTTCGAGAGCTTTCCAAACTTTGGCTGGGCAGATGCGGATCCTACCCCTGCTGCAGAATACTTTTTTGAAGACTTTAATGACGCAACACTAGATTCCGCCAAATGGAAAATTGCCAAGAAGAACTGGGGTGGGCAAGTCAGCAGCGGTGAAAGCTATAATGGCGGCGTGATTCCGGAAAATGTGATATTAGATAACGCTAATAGCCAATTAATTCTACGCGCCAATGGTAACCAATATACCGGGCCCTTGCGTGGTATTAATAAAGATCTTTCCGTTCGGGATGATGGTAAGCGCACAGGTTCAGCGATTGCAACCGCGCAATATTTTGCCTCTGGTAGCTATTCAGTGCGCATGAAAGTCGCTCCCGTGAAGGGCGTATGCTCTGCCCTTTGGACCTTTCATTACCAAGAATTTTATCCGGGTTCCCCAGAATACATCGAAAAACCCGTCGGCGGTGCAGATTATTATGCCATTAACCATGAAATTGATATTGAACTACCCGGGCGTCCACTGCCTGCACATGAAAACATCAGCTTTGACTACGCCTTATTTAATACCTGGCAAGGTGAAAATGATGATGAATATACCGCCAACCACACTCAGTTGGCGACAGGTTTTCAAGATGATGGCCAGTTCCACACCTACCGTTTTGACTGGTATACCGGCGATACAAATGAAAGTGCCCGTGTTGAGTTTTATATTGATGATGTTTTAGAAAAAGTCACTTTTGATCATGTACCAAACATTGGTGGGCGCTTCTGGATTTCCGCGTGGTTCCCTCGAGGTTGGGCAGGCATTCCCGATTTTGACACGGCTGACTTAATCATTGATTGGGTTGAAATCATTCCCTTTAATGAAGACGGTGATCGCTCCGTGCCGGAAACTTTTCCCAATGACGGCTGGGCTGATTTGAGTGAATATCCCGTGGGTGTTGCCAACCCTGAACCACCCGTTGATCCCCCGGTAGAACCGCCAGTAGAGCCCCCAATTGAAGCTGGCCCGTTTTCCATCACTTATACCGTCAACAACACAGGTAGCTACGATATTAACATTACCGCCAGCGGCGATATTAAAGCTATGCAATTATTTAATGCCAGCGTCAATGATTCCAGTATTGTTAAAGCTGCACTCGATCAACTGACTTCCGCCCGTACGGGTAAGTTTATCAATATCGATGCTGGCACTTATCGTTTGTTCATGAGCGACTATGCTGGTAATGTCAATGATGATTTTATCTTAGAGCTTAGTGGTGGGAGTACACCAGAAGAACCGCCTGTAGATGAGCCTCCAGTTGAACCACCGGTTGGAAGTGGCCCTTTTGCCGTGAGCTATGTCGAAAATGGCAGCGCATTTGATATCACCGTGCAAGGCGGCGCTGATCTTAAGAGCGTTCAGCTATTTTATGCAGACGAGAATAATCACAGTATCGTGAAAGCAAGCTTTGATGAAACCGTGTCATCAACTCAAGGGAAATTCACTCATATTACTGCGGGCACATATCGCTTGTTTATGAGTGACTATGCCGGTAATGTTGTCGATGATTATATCCTAGTCATTGAAGCCGGGGGTGGTAGCACACCTGGTGAACCACCCGTAGAGCCTCCCGTAGAGCCTCCCGTTGAAAGTGGTCCATTTACGGTCAGCTATACTGCAAATGAGTTCTCGTTTGATATCACCATTCAAGCTAGCGCCGATATTAAAGCGGCGCAACTGTTTCATGATTCTGCAATAGATACCAGCATTATCAAAGCATCGCTAGATACCGTTTTATCGTCAACTAGTGGGCAGTTTAATCAGATACCTGAGGGTTCATATCGTCTATTTATCAGTGATTATGCCGGTAATGTGACTGATAATTATCAACTTGTTGTTGAGTAGGATAAAAGCCAAGCGCGCGGCACTTGCTGCAACGCACTTCCGGTAAAGGCGCCATGGGGACTTCTCATGGATTACCCGCGCAAATGTTCTTCTAGGATTGGGATT
>JAAELM010000648.1 GCA_024226635.1 Oceanicoccus sp. | reverse complement strand
TTAAAGGTAGAAACCCGACGATATTCCTCAATCCGGTCGGCACTGGTGGCCAATTCAATAAACCCGCACTGGTTCAACCCGGTCGCCTGACCGGTTTCAGCCTCCAGGGAGGCATACAGGTCGCGGGTGTATTTGCGAATTTCGGTATTGGTCTCCGACATACTGCCATAGGTGACCATAAGCCCCGCTGCATGCCAGGTGGTACCCGAGGTAATGTCGTCGCGCTCCAGTAACACCACATCATCACAACCCATATGGGCCAGATGATAGGCAATGGAGTTGCCGATAATGCCGCCTCCAACAATCACCACGCGGGCAGAAGATGGCAGTGGTTTGCTGGTAGTTTTCCGGGATTCTGTCACGGGAATATCTCTCTTTGGTAAGTCACAATTATAGAAATTATATAAGCAACAAACAGGATAGACCAAGAAGAAGTTGCCTGGCTACTTACTTAGTTGCAACGGCCAATTGAGAATCAGGTCAACTGTCCCCTGAATGAGGGAGAATTTAACAAACACCTCCACCAAAATAAGCAAGTGAGTTGCGATCTTCTCATCTATTGCTTTAGGTAAATAACACAAGGTCTGCTATTGCTGCGGGCCTTGTGCTTTCCGGTTTCTGATTATTCATTTAAAGGCGGTGCTTTGCGTGCCTGCAGGGTAAGTAGAATCCGGGATTTTACCTTTGTACTGCCTGGTTACTTGCATTACTGTATGCGGGCAAATGTTCGCATACAGGTTATTGGGTGTAACTGCTAAAATCAGCCATAATAGAAATAAGAATACAT
>JAAELM010000647.1 GCA_024226635.1 Oceanicoccus sp. | reverse complement strand
CTGTATCTTTACAATCTGGTCAGCTCTGATAGTGTCCACTGGTTCGTGTCTTTGCTTGCCGTCCGCAACTGTTAACAGCAACGCACCATAGCGCCCGACTCGCTGGCATAAATCGCCATCTCTAAAGTTCGCCCACAAGTCAAGTCTATCCGCGTGATCGTCAAAAGCCTTGGTAAATGGTGTGTCTTGCTTCTCGTCGCTTTCTTGTATCCATGGGTTGGTTAACCAGCAATAGTTAACAGGTAAAGACGCGCCACGTTTAGCAAGTCCGTTGCGCCTCCACATATTCCAGTGCATAAAGAACTCGATTTGTTCAGGGTATCCAAAGTCCTGCCATAACTTAGCGTGCTTAGTGTCTGCTAGGTTGTCGCCACCCGTAAAGCCATAAGGCGAGCGCCCAAACAAGTCTGAATTTGCCATAAATGACCTAGCTTGATTAATGATAGGCCAGTGCTTGGCTGATACGTGCGGTTTATTTTGTGGCATTTGGTCGGACCTGTTCAGATTAATATTGACATGATACCGCTTTATCGTGTTATCGTCCAGAAGGTAGGACTATGCCGCCCCGCTTGCCCTTGATCATCGGCGTCACGGCGTACCGGATAGCATCAATATAATGATTGTGAGCGTCAACTATTTGCGGCAATACGTCACCGCTTAATCTGTCAACTTTATAGCTATACTTGCGGGTCTCTTTGATCGTTCCCGCGCATCGTGGGTGAACAATAATCTGTTTATAGCTTCTCAAGTGTTTGATTCCATCCTCTATACT
>JAAELM010000646.1 GCA_024226635.1 Oceanicoccus sp. | reverse complement strand
CCGAGGTCATCAAATACGGTTTGATATGCGATGCTGACTTTTACCAATGGCTAGAGCAGCATATAGAAGAACTGTTAGCCTGCAACCAGACTAAGCTGGCAGAAGCTATTTATCGCTCCTGCGAAAATAAAGCCAAAGTCGTAGCCAGTGACGAGCGTGAAGCGGGTATTCGGGCTATCCTTAATTTAGGTCATACCTTTGGTCATGCGATAGAAACGGCGCAAGGCTATGGTAATTGGCTGCATGGGGAAGCTGTGGCAGCCGGTATGCAACTAGCTGTCCAGCTATCAGAAAAAAAGCAGTGGATCAGCGCTGAAGATGTTGAAAGTGTTCGCAGCATTTTATTGCGGGCGGAACTACCCGTAACACCACCAGCAATGACCTGCGACCAATTTTTATCGTTAATGGCCGTAGATAAAAAAGTATTAGACGGGCGCTTGCGCTTAGTATTGTTAAAGAAAGTGGGCGAGGCTATTGTTACCAGCGATATTGCGGAGCAAGATGTGCGCGATACCCTAACCGATGCCGGCGTCTCAGCTTAACAGTGACTACCTTTATCAAAGAGCAGCAATAGGAATGCCTAATGACTGAAGCAGCCAGTTATGACGCTGAGCATTATGTGCAGCGCCTCGATCTCGGGGAAGACCCCTTTGCTGTTGATTTTGAGTCTGATTATTTTTATGCCGGAGGCATGCGTCGCCAGCTACTAGATCAACTGGTTCACTTTAGCCGCTTCGGTGGCCAAACAGTTCTGTTAGTAGGAGCTACCGGTTCCGGTACTTCAACCTTGCTTGATCAAGCCTATGAGCTGATTGAAGATGCCATGGACTGCTGCTTTATCAATGCCGAAGAGTCTACTTCACCTGAGCAGCTACTAGAGTCCCTTAACGAACAGCTTAATTTTCAACTACCCTCCCCAATTAGTCAGGTGGACTTTCTCGCTGCCTTACGATCAGGCTTAATTATCGACGGTGAACCAGAGCCCATTATGTTGGCGGTTGACCAGGCCCATTATCTTTCAATTGACGCTTATAAGCTGCTCCATCAAATGGTTGATTTGGGAGAGGGTAATATCTGCTTGTTAATTGCCGGTGAGTACCAGGTTGAGCAATTAGCAAAGCTGGCCTCGTTTAACGATGAGCACATCAAACTAGTTGAGTTGGAACCACTTACCGAAACAGAAACCGGTGACTATATTTTAGGTCTGCTTCGTTCGGTGGGTTATGCCGGTGATTTACCGTTAAGCAATGACCAGCTTGCGGTTTTATATGAACGCTCCGGGGGTAATTTATTTGAGGTCAATCAGTTAGTTCCTTCTCTATTAAATGTTAAAGCGATAGCTACGCCCTCAACGTTTCGCTTTGGTATTCCTATTGCCCATGTGGCGGCTATTGGTATTCTCGCTGGGGCGTTAATTGTGTCATGGTTATACCAGGGGCGTGATGATCAACCCGTTGAGGTGGCGACAAGTCAGCAGCCTGTTAGCGTTGAAAGGGTCGAGCCGCCATCAATTGCCCTGATTAAAGAAGCACACGTTGTTCCAGAGCCTGAACAGCAAGAATCGGTAGCTAGTGTTGAGCCCACTAATGTGCCCTCCATAGAAGAAGTGAATACCGAGTCGATTGATTACTCTGCTTCGGCAAAGGTTGAGCCTGAGCCAGAAAAAGTGATTTCTGCACTCTCAGTCCCTCCAGTCCCTCCAGCCCCAGCCGTACCAGCCAAAAAAGCTGAGCCTAAACCAGCAGCTGAGACCAAGCCCATCATACCCGTGCGAGAACAGCGCTTATTGGCCTATCCGGAAACAAACTACGTGCTACAGCTAATTGGCTCAGTTGATGAGGCCCGTGCCAGAGAGTTCGTTAAGCGCTATATAAACCGCATGCCAGTCACATATTTTGAAACCCGCTTAAAGGGTAAGCCCTGGTTTGTGGTCGTTACAGGCCCCTATAATGAAAAGCCCGCAGCCCTCGCTGGTATCAAAGTACTTCCTCAAGAGCTACAGAAACAGCGCCCCTGGGCCCGCAGTATTGCTGGTGTGCAGAAGGATATCCGGGAAAATCGTCAATAGTCAGAGTTTTCCCCTGCTTATTTTTTTTGGTCAAAAAACAGCCATTTCCCTTTCAAATTTGTCCCGTTAGGGCCATACGTGTAGAATGTCCTCCCTTTTTTCCTGCGCATGGCAGAATTTTGTGCTGTGATCGTTGTATCTTTTTGATTTTACAAAAGATTTTTTAGCGAGATTCGTTATATGAGTACAGGCCTTTACAGACCTGAAGACGTCCGTGACAACTGTGGCTTTGGCCTTATCGCCGATATGGCGGGCAAGCCCAGCTATGAATTACTACGCACCGCGATTGAGTCATTAACTTGCATGACCCACCGCGGCGGTATTGCTGCGGATGGTAAAACCGGTGACGGTTGTGGTTTATTAATCAAGAAGCCAGATAGCTTCCTTCGCACCGTGGCGAAAGAAAGCTGTGGCGCCGAGTTGTCCGCACAGTATGGCGTGGCACAGATTTTCTTAAGCAAAGATGAAACAGTTGCTGCCGCTGCGCGCAAAACCGTAGACGGCATTTTGGCAGAGCAGGGTTTAAGCTCAGCGGGTTGGCGCATAGTGCCAACGGATCCCGCTTACTGTGGTGAGATTGCACTTAGCAGCTTGCCGAGCATCGAACAGCTATTTATTAACACCGAAGAAACCGACGAACAGGCCTTGGCGACCAAGCTCTATATCGCTCGTCGTAAAATCGAATTGGCCCTGGCCGGCGATGAAGACTTTTATATCTGCAGTTTTTCAGCGTCTGTTATTTCCTATAAAGGCCTGGTAATGCCGGTGGATCTCCCCAAGTTCTATCTGGACCTGGGTGATGAGCGTTTAGAAACAGCCATCTGTGTTTTCCACCAGCGTTTCTCGACTAACACATTACCTCGCTGGCCTCTGGCCCAGCCTTTCCGTATGTTGGCTCACAATGGTGAAATCAATACGATAGAAGGCAACCGTAATTGGGCTGATGCCCGTGCCAGCAAGTTTGAAACGGAGTTGCTACCCGATATAGAAGGCATAAGCCCATTAGTTAACCGCACCGGTTCCGACTCTTCCAGCATGGACAATATGTTAGAGGTGCTGCTCGCCGGTGGTATGGATTTATTCCGCGCTGTTCGTATGCTAGTGCCACCCGCCTGGCAAAATATGGAACATATGGATGCCGACTTAAGAGCTTTCTACGAATATAACTCCATGCATATGGAGCCCTGGGATGGCCCAGCCGGTATTGTCATGACCGACGGTCGACACGCGGTATGTATGCTGGATAGAAACGGTTTGCGTCCAGCCCGTTATGTCATCACCAAAAACGGTTTTATCACTTTGGCTTCAGAAATCGGCACCTACGATTACAAGCCTGAAGATGTTGTCGCCAAAGGCCGTGTTGGCCCGGGACAAATTCTTGCGGTTGATACCAAGACCGGTGAATTGCTACACACCAAAGATATTGATCAGCAACTTAAAACCCGTCACCCCTATAAACAGTGGATGAAAGAAAACGCCACGCGTATAGAGTCGACCTTTGAACCGGTACAAAAGCCTGACCTGATCAACGCCGAAGATATTCCTGTTTACCAAAAAATGTTTCAGGTTAGCTTTGAAGAGCGCGAGCAAGTGCTGCGCCCTCTTGCTGAAGGTGGCAACGAAGCCGTAGGCTCTATGGGTGACGATACCCCAATGGCTGTGCTGTCACGCCAACAGCGTTCTATTTACGATTACTTCCGCCAGAAATTTGCCCAGGTTACCAATCCACCGATCGATCCTTTACGGGAATCTATCGTCATGAGTTTGGAAACTTGTTTGGGTGCTGAGAAAAATATCTTTGAAGAAACCGCTGATCACGCGGACCGTATTATTCTTACTACACCGGTATTATCGCCGGATAAATTCCAGCGTCTAATGTCACTGGATAAAGCCGGTTACGATAGCCAAACTATCGAACTCAGCTTTGACCCTGCGCAGAAAAACTTACAGCAAGCCGTTGAAGATATTGCCGAGCAAGCGGTAACCGCTGTTCGCGCTGGTGCTGTCTTATTAGTACTCTCTGATCGCAATCTTGAAAAAGGTTCACTACCTGTACACAGTTTATTAGCTACCGGGGCGGTACATCACCGTTTAATCGCCGAAGGTTTACGCTGTGATACCAATATCATTGTTGAAAGTGGCTCTGCTCGCGATTCTCACCAGTTTGCCTGTCTGTTTGGTTTTGGTGCGACAGCGGTTTACCCGTATGTAGCCTATAGCGTATTAGACGATATGATTCGCGTCGGTGAATTATTAGGTGACCCGGTACAAGCCCATATCAACTACCGCAAAGGTCTTAACAAAGGCCTGCTAAAAATTATGTCGAAGATGGGTATCTCTACCATTGCTTCCTATCGCGGTGCGCAATTATTTGAAGCTGTTGGTTTAAGCAGTGATGTTGTTGACCTTTGTTTTAAAGGTGTTGCCAGTCGTATTGAAGGCAGTAGCTTTAATAACCTGCAGGGCGAGCAAGCACAGTTAGCTAAATCAGCCTGGATTGCCCGTAAAGAAATTGATCAGGGCGGTTTGCTGAAATATGTTCACGGTAAGGAATACCATGCCTTTAACCCGGATGTGATTAAAGGTTTGCAAGACGCCGTTTCTACCGATGACTACGCCAAGTGGAAAGACTATGCAGCGTTAGTTAATGATCGCCCGGTAGCTTCACTACGTGATTTATTATCACTGAAAAAAGATATTAAACCGATTCCTTTAGATGAAGTTGAACCTATTGAGTCAATTCTTCCGCGTTTTGATTCCGCTGGTATGTCACTGGGTGCATTAAGCCCGGAAGCTCACGAAGCTTTAGCAACAGCGATGAATCGTTTAGGGGGTCGTTCAAACTCTGGTGAAGGGGGTGAAGATCCTGCTCGCTATGGTACAGAGCGCACCTCAAAAATTAAGCAGGTAGCTTCTGGTCGGTTTGGTGTTACGCCACATTATTTGGTAAACGCTGAAGTACTACAGATTAAGGTAGCCCAGGGCGCCAAGCCCGGTGAAGGCGGTCAGTTACCTGGCGGCAAAGTGAATAAACTTATCGCCCGTCTACGTTATGCGGTGCCTGGTGTTACCTTGATTTCACCGCCACCGCACCACGATATTTATTCTATCGAAGATTTAGCCCAGCTAATTTATGACTTAAAGCAGGTTAACCCCAGTGCACAAGTCTCCGTTAAATTAGTATCAGAGCCCGGCGTTGGCACTATCGCTGCCGGTGTGGCAAAAGCCTATGCGGATTTAATTACCATCTCCGGTTATGACGGTGGTACTGCGGCAAGTCCTTTAACCTCTATTCGTTATGCTGGTTCTCCATGGGAGCTGGGTTTATCAGAAGCACAACAGGCTCTGCGTTCAAACGGCTTACGTGGTTTGGTTAAAGTACAAACCGATGGTGGTTTAAAAACTGGTTTAGATGTTATTAAAGCCGCTATTCTTGGTGCAGAAAGTTTTGGTTTTGGAACTACACCAATGGTGGCCTTGGGTTGTAAATATCTTCGTATCTGTCATCTAAATAACTGTGCCACAGGTGTAGCCACGCAAAATGATTATCTACGTGATGAGCATTTTATCGGCAACGTAGAAATGGTAATGAACTTCTTCCGCTTCCTGGCGATGGAAACTCGCGAGTGGATGGCGCAGATCGGTGTACGTTCGATTGAAGAATTAATCGGCCGTGCTGATTTATTAGAAACCCTTGAAGGCTTTACCGAAAAACAGGGCAACCTGGACCTTGCACCGATTCTTTATAAAGACCCAGATGCGGCAGACCAGCCAGAGTTTTGTGGCGCTGCATCTAATGATCCTTTTGATAAAGGTGAGAAAGCGGAAGCCATGGTAGCCGGCACTATTGATGCTATCGAAAATAAAGCCGGCGGCGAATTCGATTTTGCTGTGACTAACTGTGATCGTTCTATCGGCGCACGTTTGTCCGGTGAAATTGCCAGACGCTATGGTAACCAGGGTATGGCAGAAAGCCCTATCAAATTAAACCTGACCGGCACAGCGGGCCAAAGTTTTGGTGTTTGGAATGCCGGCGGTTTAAATATGTACCTGGAAGGTGATGCCAACGATTACGTTGGTAAAGGTATGGCCGGAGGTAAGCTGGTTATCTATCCGCCTAAGGTCAGTGAGTTTGCCTCACAGGAAACCTCCATTATTGGTAACACCTGTTTATACGGAGCGACCGGCGGGCAACTGTTTGCAGCCGGTACGGCTGGTGAACGTTTTGGTGTTCGTAACTCCGGTGCTTTTGCTGTTGTTGAAGGCGCAGGCGACCACTGCTGTGAATATATGACCGGCGGTAATATCACCGTACTGGGTGATACCGGCGTTAACTTTGGCGCAGGTATGACCGGTGGCTTTGCCTATGTATTGGATCAGGGTAATCGTTTTGTAGATCGTTACAATAACGAGCTGGTAGAAATTCAGCGTATCAATAGCGAATCTTTAGAAGCCTACCGCAATCACTTGCGTAGCAATATTCAAACTTTTATTAATGAGACTGGCTCCCAATGGGGGCAGCATATTCTCGATCATTGGGCTGATTTTGTCGGTAAGTTTTGGTTGGTTAAACCAAAAGCTGCCAGCGTAGATACGCTTTTAGATACCATCAAACAACGCCCAGAGTAAGCGACGAGACTTTTTTATGGCTGAACGTTTAAGTAATAACTTCCAATTTGTTGAGGTGGGTCGTCAAGACCCAGCGAAAAAAACGATGCATGCTCGCACCAAAGAGTATGTAGAGATATACGAGCCTTACCAAAAAGAAGAAGTACAAGATCAAGCACATCGTTGTTTAGAGTGTGGTAACCCTTATTGTGAGTGGAAGTGTCCAGTACACAACTTTATCCCTAACTGGTTAAAGTTAGTGTCTGAAGGCAACCTGTTTGAAGCGGCAGAACTGTCCCATCAAACTAACACCCTACCTGAGGTCTGTGGCCGTGTTTGTCCGCAGGATCGCTTATGTGAAGGTGCCTGTACACTGAATGATGGTTTTGGTGCAGTAACCATTGGTTCCACTGAGAAATATATTACCGATACCGCTTTGGCGATGGGCTGGCGCCCGGATATGTCCAAGCGTGTTTGGACTGATAAGAAAGTTGCTATTATCGGCGCGGGTCCTGCTGGTTTAGGTTGTGCAGATGTTTTAGTGCGCGCTGGTGTTAAACCTGTCGTATTTGACGCTTACCCGGAAATCGGTGGTCTATTAACTTTTGGTATCCCCGAATTTAAATTAGAAAAAACCGTACTGTCGCGTCGCCGTGAAGTGTTTGAAGAAATGGGCATTGAGTTCCGTTTAAACACAGAGGTTGGCAAAGACGTTAGCATGCAATCGTTAATGGATGACTACGATGCCGTCTTTATGGGTATGGGTACTTATAAATATATGAAGGGCGGTTTCCCCGGTGAAGATTTGAATGGTGTTTATGATGCACTGCCGTTCCTGGTCTCCAACGTAAATCGTAATTTAGGTTTTGAAAAAGACCCCGCCGATTACATCAGTGTGAAAGGCAAAAAAGTTGTAGTGCTTGGTGGTGGCGATACCGCGATGGACTGTAACCGTACTTCTATCCGTCAAGCGGCCAGCCATGTTATTTGTGCCTACCGTCGTGATGAAGAGAATATGCCAGGCTCACGCCGCGAAGTGGCCAATGCGCGAGAAGAGGGCGTAGAGTTCTTATTTAATCGCCAGCCTATCGCTATTGTCGGCAACGACAAAGTTGAAGGTATTAAAATGGTCACCACACGTTTAGGCGAGCCCGATGAAAATGGTCGTCGTCGCCCTGAGCCGATTCCAGGCAGTGAAGAAATAGTTGATGCGGATGTCGTTCTGGTTGCTTTCGGTTTCCAACCCAACCCACCGGAGTGGTT
>JAAELM010000645.1 GCA_024226635.1 Oceanicoccus sp. | reverse complement strand
GCCTTGCTACCAAAAATCAGGGAGAGAGATTCACAAATTTACTAACAGATAACGCTCTTCTCCATGAAAGCCTGAAACACCATTTTGAGGGATTTCCATTCGATGCTCATCCCATGGCAATGCTTTCGGCAATGGTTAACGCGTTGAGCTGTTATCATCCGGTATTAACTATGCCTCACAATCCCTGGGAAATTGAGAGGGCGGCAGCAATCCTGATAAGTAAAATTAGGACAATCACGGCTTTTTCCTTCAAGATGTCCCGTGGTGAACCGTTTATCTACCCGAAGCCCACATACAGCTACGCGGAGAACTTGCTGCATATGATGCTTTCTTTGCCGCACAAGCACTACGAAGTGCACCCTGTAATAAAACGGGCCTTAGATATAATCTTAATATTACACGCCGACCACGAGCAAAACTGTAGCACATCAACAGTGCGTATGGTTGCCTCCGCGGGCGCAAATCTTTTTGCTTCTATTTCTGCCGGGATAGCAGCGCTTTGGGGACCTTTACACGGTGGAGCTAAT
>JAAELM010000644.1 GCA_024226635.1 Oceanicoccus sp. | reverse complement strand
GTAGCTTACTGCCCGGAGCAACCAAGGGAGACGCGATATATTGGATTAAATAACAGGCGGTTGATCATTGCTAGGATGAAACGTCATAGCCGAATCAGGAAAGCAGGGATGGTGTTGTTGATCGGCTCACCGATACTGGCCATATTGCCGTAAATGATCAAATACGATGTTTAGCAATCAACTAAAGTGTGCAGCGGTTTCTGGGCAACCTATGGCAGAAGAGATCGATTTAGAGGTCCGGGTGAACGATCTATTTGTCGGATATATTACGATACCGGAGGCTGCCAGTAAGCGGGTAAAGTTATTCGCGGCATTATCCTTGCCAGAGACAAAGAGATTAATGGGGGAATCCACGATTAAGGGCAATCCCATTTTCACCCCTAAATCCATAACAATACCTGTTGGAGCGGAACCGGTTTAAGCTAGAATCCGCCCTGTAGCGTGATTCACCCGGCATGTGAACAGGTAAATCGAGGCCAATAGTTTTCATAACCGTAAGCTGGCATCAGAATGGAGCGGTCAACTGCGGATTCTTGCCCCATGGTGTCTTTACCTGATTGTGGTCAGCTTTTTTCGCGACGTACATAGCCAAGTCCGGCCAGAAGCTACGGGGAGTGCTGGCGAGGCCCG
>JAAELM010000643.1 GCA_024226635.1 Oceanicoccus sp. | reverse complement strand
CTGGGCGTCAAGAGTGCAATGGAACTGGACGGTGCTGCGGTTTGTACCAATACAGGTACTACCACTGAACTGAATGCAGCCGATTATTTTCGTGGCAACAACATGACTTATAAGATTGTCGCTTTCGAAAAGGCAGACGAAGTAGTCGCAGCCTATGATTCGGGTCGTTGTGATGTGTATACCACTGACCAATCTGGCCTGTATGCTCAGCGTATCAAGTTAAAAGATCCAGCTGCCCATATCGTACTGCCCGAGGTTATCTCCAAGGAGCCTCTGGGACCTGTCGTAAGACAGGGTGATGACCAATGGTTCAACCTGGTTAAATGGACGCTTTTCTGCATGGTTAATGCTGAAGAGATGGGTATAGACGCATCAAATGCCGCTAGCAAGGCAAGTGGTGGTGATCCAGGTGCGAAGCGCTTAATGGGTGCAGAAGGCAGCTTTGGCGAAAACCTGGGTGTCAGTAATTCCTGGTGTAAGGATATCATCTCTAATGTAGGGAACTATGGTGAGTCTTTTGCGCGCAACCTTTCTATCGCGCCATTAAGCATTCAACGTGGTGTGAATGCCCTGTGGAGTAAAGGCGGCCTGCAATACGCACCACCTGTTCGATAATAATCAAGTTATTCCAAACGTCCTGCAAAAGCAGGACGTTTGCGTTATAGCAATGAATTTTTAAACCATACATCTTTACACCATATATCAGCAGGTAGTTTGACTTATATCTGATAAGGCCGATATACCCAAAAAATAAAAACCCTAAGGTATTGGCCGT
>JAAELM010000642.1 GCA_024226635.1 Oceanicoccus sp. | reverse complement strand
TAAAGGGTGAACCAGCTCAATACTAGTAGGAGGCAATGGGAAAAAAGCCGTTGAGGTTTTAGCCGCCTCAACATCTTCAGTACCTTCAAAGGTTAACCCAAAGTCGTCCATAAAGCGCTTGATACTAGCCTCTAAATCGGGAACGGCGATAGCAATGTGATCTAATGCAACAATCATAATCTTTACTCTATTTTACGCATTGCAGAAATAAAGCAGTGCTTTTTTGTCGACGCGCTTTAATTTCCCCGGGGGTTTCCACCACTGCAATTTCATCTGGTGTAATCTTAAATAGCGGCTGGCCTTTTTTGATAATCACACCATCGCCCTCCACCATATTCTTATCAATGGTTCCGGAGAACGGTGCATAGACTTTGTTAAACATTTTCATCACTTCAACGATATACAGCGGATCACCTTCGTTAAAGTGTGAGCCGGCTTCTACAAACGGCTCCATACCCGGCGCTTCCCGCGGATAAAGCATACCACCACTGGCCGCCAGAATTTCATCGGACTTGGCTACAGGTGGTGGCACCAGAACTTTAGCCATTTTATCTTGCAAGTCTTCGTCGGTCAGTACATCAGGGATATTAATACTGAGGTCGTCATTAACAGACAAATCGAAATAACCGGTTTGTAAAGCGATATAAGGCAGTACTGAAATAATTTCAGTACCCGCCTGGAAACCAGCATGGGCGGCCTGCACTTCACTCCATTGCTCAGCGGTAAAGCTATTAGGGGCTTTACCCGCCACCGCCTTATTAAGGTCGATAAAATTATCGATACCAAGACGTTCGTTTAGCGTGGCATAGAAAGCGACGGCCTGTTGCAGCAAATCATTATCGTGATCCCAAATCATATTAGCCGCAGGCTTGCCAGCCACATAATCCATATTCAAGTAGTGATAAAGATCAGCCACTAATTCCATCGGGTTTTTTAACCAGCTAATGGTTTCGCCATCAACGCTGTAGTTTTTGTGATTAAGGCTTAACCAACCAGATAAGATATGCGGCTCGGCAAATAGCATATCTAATGGACGCAGTAATAAACCGGCTTTGCGATCAAGAGCGTTGATAAAGGCGGCTTTATTATCGCCGGCATCGCTAAGGTATTTGCCACGAATCTGGTTATAGGCAAATTTTAAATCAATATTGTTAGCCACTTCTTTAAGCTGACCCACTGCCGTCAGGTAAGGCACGATAAAGCGAGTGCTTGGACGGGCATTGATATTCTGGCCAATAAACCAGTTAAGCAAACCATAATGGAATTCAAGGTTTGTGGCTAAATCTTTACCGCGTAAGTTGGTGCGGCGAATCACTTCAGCCAAGCGCTCGTAGCTGCTTAAGCGGGTATCACCTACGGTTAGCAATAAGGCAATATTGGAATCGTATGCACCAGCTAAGTGGTACTTCATAAAGACATCGGTATCAGGGTTATGCATGCTAATACCCTGGTCATCACGGACTTCACCTTCGGCGCAATTTGACCAACGCTCAATAATACCGCCAGCGTGTGGCTGTAGCGCCTGGTTAGTGGCATTTAAACGCGCTTCAACTGAAGCCGCTTCACGAGGTAGACGGACAGGTGCAGGTAACCGTGTAGTGTGATGGGCAATTAATACCATGACTTCAACCAATGACTCGGCAATAAAGTAATCATTGCGGTTATCAGGGTTAACAAATTTGAGTTTGTAGCAAAGTTCAGTAACGCGGTGCTCAACCTGGATACGAGTATTCATTTCCATAAAGTAGTGAGCTTCGCCGTCAACGATACACTCAAAGGTGCCTACGGAATCCAGCTTAACGGCTTTACCGAATACAGCGCCTTCGTGTTCCATTTTGGCCAGGATTTCCAAATCCTTTTTCAGCTGGTCAACTTCAGCTACATTACCAGCGGCTTCAGCGGCAGCAATGGCTGTATTTAATTCCTCTTCGGTAACCGAAACCTCTAACAGTTTTTGTTCGTGCATCTGTAGTGAACAGTCGCGACCACCCATGGTCATGCACCACTCACCATTACCCACCACCTGAATTTCCTGGTGACGGGTGGTATCGATATTCATTTCGATCAGAACGTTTTTATTATCGCCAACACCGTTGGTTTTTAATTCGATTAAACACTCCAATACCAAGGCAGGAACTTTCTCAGCTGCTTTCTCAACTTTTTCTTCCAGCGTGGCGCCTTGGTAAGAGTTGGCAGATTGCAGGATACGCTGGCCTTTACCACCACCACCGGCAATCGCTTTCAGACGAAAACGGTTATTGGGTTTTTCTGCCAGCATACGCCTGGCTTCAACCTGTAGGGCTAAACCGATATCGGCAGCAACAATAATATCGATGCCGGCGTTGTAGGAAGCAGCCAAAAGCGCTAAGGCTTTTTCTTCATCGTCTTTGCAGCTGGCAAAGTCGACGGTTAAGTTGTTGTCTTTGGCACACTGCTCTAAACCGTCTTTGCCGTACTTCGCAAATAGCGCCAGACTAGTGGCGTTATTAACACCGGGAGTTACCGATACACCGGTTTCCAGTGCGGTACGTTTTGCCTGGTCTTTCATACCCGCAGAGCGCTGGGTAAAAGAACAAGGCCCTATAAAGTTCAGGCCAGCATTTTCCATCGCCTCAACCATTTCGGCATCTTCTGACATAAAGCCGTAGCCAGCGAAGATGGCATTATATCCATTGGTATGGGCAATATTGATAATTTGTTGGATCCGCTCGGCACGCTCTTCTTTGGTGGCGCCAGTATAATCAGGCACACGGTGCACGCGGTCTGGGTCGGTTAATTTGCGCAGTTCCGGGGCCAGTGCATTGGTATAGGTAATTGAATCTTTTTCTGATAGAAGAATACCGTAACCATGGATACCCATTTCATCGAAAACATCCATGGCTTCTTTACGGATAGGACCGCGACAGATAATTAAAGGCTTTATATCTTCACAGCTAAAGCTGCGTACCCATTCTGATTGGGCATTACTCAGCTTGCGATTGCTGTGTATTAATGCATTGTTAAGATAATAATCGTTGCTTGTTTTCACGCTGTTAATCCTGTTTAGAACTCTGTTGGCTTGGTTATTTCTAATACGCTTTATTAGAAGAACTCACGCTGAACGGCGTTCAATGGCTCTGGGTTATAGTGTTCCAAATGGAACGCCATATTTTCAGCCAATACCTTGCGCAAATCGCTTGGCATAACGATTTGCGAGATAGACCCAAGGCTTAGTGCTTCGTTGGGGTTCATCAACTCTTTTTCATAACGGGCAACCAGTAGCGCTTCCTCCTGCTTCTGCCATTCCGCTACCTGTGCTTCAGCGGCTTCTTTGGCTTCGGTTTCAGACAGGCCGTTATTCACTTGCTCTTGTGTCGCAGCCGCTACTCGCCTGGCCACTGAGCCGCGAATTTCACGCAGTTCCTTTTTGTAAACAAACTCAACACCGGCAGGCCCCATTACCGCTGCACGGGTAGTCGGCAATGCAACCACAAAGTCCGCGCCTGTTGGGTAGTTATTATAGGAAGCGTATGCACCACCGAAGGCATTACGGACTAGCAATAGGAAACGTGGAGTACGCAGATCGACAATCGCATCCAGCATAGCGCGACCGGCTTGTACGATACCGTTACCTTCTTGCTCACGACCGGGTAAGAAACCGGTGGTGTCTTCCATAAAGATAATGGGGATATTGTAGAGATTACAGAAGCGGATAAAGCGGGCATTTTTATAAGCTGCGTCGATATCAATTTGACCGGAACCCACAGCAGAGTTGTTAGCGACAAAACCGATAACGTTGCCGCCCATACGCCCTAACGCACAAATAGTGTTGCGAGCACGCTCTGGTTGAATTTCAAAATAGTCACCGTGGTCACACAACTGTTGAATCAGAATGCTGATATCTAGCGGGGTGTTAAAACCTGTGGGTGAATTAAAGGCTTTGCGCAATAGAATATCGATATCCCATGTTTGGCGATCGATAGGGTCAGAGGTTGGCTGGAATGGCGCTAACTCTGCATTATTGGCGGGTAAGTAGTTCAGTAGCTGTTTTACTTTTTGCAGTGCAGCGACTTCATCAGGTACCACAAAGTCGGTTACACCGGTTTGGCTATGAACACCGGGACCACCTAGCTCATCAGGTGTTACGTCTTCACCGAGTACTGACTTAACAACACCGGGGCCGGTTAGACCGAAGAAGGTGTCATTAGGCTGGATAACAAAACTGCCCTGACGCGGCAGATAAGAGCCACCACCGGCGTTAAAACCAAACATACACATAACCGATGGCACTACGCCGCTGATTTTGCGCAGGCCAGTAAAGGCTTCTGCATAACCGTCCAGGCCGCCAACACCGGCGGGGACATAAGCACCGGCACTGTCGTTCATACCGACTAGTGGAATTTTTCGTTTGCCTGCTAATTCAAATAAGCGCGCCAGCTTTTTACCGTTAGTGGCATCCATTGAACCTGCACGGACGGTAAAGTCGTGACCGTATACCGCTACATCGCGGCCATTGATTTTTACTATGGCTGTAACCAGTGAAGCCCCATCGAGGTTGGGCCCCCAGTTTTGAAACAGTACGGTTGGCTCTGTACCCCTATCTGAAAGAACTTCCAGACGCTCCCAGACGGTCATACGGTTTTTTAAGTGTTGCTTCTCGATGCTTACCACACCCGCCGCTGTTTTAGGGCGATCCAGCAAGTCCTGACCGGCCTGCAGGGTTTGCTCATACAAACCGGGCTCATAGTTTATTTGGCCAGGGACGGTAAATTCCTGGTATTTGGCTTCTTCAAAAGGGTTGTCCAGTGTTGGGGCTAGCTTGGCGTCATTAGTCATAGAGTTATTATCCAGAGATAAAGTATCTCAACGTTTCCAATTACATGATGTACTGATATAAGTTTGGCTCACGCTTGAACTGCATAGCACGTTTGCCATTATTTTGGAGGCTCGGATCTGGGTTGGCATTATAGCTCTGACTTACAGGGCCTGTTTTTCAGCTATGGGATCCCCGTTAAAATCGGCAAATAATGTAATTGCACGAGCGGCCTATGTCAATGACAAAACCGGCCACTATCACCGGTTTAAAGACCTCTAAGTCATTGATCAAAGGCAGATAATACTGGCTTTTGGGCTCTCAATAACCTTACAATCGGCGCCCTTGACCAAGCTGTTATTCGGCGCCACGTATACACTACATCGGCGCTACAAACGAGACCGAACTTTGACAAACCAACTCACCATTGAGGAACTTCCCTATCGGGTGGATACAGCGCCTTTGTTCGCGCGATTTCTCGATATGGATCAAGCGGTTTATCTGGACAGCTCGGCGGCCTTCTCGTCCCGTGGGCGCTACGATATTTTTAGCGCCCAGCCGCTATCAATTATCAAATCCGAAAATAAAAAGCTATATAATACAGCAAGTTATAAACCAAACCTAAACTACTTTGATAATATAAGGCAGGCACTCCAGGAGCTGACTCCCAGTATTAATAATGACTACCACCTGCCTTTTGTGGGTGGCGCTATGGGCTATTTTGGTTACGATCTGGGCAGGCAGTTGGAAGAACTGCCCAGTCATGCCTGTAAAGATCTGGCCCTGGCCGATGCCTGTGTCGGTATATATAGCTGGGCCGTAGTTGTTGACCATCGTCAGCAGCGCTCAATGCTGGTGGCTCACCCAAGCACTGAGCAGGCTTTATTAGCCGAGGTGAAAACCCGGCTACAAGCGGACGCCCCTGTTATTGACGCTTTTCAACTGAGCTCTGATTTTCAGGCGAATATGAGCAAGTCCGAGTATGCCAAAGCTTACCAGCAGGTCCAACGCTATATCCAGGCTGGGGATTGCTACCAAATCAATTTGGCGCAACGCTTTAGTGCCGGCTATAGCGGCCATCCATGGGGCGCCTATTTAGCGCTGCGGAAAACCGCCGCCGCGCCCTTCTCCGGGTATATCCAACAGCAAGACAGCGCTATATTGAGCCTGTCGCCAGAACGCCTGTTGCACAGTGCCAACCAACGGGTCACCACTTCTCCGATTAAGGGCACTATTGAGCGGGGCATAAGCCAGGCTGAGGATGAGCGACTGTCCCAACAATTACTCAATAGCGCCAAAGACAGAGCTGAAAACCTGATGATTGTGGATCTGTTGCGCAATGATTTAGGCAAGTCCTGTGAGCCGGGTAGTATTCAGGTGGATGAGCTGTTTCAGTTGCAGAGTTTTGAAACGGTGCATCATTTGGTCAGCACGATTAGAGGACAGCTATCTGCGGATAAAGATGCCTTGGATTTATTGGCGGGCTGTTTCCCTGGTGGCTCTATTACCGGAGCCCCTAAAGTCCGAGCCATGGAGATTATTGACGAGCTGGAACCCCACCGCCGCTCGGTGTATTGCGGCTCTATTGGTTATATCAGCTGCGATGGGCAAATGGATACCAATATTGCGATACGCAGTATGGTGTGTGCACAGAATACTATTCACTGCTGGGCAGGAGGTGGTGTGGTGGCTGACTCTGAATGTGAGAGCGAGTATCAGGAGTGCCTGACAAAAGTGGAGCGATTGCTAGACACCCTGAGAAAACTATAAACCCCGTCATTCCCCCCCCGCCCGTCATTCCCGCCCCACCCGTCATTCCCGCGAAGGCGGGAATCCAGTGCTGTAGATTTCCGCTTTAGCGGAAATAACAGCATCAGCATGCAGGCTGGATTCCCGCCTTCGCGGGAATGACGGGCGGGGCGGGAGGGGGGAATGACGGGGATGCTTCGGGAATGACAGCAGGTTATAAGGTCAGGTTGCGCTCGCTGGCCTTGATAAACTCTTTCTTTAAGTCTTCGTAGCTATGCACCGCAGGAAACTGCGGGAATTCAGCAATCACGTTGTCCGGCGCTTTGAACAAAATACCCGCATGGGCTTCAGCCAGCATCGTGGTATCGTTATAGGAATCACCGGTTGCAATGGTGCGGTAATACATGGAGTGAAATCCAATCACGGCTTGACGCTTGGGGTTGGCCTGGCGCAACTTATAGTCCACCACTTTGCCGTTTTCATCCACTTCCAGTTTATGACATAGCAAGGTGGGGTAACCCAACTGCTTCATAAACGGCATGCCAAATTCATAGAAAGTGTCTGACAAAATCACTACCTGGAAACGCTCACGCAGCCAATTTAAAAATTCCAGGGCACCTTCCATAGGCTCAAGGGTGGCAATCACAGCATGGATATCATTAATGCCATAGCCATGCTTGTTAAGAATATCGAGTCGATATTTCATTAACACATCATAATCAGGCTCATCGCGGGTAGTGCGCTTCAGTTCTTCTATGCCGGTTTTCTCGGCAAAGTTAATCCAGACTTCGGGTATTAAAACCCCTTCCAAATCCAGGCAAGCTAATTCCACGATGAACTCCAGCATTAGTTATTTTGATATAGATCTTGAGGCGGCACAATTTACAGGGAAAAACCGCGTTTAGCAACGAGCGCCGACTCGCTAGTGATGGGTTTGGCTATGACCTTGGCTATGACCTTGGCTATGACCTTGGCTATGAGTATGACTATGAGCATCGTGGTTCTGGTGGGCGTGTTCTGGCCCTAACAAGCCAATACCGTAAGCGGTGATAATCCCTGCCAACAAAGCTACAGTGAGCATGGCACGGTCATGGGAATGAAATTGCACTTCAGGCAATAAATCATTCAGGGAGACACAGATAAATACCCCGGCAGAAAAGGCCAGCGCAATACCCACTACCGATGTACCAGCATCAAACTGTTCCATGCCAATAAAAAATAACAATGCACCCAGCGGACACATAATAGAAAACAGTACACTGACTATAAAGCGGGATCTGGCATTCCAGCCACCCGCCATCATCAGTGAGGTAATAGACATAGCATCTAAAGGTTTATGCAGGGCTATAGCAACGAACACCCCCAAGCCCAAAAGCCCTAACGGCGCATCGCCCATAACACCTGTCTGGATAGCAGCCCCCAGGGCAACACCATCAATCAAGGTATGTACCGCCAACCCAAGCGCCACGCCCACCCAACTGATAGGAGTGGCACTATGATGCGAATGATCAGGTCCATGGTGGTCATCATCCTGGGGACCATGGTTATGGAAGTGGAAAGTACGCAGCAAAACAAACATAAAAAGCAGGCCGATCATTAACCACCAGACAGCGGTATCTACCCCACCCTCTTCCGGCAAAGTGAAAATGGCATGGGGCAGCAAATGGTAAAAGGCGATACCCAGCATTAAGCCAGCAACAAAACTCATCATCACCTGGGTGCCGGTATGGGTCAGTTTGATCTTTGAGGGCAGCCAGCCTCCCAACAGGGAGACCAGGATGATAATGGCGGAATATAGCGCTAATAGGGTGAATGCAGTCATGGGCGCGGATTGTACGCGAGAAACAGGGGGGACAGAAATAAAAGTTTTTATTGTGCTATTCACCCTATTCCGTCATTCCCGCGAAGGCGGGAATCTACAGCACTGGATTCGCGCCTTCGCGGGAATGACGGAGGGGGAGATTAATAAACCGGCAGCTCAATATTCTGGAATAGTTCATCCAATTCTAACTTGGTATGGCGCTGGTAGGCCTCTTCCACCACTTCTTTGGTTAAGTGCGGTGCAAACTGCTGGATAAAGTCGAACATAAAGCCACGCAGGAAAGTACCGCGACGGAAACCAATTTTGGTCACACTACTTTCAAACAAGTGACTGGCATCCAGGGCCACCAAATCACTATCCAACTCCTGGTCATAAGCCATTTTTGCGACGATACCAATACCCAAACCTAAACGGACATAGGTTTTGATAACGTCGGCATCAGCGGCAGTAAAGACTACTTTTGGTGCCAAGCCTTTCTCGATAAAAGCTTCATCGAGTTTTGAACGGCCAGTGAAACCAAAGACATAGGTCACGATTGGGTGAGCCGCTATATCTTCAAGAGTTAATTCTGACTTTTGCGCCAGGGCATGATCTTTAGGAACGATAATCGCCCGGTCCCATTTGTAACAGGGCATCATTATCAAGTCGCTAAACAATTCAAGAGCCTCGGTGGCAATGGCGAAATCCACTGTGCCATCTGCAGCCAGCTCAGAAATCTGCATCGGTGTGCCCTGATGCATATGCAGCGATACATCCGGATACTGTTCAATAAAATTATGGATGGTATTTGGTAGCGCATAACGCGCCTGAGTATGGGTGGTAGCAATAGACAGACTGCCCTTTTTTTCATTACTAAATTCCTGGGCAACCTGCTTGATGCTTTCCACTTTACGCAGAATCTCACCGGCAGTTTTTAAAATGGCCTCACCGGCCGGCGTTACACGGGTAAGATGCTTACCACTGCGGGAAAATATCTCTACGCCCAACTCGTCTTCCAGCAGGCGGATTTGCTTGCTGATGCCAGGTTGAGAGGTATATAAACTTTGGGCTGTTGCAGACACATTGAGATCGTGGTGGGCAACTTCCCAGATATAACGCAATTGCTGAAGCTTCATACAGCCCTCCGGATGGCGCGTTTCTCTATATATATCAATAAGTTACTACAATAACTTAAAGTAAAGGTAAACCTTGGTTTTACAGGCTTTTTGTCTTCTATAAAAACAATAGCCCATATAACCAATTTCGCCTAGTTTAAGTTGAAATCAGCCTAAAGGTTTTAAAACAATGGGGGGTATTTTAGCTGGTTTTGTTTTAGCTGGCTTTGGCGTGTTCCATCAGGTTGCGAACCAGCGGCACCATATAAACGGGAACGCGGGACATTTGCAGGATTCTGGATGTCACTGAACCTAACATGTTGGCGCTGGTTGTCCCATCACCATGACTGCCTAATATCAACATATCAGCACTGCAATCTATAGCTTGAGCCATAATCACATCAACTGGCTTACCAGGAATCACACGGACATCGCGAATACTGGAAAGGCCTTGCTGACCGTCAATAAACTCATCTTCCAGTACATCCACAATACGGGACTTTACGCCATCGATGATACGGCTAATACCCTCTTGCTTGAATTCTTCCCGGGTTTCGTCACAAAGGTAGCTTTCAACCACCGCATCACCCAGGTGGCCCGGCGGTTCCATCGCATGCACGACAATCACTTTGGCGTCATACTGGCTGGCAAGGTTATTAACATGGTGCAATAGATAGTGGGTATGCAGGCCCATGTCAGTAGCAAAGAGGATAGTTTGAATCATAAAAGGCATCACCTGAAATTATTATAATAACGCTCTACAACAACGGCGTGATTTCAATATAGCAACAAATACGGACTTGGCCGGTGGGAATTAGGGGAATTGTGAGGTGGTTCTAAAATAAACCATATACCGTCGCCCCACTCTGAAAACAACGTCATTCCCGCGAAGGCGGGAATCCAGACTGCATGCTTATGCTGTTATTTCCGCCAGGGCGGAAATCTACAGCGCTGGATTCCCGCCTTCGCGGGAATGACGTTGCTTTTTTTTTGGGGG
>JAAELM010000641.1 GCA_024226635.1 Oceanicoccus sp. | reverse complement strand
GACAAACATCGTCTATTACATATTCACCGCAATATTCCAGGCGTGCTATCAGCCATCAACAATATCTTTGCTGAAAATGCTATCAATATCGGCTCACAATACCTCGAGACCAATGACAAAATTGGCTACGTGGTTATCGATATCGATGCCGAACACAGCGACTTGGCTTTGCAGAAACTTTCTCAAGTAGATGGGACGATTAAGACGCGCGTTTTATTTTAGCCATTAACATAAAGGCTGGATCTATATATTTTGAGCATAGGCGGGGCTAATGCGAATGGCACTTACTTAAGCCGCCCGTATTTTTTGATGCCCTTTTTCTCTGACCTCAGCTCGCGCTTCCTCGCGTGGTTTCTTTAGCCAGGGAAACGGTTTTGGCCTTCGTTTCATAGCTCTCGGTTCTATACGTCCTGGTCGATTGCCTACTCTAACCTGTGCGATCAGGATAAACAAATCCTCTTCTGCATTTTCTATGTCTAATGCAGTAGTTTTTTGACTCCAGGCTAACCATAACTGCACTGTATGTTTAAAACTGATCTGTCTTGGTAACAAATTGCCAAGCATTGCTGCTTGTGCCATCAATAACCGGACTAGATTATGCGCCAAAAAATAGATCCAAATTTCCTTTTCGCACATCTGTGGTGTTTTACAGCTAAGTATTCCCATGCCTAGGGTGGTCTTGATATTACGTAGATCAACCTCTACGTGCCAACGGTCTTTATAGAGCGCCTTTAATCGCTTTTTGGAGGCTTCTTTCACTGACACTAAGGTAGTTATGAGTACTTTGCCACCGGTCTTCAATTCTCGGATGGTGAGGGACTTTGGCGCAGAATCGTATTGCTCTTTCGTCATCCAACCCGGCTTGATTTTCGGTTTGCGCAACTCAAGCAAATGGTCTTTTGAACCCAGACGTTTACCTTTACGAAAATCCGTTATTCGCTTGCGTGGGCCCATTTGTTCAAACACAGCATCGACACCTTTCTCAAGCAACGATGCCAAGAAGAAATAGGTGCCAAAAAGGGCATCTCCTAGTACTAAATCACCAGAATTAAAGGTATCCAGCATACTGCGCAGCAAGTTGATTTCGCTTGCGCCCTTACCTTGATATTGGCCCATTGCTGCATCAAGCAGTGCGCCACTGGACAAACAGATAACGCCTACAAGGCGACATATCGGGAATCCCAGCCCAGGCTTTTGACTAGCCTGTTGAGGGTAGGCAGTCTGGTTTTCCAGCGTGTCTGGCATGCTTACCGTTGTTCCGTCAATGAGACGGACCGGGCGGCCCTGCCAACGCCATTGATCGGGCACTTGGCTGTCAATAAGCTGCCCTGTATGACGCGTTAGCGAAGACACCATCGTCAGCGGCAAGCGCTGCCTCGCCCGACAATAGCCCCCAGTATGCGCACTACAGGACGATAGACCGCCTACGAGCCTTTTGACTGCAGCGTCGTTAACAACTTTCTGACAAGAACGATCTTGGTCTAGCGCCTGGGCTAAAAACATGGATAGCGTTTCGGTGGGTGGAAATAGCCGCTCTCGATGTTCAGGTAGCAAATCTTCTACTGTATCCAATAACTCGGGACTAGTGAGTAAGTTAAAAAAACAATAGGAATCACATTGTTTGACGTATTTCTTGAGATGCTGTTGTTTACTACGACTAACTTTGCTATTACTAGACATGGAAGCTGGCTCCGGTGATGGTTGAAATGTTTAGTCACAAATCAGTTTATCACTGGTCCAGCTTTCTTCAATTTTTATAATGACTTACGCTTAAGTAAGTGCCATTCGCGTTAAGTCTATTTCATTTAAATCCAATTATCTGGTCGCTTCTGGAGGAAGGACTGTAAGCAAGCTAT
>JAAELM010000640.1 GCA_024226635.1 Oceanicoccus sp. | reverse complement strand
TTTAGGCCTGTACCGCCAATTAGACACCAAAGACTGGGACAATACCGACAAACACTATTTTTTCAGCTTTTTTGCTACCCAATACGCCAATATGGGCAATATGGGCATGACAGAGAAGTTTTACCGACAGTTTGATACCTTACTCGTGCAAGAGCAGACTGCCCCAAAACGCCAACATTTCACCTTAGCAAATAACCTTCAGTTTAGAAACGGTGCTATGCATTACACGAGCATAAGCTGGAAAGACCTGAAAAAAGGAAAAATAATTATACATGCCCAACAACAAGACTTGTTTAATATGGTGTACCTCATTACCACACTGCGCGCCTTTGATATGGCCTACCGAAACAATTACGATGTGGTGATTGTGCGCGATAGACACACAGTAACGGATGAGTACCTGAGAGCGATAAAGCGAAATCTGGCTTTTGATGAGTATTACATCGCCACCATAGACCCTGCCATGATGGCAAGCCTTGGTGAAATGCCGGCCGTATTGCAGCTAAATGCCAATGATGAGGTGGAGTACCAAACCAACCACATTACCACTTTAT
>JAAELM010000639.1 GCA_024226635.1 Oceanicoccus sp. | reverse complement strand
CCGCTAGTGCAGGAGCAACCCCGCGCCGCGTCGAATACTGTCCCGGTGCAAACCGGTCTTCTTGCCGACTGGATTCCCGCCTTCGCGGGAATGACGGGGTCGAGACTTTATTACTTTTGTTGCTCTTCAAGCATTTGTGCAAACTTATCCCTTGCGGATTTAGCACGGGTAAAAGAACCGACAATATTGTCGCTATCACCATTGGCAATTGCCTGACGCAAATCACCTAACTGATCGGTAAACCTATCAATCATTTTTAATAGTGCATCGCGGTTAGCCAGAGAAATCTCATGCCACATAGTCGGGTCGCTGGATGCGATACGGGTAAAGTCTCGAAACCCACCGGCTGCAAAACGGAAGATATTCTGTTGCTCAGGGCTACCTGCCAGAGCATCAACCAGGGTGTAAGCCAAAACATGAGGCAAATGACTAGTGGCAGCTAAAACCTCATCATGCTCATCCACCGACATTTCTACCAGGTCGGCGCCGGTAGATTCCCAAAGGGATTTTACTGCTTGTAATGCATCGGGATTAGTTTCTTCAGTGGGGGTCAGAATAACGCGATGATTTACAAACAAATCAGCCCTGGCTGCATCTACACCGCTTTTTTCAGAACCGGCAATCGGATGACCCAACACCAAATTGGGGGGCACTTTACCAAACGCTTCTTTGGCGGCAGTGAACAGGTTACCTTTAACACTGGCCACATCGGTAATAATCACCTGCTCATCCACTATCGAAGCCAACTGCTTAAGCATATCCGCAGCAATTAAAGTGGGCGTGGCAACAACAATCAAGTCTGCACCTGTAACAGCCTCTTTTAAGTCCAGGCTATAGCGATCAATAACGCCAAGCTCCAAACCTTTCTTTAATGAAATCTCGCGACGCCCCCAGCCAACAATCTCACCGCTAAAGCCATTCGCCTTTAACGCCTTTGCCAACGAGCCGCCAATTAAGCCAACGGCTAAAACAGTAATTTGATTAATCGCAATGGTCATAGGGTGAATAAACCTAAATGTTTTTTGTTATAACACTTTCTTTAAGGCGCTTAATAGCGCCGCGTTTTCTTCTTCAAGGCCAACTGAAACTCGAAGATGATTGGGCATTTCATACACACCCACCGGGCGTAAAATAACACCCTCCTTTAACAGCCTTTGATAAAGCTCAGCGGTATCGGCAGCAAACTCCACCGCAATAAAATTACCAGCAGAAGGAATATAGTTAAGTCCTAACTTATCAAAACCGTTGGTCAGTTGCTT
>JAAELM010000638.1 GCA_024226635.1 Oceanicoccus sp. | reverse complement strand
TGCTACAGGTACTATATTCCAGAGTAAAAAACTGTGCTTAGAACACCTAACCAGTGTGGGCTGTTGGCTCACTGCGTTCGCTGGACGTCGTGCTTCGCACGCCGCCCCAGCCACAGGCGTTATGTGCCAATAAAGCTCGGTATTGTATGGATTGACGAACGCTACTATATAGCCGTTCTATGAAAGTCGTTGCCAATTGATTTAGCCTGATATTTATGAATAAAAATTACAATTCTTTGCTGCTAGTTTTGTTTGTGTTTCCATTCGCCGCTTCGGCAGCTGGCCCTGATGTTGACCCCATCCCTTTTGAAATAACTCGTAGCCGAGTTGAAGGTGTGAATTACACAGCAAGTGTTGGCGAGTTGGTTTACAGCGAAGCAGAAGCGGTCAGTATGGAAGGCGCTGTAATTTTAGGCTCGCTGGATAGCTGGAGGCACAAGGTTCCGGCTAATACGGAACTGTTGCCCCGCTATTACACTAAGAGTGGCGCATCAATTTACTGTACTCGTGATCAGACTCTTAAAAATGCCTTTGGAGGAGATGCAGGCCGTTCTTGTTTTGCAGATTCAGATGGAGATGGCAAATTCGAGTCAGTAGCATCCCTGATAATTGCACGTAGTGGCGAGTTCACGTTGTCCCCAAAGGAGATGACACCTATACCCTATAAGCTCCAGGAAGTTAGTGAAAAGGTCCCTGCATTGTCATATAGCGTATATTTTGAGGGTATAGACAATGATCTTCTACGCTTCACCCTAATATTTGAAGGGCAGAATCAGGGCTGTATTTATGGGCAGAAAGCCACCACCTATGAGCTAGTTACTGCAAGAGAAGATGGGTTGATCCTGCCCCTGCCTATGCATCTGCGATTATCCGAAAAAAAGAAAAACAAGAAGGCGCATAAAGCCGATGAAAGAGCAGGCGTTCGAATTAGGATATCAAGTGTGGAAAACAACATTATTGCCTACAAGGTCTTCTACAATGATGGATACTGGCGCTACTGGATAGATAAAGACGATTACGTTATTGCGGAAGTTAGACAGCCCGCGCAGAATAATAAATATGACTACAAGTTTAAGTCTGCAGGCTGTCTTGCAGCGGAGCCGCGCTAATCAAGCTGGGCACAGCTAATTTGACCATTTGCCCATTAAGAGTTTTCGGTGATAAGAATGAGCAGGAAGCCTGCACATAACCAGTTGGGGCAAGTTGCTCCCTGCGGTCGCGGGACGTGGCGGACGCCACGCCCCTGCCCAAGGCGTTATGGGGCGGTTAGTGGCTGACCGCTAACGACCCCAAGCAGACGCGGTCCGTCTTACAATAAAGCCCCCCGATTTGTTTGTTTTTGCATCTGTC
>JAAELM010000637.1 GCA_024226635.1 Oceanicoccus sp. | reverse complement strand
TACCTACGCTTTACGAAAGCGTCGCTCTACCAGGTGAGCTATGCCGGCAGACCAGCAGGCACAGTTTATTGTCTAATCTCATTGATTTTACTAACCCCTGTTTTTTGGCCAGGGGCAGCTTCCAGAATATGTCTGACTTCCATAACCTGGGCATTTTTAAATAGCCCTCTTGCGCTATTTTTAATTTTTTTCAGCATTTTTGCCGCTTGTTTCCGAGTTGGTAATGGTAGAGGCCACCGTACTCCCTGCCAATCCACTTCCATCGTTAGTGCTGGAAGCCTGTACGGTAAATCCACCTGAGCCATTGAAATTTGCTGTAGGGCGGAAATAGACATTCGTTGTCGCTCCTGCTGAAGCGATAAAGTCACTATTGCTAATCTGGGTGCTAAAACCCGCATCTGAATAGAGAGCGCCGTTGGTGATACTTGTAATTTTATAATGGGTGGTCTCAGCACCATCGCCTGCTGCTCTGGTAATGGCTATGGCTCCACTATCGGCATCCTCACTGATGGTAGGGCTTGCTACTGAAGGCGTATCTGCTACAGCTGCGATATCAATATTAACAACAGGATTGGCCGCCAGGTTGCCGCCATTACCGTCATCAGCACTTACGGTTATGGTCGAAGTATCATTACCATTGTCATTGGACTCACCGGCGTATTGAATATTGCTTACAGTATCCAGATAGAGATTAATATCTGCTGCCGAGCCTGCTAGGGTTATGTGGGTAGCATCTACCCAGGTTTCTACGACACCAGAGCCAACACCAGAACCATCTGCCGGGGCCGAGAAGGTGCCTTCACTGGCCGTCAGGGTAACCGTTAGATTGTCACCGTCGACATCAGCAAAGGTAAG
>JAAELM010000636.1 GCA_024226635.1 Oceanicoccus sp. | reverse complement strand
TTGCAAGACTGCAACTCTTCTATTGCCACCGCGACCGCTTCATACGTTGCGCAACAATCGGTTCACCCTCGGCTCGAGCCAGCAAACGTTTCACCCCGGAACTGATCGACGAAAGATCCCTGTGGCAAAGCGCAGCTGCCTGGGTCATCGTCCCCGCACCAAGTTCGTTAGTAAGCTCCTTCGAAAAGACCGGGGAACGCTTCATCCGGCGACAGCTTTTCGTCCCAGCCCTTAGGCTGATCCGCGAGGGCCTCTTGCCATATACCGAGACTGTTCAATACACGGGTGTCCTCTACTATTCTATTTTATAGTTTAATTTAATCGCTTAAGCATATTTCATCCGGTGACGGTTATTCCGAAAATAATTCAATTCCGTTTTGAGTTCCTCCTTTGTCGGATGTTTGCTGCTCAGGTACCTCAGCGTATTAAGTGGGCCAAAATATGGGTGTCCTTAAAGGAAAAATTCTTAAATAAATAAAGGGAAATTGCGTCTGAGTTGATTGCTTTGTTAGGGCTTTGCGGATATTATGTACGGTATAGCCGTACGTTACAGAGGGCCAGCCAATGGATACAGTTAGTGTTAACCAATTCAGAGACCACCTGAAAAACTTTGTAGAACAAGTGGTTAGCCAACACGCGCCTATCAAAGTAACCCGCCGTGCTGGAGAGGATTTTGTAGTGGTTAGTGCCGATGATTGGGAGCGCGACCAAGAAACATTATATGTGTTACAAAACAGTGACATAATGAGGCAAATAGCTGCTTCAATGGGTACCCATAAGAGTGGAGAAGGGTATAAACCAACAGCCGAGGAAGCTGATGAGATCGCTGGTGTTTGAAGGCAATACATGGGCTGCTTACGAAGAACTCAGGCAGAAAGATAAGAAGTTGCACAAGGCCCTTTGC
>JAAELM010000635.1 GCA_024226635.1 Oceanicoccus sp. | reverse complement strand
CCCCCAGTAACCACAGCACCAAAAATTCCGGTTGGATCTACATTATTGATCATTAATCCGCTCTTAGAGACATTACTACCACCACCACTACCGCTATTCTTTAAAACTATTGAACCAGAATTAGCTTCACTGCCGGAACCAATAGCAACATTTGTCGTAGCGCTCAAACCCCCGGCAAGATTGAAAACACCTCCGCTAACAGTACTGTTACCGAGGTCAACGGAGGCCAGATTAGCTGTAGTATTACTCCCGATTGCCGCATTGGTCACTGCACCTAACGCTCCGGCCACATTAGTTACACTGCCTGTCATTCTGCTGTTCTCCATATTCACAGATGACAAGTTAGCTTTCGAATTACTTCCCAACGCAACGTTCGTTACGGCGCCTAATGCACCGGCCGCATTGGTCACACTGCCGGTCATCCTGCTGTTCTCAAGGTTCACGGATGACAGGTTCGCTTTGGCATTACTTCCTAACGCCACATTAGTAACTGCAGCGCCACCAACCACATTAACAACGTTACCCTTCATTTGACTGTTTTCCAAATTTACAGCAGCAAGATTAGCTTTCGCGTTTTTTCCTAATGCCACATTAGTAACTGCTGCCCCAACAGCAGCATTTAAGACATTTCCTTCCATTTTGCTGTTCTCAAGATTCACAGCCGCCAAGTTGGCTTTTGAATTTTTCCCAAGTGCCACGTTGGTTACGGCTGCTCCGGTTGCGATATTAACAACATTGCCCTTCATCTGACTATTTTCCATATTTACAGAGGCAAGATTAGCTTTAGCATTTTTTCCAAGTGCAACATTGGTTGTTGCCATACCACCCGCAAAATTAAGGACATTACCTTCCATACGACTGTTTTCCATGTTTACAGACCCAAGATTTG
>JAAELM010000634.1 GCA_024226635.1 Oceanicoccus sp. | reverse complement strand
GGTATGGAAGGCCGTCCTTTTTATGTCGCACAATTTTATTTTTTTACTTTCCTAACTTTATAAAGGGGGAATAGATTTATGAAAGCAACTGTTGATACGTTTACTGGGGCAGCTATTGCGAAGGAAGATATGATTAGAAACAGGTTCGGGCAGTATTGGGTTCTCTCAATGCTGGCAGGTATGTACATCGGGTTTGGAATTCTTCTCATATTTACGGTCGGAGCTCAGTTTGCTTCTGCCAAGTCAGCAGCCGTTAAGATGATCATGGGATGTTCGTTTGGTATCGCTCTGACGCTTGTTATCTTTGCGGGATCCGAATTATTTACTGGTAACAATATGGTGATGCTGATTGGTGCTCTTAGAGGCAAAACCGGTTGGGGTTGGATGGTTTGGCTCTGGTTTATTTGCTGGATTGCAAACCTCGCAGGCGCTTTGCTGTTAGCTATCATCTATGCTAACACGGGACTGGCGGATGGTAATACTACCGGTAAGTTTATTTGTAAGGTTGCCGGTGCCAAGATGAACGGGCCGTTTTGGTTTCTGTTTTGTCGTGGTATTCTCTGTAATATGCTCGTATGTCTGGCTGTCT
>JAAELM010000633.1 GCA_024226635.1 Oceanicoccus sp. | reverse complement strand
TCTGGTGACGTAGACAAACAGCTGTCCATTACCAAGGCAGGCAATAAATACCTGCGTCATTTATTAGTAGGATGTGCCCAATATATCATGGGGCCGTTTGCACCGGAGAGTAGTTTACGTTTGCATGGTTTGGCCATTGCTGCACGTGGTGGTAAAAATGCCAAGAAGCGGGCAGCAGTCGCTGTAGCGCGAAAATTGGCGGTATTATTACATCGATTATAGATCAACAACAAAGAATATCAACCGTTTTATAATATCCATAATAAGGAGGCAGCCTGATAGCCTACACGATTGATAAGAGACTCTTTTACTGAAAAAAAAGTGTAGTGAAAATTCAAATATATAAGGTCCAACACCTCATCCAGGAGACTGCGAAAACATACAAGCAACAGTCAGTTGCCGCTGACAATAAAAGATTGCGAGTGCAAGATAGCAGCTCCTGCCAACGGATATTAACATGCACCGGGGCAAATGGCTGCTCCACAAAAGAGTGCGGATGGAAGCGTGATGGTCGAGACTTGTTGGATTGAGCAAAAGGAT
>JAAELM010000632.1 GCA_024226635.1 Oceanicoccus sp. | reverse complement strand
GGTAATATACACCACATGACCGCCGGCTGCTTATGAGAGCATTAATCGCACTCGGCGCAGGTGTGCCTCCTGGTGAAGGTAATATACACAATTAGAACTTCGCTGACCAACGGCTGTAGCAGACCGCTGATAGCTCGCCACGGCTGCAAAGGCGCAGCGTTAAACTAACAAATACCCGCATAATATCTTCAATAAATTTGATCTGCCAAAACTTTTGATAACTCCAAAGTTGGAATTATCAACGGCCATTAAGTACAAATTTGTGATATCATTTTTCCTGGTTCTCTGGCTGCTGGTGACGCTATCTGCTATTAAAACGTAACAAAATGATAATTGACCTTTAGCTGGTTAAAGTTCATTATCTGTCTGATTTTTCAATAAAAACAGAAAAAGGAGGCAGATATGAATCACGATCAATTATCATTTTTAAACCCCAATTATTTCCATGGATGTCATCCCTTTGATCTTCGTTCTTATTTTGAAAGCGATCCTTTCTATGAGAATTTAGATTGCGCTTTTCCCCTGAATTTGGCAAAGACGGTTGCACCCGTTCCCAAGCCCACCTATCGGCACCAGGTGCTCAAGCGCCTTTTGGAAAACATCTCTGCACAGAATCTGGTCGGCAAATCCTATGTTGAGAAATACCTGCGTGATCAGTACCGGCGTAACTGCAGACCCAATACCCTTCGGCTGACAGCCACATCGCTGACGCTATTTTTATCCTTTTTTCGCCAACTGGGAAAGACACACTTAAATCAGATGCAAAAACAAGATATCGAAGCTTTCGTTGAGCATGAGCAGGATCGGGGCTTGAAGCCCAATTCAGTGCGAACCCGGTTGTGTGCCGTCTATGCGTTTGTGCGGTTTTTAATCGAAAAGAAAATTGTGGGTTATGAGCTGATGGAACGTAAAATAAAGTTGAAACTTCCCGACCCGCTTCCACGAGCGATGGATTCGCAAGATTTAACTCTGCTGCTTTCGGTTATTGATAATACCCGTGATCGTGCCCTGATCCTGCTGTTGCTGCGAACCGGCATGCGTATTGGGGAGTTATTGAATACGAAAGTGGATGATGTGGACTTGAGGCAGCAAAAGATTTTAATTTATCTATCTGATAAGACCGCCGTGGGTAGGGTGGTGTATTACAGCGAGGATGCGCAGCAGTCACTTTTGGCCTGGTTTAAAATCCGGGATTCTTCCAAAGAAAGGCTTTTCTATGGCCAAGGTAAAGGCAGTCAATCGCTGTGTTATGGGGCCGCGCGTATGATGTTTATCAAATATTTACACAAAGCGGGTCTGCAGTACAGCGGCTATACGCTGCATTGTCTGAGACATACGTATGCCACGGATCTTTTAAATGCCCGCATGCCGCTGGAGTGTTTACGGATTTTATTGGGGCACACCAATTTGGAGGTTACCCGGCGTTATGCACGGCTGAGCGATAAAACCAGAGAAGATGAATACTTCAGCGCCATGGAAAGCATTGTTAAAGGAGATCGTGATGCAGATGACGAATGTGATCATTAATTTCAGGCGGCATCTTAAGCGACGCAACTACTCGCCGCATACGGTTAAATATTATCTGAATATCGTTAAGCAGTTTGTCCTCTGGCTTGATGTTGCCATCGAGCAGGTAACCGATAAAAAGATAGATGCCTATATCGACTACCTTCACGATAAACGCATGCAGCCGGCCAGTATCAACTGCTATTTGGCCATCATCCGGAGATTTTACTCGTATCTGAAATACGAATAGCAGGTAAAGCTGACCTACCCGGTTATATCCGGTAAGCGCTTGCGGGTGCCCAAACCGCTGCCACGGCCTTTACGGGTATACCAAATTGCGCAGTTC
>JAAELM010000631.1 GCA_024226635.1 Oceanicoccus sp. | reverse complement strand
TGGAGGATTTTGAGTTGTTCTAGCGAACAGCCGGTGATACGCCCGTGCTGGGTATGTTTCATCTTGCCGTTTCCCCGAAAAGAGGTGCGCAGAATACCCACTGGGCTCTTACGGGAGGTTTGTATTTCCAGATGCAAATTGCCATGCGCCGTATGCATGGCTAAGTATAGGCATATATCTCCAGAATAATCAAGTTCAATTATTCATTATGCATGGCTACATTATGAAAAATCATAAACGGCATAAAGCCAGCAACCACGGGGCCTGGCGGGTGAAAATGGGCTGATTTCGGGGGGTAAAGTCCGACTAGTGTCAACCGGCAGGTGTTTACCGGGCAGGAGCATGATGAGAATACGGGGTTAGTTTACTTTGGGGCTCGGTATTATGTGATCCGGATACGGGGCGGTTTATTACTCAGGACACCTACCTAGGTGAGTATGGGACACCGCCGTCATTGCATCGGTATTTGTATGCTTATGGGAATCCACTCTTCTACATAGATCCTGATGGGAGTGAATCCCTGCCTTCAATGCTAGAAGGGGTGAAGGAGAGAGGATTTGAGCAAGGTGGTGTTAGTGGAATTGCCAAATTATGGGCCGCTGATATGGCTCAAAGCGCTCTATCTCAAGAGTGCGGAGTTCTCCCCAATCAAGCAGTAGATACTGGTGCAAATATTTTGAAGCTACTCCGGTTGCTCGCCCGCTGCCGAGCATCAATGTGGTGGCTTCAAATAGCCAAC
>JAAELM010000630.1 GCA_024226635.1 Oceanicoccus sp. | reverse complement strand
CACTGGCGGCAATCGATAAGCGAGGTTGCTCTGAATAGGTGTTCTCGCTAGAGCCAGCTGCAGTGGCATCCAGCTGGGCATCTGAGGAAGGTGCTACCGTATCATCACCTGATCGCCAAGAGCGATTCTGGTTGGCAACTTCGCCTACAGCTTGTTTTTCCGAAACTGAGATATCATCCTGGGTAGGCAGGCGCAATACAGAACCGGCCTTTAGCCGGTTGATATTGCCGTTAATAAAAGCCTGTGGGTTTAAACGCTGAATAACCACCATGGTCTGCTGTACGCTCACTCCCTCTGCAGGACGGCTCTTCAGTGCAATTTCCCAAAGAGTATCCTGATTGCGTACACGGTATTTTTCACCCGGACTTAGCTCACCTTGTTCCAGGGTTTTGCGAGGAGTACTAGCGGAGCTGGCAGGTCTACTATGGGTAACTACTGGGACTGAGGCGGCAGTAGCTGCAGCAGGTGATGGTGTATCGGTTTGCTGTGACATTGAGGAGGTCGCAGCCTGTACCGGCTCGACATCACTCTCATTAAATACGGGTAGATCCAGTAATACAGTATATTCACGCAACAACCGGCCGCTGGGCCAGCGGGTTTCAATCAGGAAATTCAGGTAGGGCTCAACCACAGGTTCACGAGTAGTCACTTTGATAATGCCGTTACCCTGGCTATCAAGCTCGACCTTAAAATTAATATTGGTGAGGAAAAAGTCCCTGCTGATACCGGCATTACTGAAATCTTCCGGCTCAGCCAGTTTGATAATGACCTGGTTATTATCAAGGTCTCCAGTGTTCTGAAGCCGTATTTCTGCTTCTAATGGCTGATTAAGCGCCGAAAACAGGGAAAACTCGCCCACTCCCAGTGCATTCGCCACGTTTGCCTGTAAGACCCCAATCGCTGCAACCGCAACCGCAAGCTTCTTACGTACCATAATCGTTCCCTTTTAACCCTGTGGGTATTGTTTTTCGTCACTTAAATTAGCAAACAGCCGCGGCATTACGCCCCGGCTACTTCAAATCTGCCTAGCTGGTTAGTTAGCAAACAAAGCTAGAATACGTATCTACTATTCCACGTAAGTATTAGTTAGAAATAGCTTTTTAGCAAGAATCCAACCCGTGGGAAGAAGGGGCTGGAAGCCTCTTTTTCCGCATTTTCAGACTTGGTGCACAAATCGACGAATGCGAGTGGAAAATCGAGACTCCCTAGCCGGCAAGAAGAGGAATTGGAACGGTAAGCCTAGGCCTCAATCAGAATACGCAACATCCGTCTAAGGGGCTCTGCAGCCCCCCATAAAAGCTGGTCACCGACGGTAAAAGCCGATAGATACTCTGGGCCCATATTCATTTTGCGCAAACGACCCACAGGGACTGACAATGAACCGGTTACTACCGTCGGTGTTAGGTCCTGCAGAGTGACTTCGCGCTCGTTTGGCACGACCTTCACCCAATCATTGGCAGCGGCCAGCATGGACTCTATCTCATCCATCGGCACATCTTGGCTAAGCTTTACTGTTAATGCCTGGCTATGACAGCGCATAGCGCCAATTCGGACACATAAGCCATCAATAGGAATGATAGAAGAAGCTCCCAGCAGCTTGTTGGTTTCCGCCTGCCCTTTCCATTCTTCACGGCTTTGGCCATTTTCTACCTGCCTGTCAATCCACGGTAACAGGCTGCCAGCCAGGGGAGCACCGAAGTTGTCGGTGGGGAACTCAGCACTGCGCATAGAGGCAGCCACTTTGCGGTCAATATCCAAAATGGCACTGGCGGGATTCGCTAACTCATCCACCACAACATCTTCTATGGTACCCATTTGCTTAATCAGCTCGCGCATATTTTGCGCTCCGGCACCACTGGCCGCCTGGTAAGTCATAACGGAAGCCCAATCGACCAGGCCTTCACGAAATAAGCCACCCATGGCCATTAACATCAGGCTGACGGTACAGTTACCACCAATAAAGTTCTTAATGCCATTGGCAAGCCCATCTTTGATCACATCCATATTCACCGGATCAAGAATAATCAGGGCATCGTCTTCCATCCGTAAGCTTGAGGCAGCATCTATCCAGTAACCGTCCCAACCGCCATTGCGTAGCGCAGGAAAAACGGATTTGGTGTAATCACCACCCTGGCAGGAGATAATCACATCCATAGCCTTTAGCTCATCAATATCGCTGGCGTCTTTTAACGGTGGAATATCCACACCGATATCAGGCCCCTGCCCACCCGCATTGGAGGTTGTGAAAAATACCGGCTCTTCAATATGCTTGAAATCACCCTCAGCCAGCATGCGTTCCATTAATACGGAACCAACCATTCCGCGCCAACCTACAAATCCTACTTTTTTCATAACTCTAATCTCTAACTCACTCATTAATTCTAAGCCTGCAAAGCGGCAGCAACGGCATCACCCATGGTGCTGGTATTGACCAACTGGGTGCCTTCGGAATAAATATCGCCGGTTCTTAAACCCTGATCCAACACATCACCCACGGCCTTCTCAACGGCATCAGCCGCTTCGACGGCATCAAGGGAGTAACGCAACATCATCGCCGCTGACAAAATCATCGCCAGTGGGTTGGCTTTGCCTTCACCGGCGATATCCGGTGCAGAACCGTGACAAGGTTCATACATACCACGGCCATTCTTATCCAGCGCCGCCGATGGCAGCATACCGATAGAACCGGTAAGCATGGCCGCCGCATCCGATAAAATATCACCAAACATATTACCGGTGACTATCACATCAAACTGTTTTGGCGCACGCACTAGCTGCATGGCAGCATTGTCGACATACATATGGGTCAATTCAACATCGGGATAATCCGGTGCCATTTGTTCCATAATTTCACGCCACAAGACAGTGGCTTCCAGTACATTGGATTTATCCACTGAACACAATTTACCACCGCGCTTTTGTGCCGCTTCAAACGCCATGGCACCGATGCGACGAATTTCAGTCTCGTTGTATTTGTAGGTGTTGTACCCTTCTCGCTCGCCATTTTCCAGGGTGCGAATACCACGGGGTTCACCAAAGTAAATACCGCCCGTTAATTCCCGGACAATTAAAATATCCAAACCAGAAACCACATCAGGTTTTAATGAAGAGGCATCGGCCAATTGCGGGTATAAAATCGCGGGGCGCAAGTTACCAAATAATTCCAGCGCTGAACGGAACTGCAACAGGCCTTTCTCGGGACGCAAATCGCGGCCAATATCATCCCACTGGGGACCGCCGATGGCAGCAAATAAAATCGCATCGGAGCCCTGCGCCTTGCTTAATGTTTCGTCGGGCATGGGAATACCGGTAGCATCAAGAGCCGCACCACCTAATAGGGCCTCATCAAATTCCATACCCAAATCAAAACGCGAATTGACAACCTCTAAAACTTTGCGCGTTTCGGCGGTGATTTCAGGGCCAATACCATCACCAGAAATTACTAATACTTTTCTACTCATATTCCTACTTCCTTTATTGCATAGCACCAAACAACCAGGGTGATTTTTGCTGCCAGTTTTTTTCAAACTTACGAATGGCATCGGCGTCTTGCAAGGTAATACCGATATCATCCAAACCATTTAATAGGCAGTGCTTACGAAAGGCATCAACTTCAAAAGGGATTTCGTCGCCATTAGACTTACGAATAAGCTGCGCTTCCAAATCAACCGTTAGCTGGTAGCCTTCGGTGGCATACATTTCTTTAAACAATTCATCAACAATAGCCGCATCCAATACGATGGGCAGCAAACCATTTTTAAAGCTGTTATTAAAAAAGATATCGGCAAAGCTTGGAGCGATCATTGCGCGGAAGCCGTAGTCTTCAATCGCCCATGGCGCGTGCTCTCGACTGGAACCGCAACCGAAGTTTTCACGGGCCAATAAAATTTCTGCCCCCTGATAGCGCTCAAAGTTAAGCGGAAAGTCAGGGTTCTTTGCACGCTTCGAGCAATCCATATCAGGCTTACCCACATCCAGGTAACGAAGCTCATCAAACATAAACGGACCGAAACCCGAGCGCTTGATAGATTTTAAAAACTGCTTGGGCATAATCATATCGGTATCAACATTGGCGCGATCCATTGGCGCCACAACACCTGTTACTGTAGTAAAGCTTTTCATCATATTTCTCCCTTAGGCGTTGATAACATCACGGACATCAACAAAATGTCCGGCAATGGCAGCGGCGGCAGCCATCTCAGGGCTAACCAGATGAGTACGTCCACCAAAGCCCTGACGACCTTCAAAGTTTCTGTTTGAGGTTGATGCACAGTGCTCGCCCTCACCCAACTTATCGGAATTCATCGCCAGGCACATGGAACAACTGGGCTCGCGCCATTCCATTCCGGCATCTAAAAAGATTTTATCCAAACCTTCTTTCTCAGCCATTTTTTTAACCAGGCCCGAACCGGGAACCACCAAGACACGCTTAACGGTGTCCGCCACTTTATTGCCTTTGGCAACAGAGGCTGCTGCCCGTAAATCTTCAATACGTGAATTGGTACATGAACCAATAAAGACACAATCCAATTTGATATCAGTAATCGACATACCGCCGGTTAAACCCATATAGTCAAGCGCGCGTTCTATAGCGGCTTTTTGGCTGGGATCAGCAATATCATCTGGCTTGGGGACAGTACCGTTTACGCCGGTCACCATTTCCGGAGAATTGCCCCAGGTAACTTGAGGAACAATAGCGGCAGCGTCGATTTCAACCACCCGGTCGAATACGGCATCATCGTCACTGTGCAACGTATGCCAGTACTCAAGCGCCTTATCCCAATCTTCACCCTTAGGTGAGAAGGGACGACCTTCAACATAGTCCAGTGTGGTTTGGTCAACGGCGACCATACCAACACGGGCGCCGCCTTCGATGGCCATATTACAAACGGTCATACGGCCCTCCATCGACATATTGCGGAATACGCTGCCACCAAACTCAATGGCGTGACCGTTACCACCTGCGGTACCAATCTCACCGATAATGGCGAGAATCACATCTTTTGGCGTAACACCGGGGTTTAACTCACCCTCGACTTTAACCAGCATATTTTTCATTTTTTTCTGGATCAAACACTGGGTAGCCAGGGCATGCTCAACTTCTGAAGTACCGATACCGTGAGCTAAAGCACCTAAAGCGCCGTGTGTTGCAGTGTGAGAATCGCCACAGACAACCGTCATACCCGGCAAGGTAGCGCCCTGCTCAGGTCCAATAACGTGCACAATACCCTGACGGACATCGTTGATCTGAAACTCGGTAACACCAAATTCATCACAGTTATCATCCAATGTTTGCACCTGGATACGGGAAATATCTTCAACGATACCGGCTACACCGCCATCGCGCTCCGACTTTAAAGACGGCACATTGTGGTCTGGGGTTGCGAGGTTGGCATCGCTGCGCCATAGAGGACGACCAGCCAATCTAAGACCTTCAAAAGCCTGGGGTGAAGTCACCTCGTGGACTAATTGACGGTCAATATAGATTAATGCGGTTCCATCATCCCGTTGCTTGACCAAGTGGGCGTCCCACAACTTGTCATAAAGGGTTTTACCAGCCATTTGTCACCTCGGCATTTGATTCCAGTTGCTACCCACTGGTTGGGCTTTTATACGTTGACGAATTCTAGGCCCCTCACTCCAATAAAACAAATTCATATTCTTTATAGATTGGATAACTAATAGGAATCCTATAAAATCCCTAATCATCAACGCATTACAGGTTTAAATACCCCATGGACACCCAGAATCTGCAGGCCTTTGTCGAAGTAGCCGAGTCAAAATCCTTCTCGGATGCAGCCGAGACTCTCCATATTACCCAGCCAGCGGTAAGCAAGCGCATTGCAGCTTTGGAAGGCCAACTCGGCTGTAAGTTATTTGACCGTATAAGCAGAACAGTACAACTGACGGAAGCAGGCACCGCCCTGCTGCCAAGAGCTGAACGTATTCTTAATGCGGTACAAGAAGCCAAACGCAGCATTGTTGATTTACAGGGTGAGATCAGTGGCGAACTAAGCATCGGTATCAGCCACCATATCGGCCTGCACCGCCTGCCACCGGTATTACAAGCCTTTAACAACAGCTATCCCAAGGTGCATTTCGATATTGATTTTATGGATTCGGAAGAAGCCTATGAGCAAGTGATGCATGGGCGTATTGAACTGGGGGTGGTGACCTTAGACCCCACTGAAAGTAGCCCCTTAATGCGGCAACCGGTTTGGCAGGATGACTTAGTGGTGGTTATTGCCCCTGACCACCCCTTGGCGGTATTGGATAGCGTCAACCTTTCAACCCTTAGCCAGTTCACCGCTATCTTGCCGGGCCTTAATACCTATACCGGGCAAATTATTAAGGCCCTGTTCCAAAAGCACGGCTTAAAACTGGATGTGTCGATGGAAACCAATTATCTGGAAACCATTAAAATGATGGTTTCGATTGGGCTGGGCTGGAGTGTATTGCCCCACACCATGATTGATGAGGGACTGACAACACTGGATATTGCGGATATTAAATTGCAGCGGACACTGGGCTATGTATTTCACCAGAACCGCAGCCTGAGCAATGCGGCCAATGCCTTTGTGGCGGCACTTAATGCCAACCGGGATAAGGGGCAAATGTAGGGGAAGCTATGCAATCCCTATAATAATAAGTGTTTATTGAGTTGCTTAAAGCGCTGTTTAACATTCCCCATGACCACCTGCTTATCCTCCACGGATAATACCGACCAATCGGTAATTTCCTGTGCGCTGCGGTAACAGCCTTCGCAAATATCTTCTTCGTTTAATACACACACTGAAACACAGGGGGATTTTATATCGACGACTTGTTCACTCATGGTAGTTATTTTTCCTGTTTTAAACCTTTAGCAAAACGGCGACCGTTTTCTACATAGTGTTTGGCGCTCCACTCAAGACCCGCCTGCTGCTCTTCAGAGAGTTGTTTGACTATTTTGGCAGGGGAACCCAGCACCATAGAGCCATCGGGGATTTCCATATTTTCTTTAACCAGGGCATTGGCACCTATTAAACAGTGCTTGCCAATTTTGGCACCGTTTAATACCACGGCGTTAATCCCAATCAAACTATAATCGCCAACGGTACAACCATGTAACATGGCTTTATGGCCCACCGTTACGCCGGTACCTAAAGTGATTGGGCAACCGGGGTCGGTATGCATCACACTACCATCCTGAATATTAGTTTGGTCGCCAATAGTAATTAATTCGTTGTCGCCACGAATCACCACATTAAACCAAATACTGGCATCATGACCGACACTCACATTGCCAACCACGGTGGCATTGTCGGCAACAAATGCATCGCCTTTAAAACTGACTTTTACACCATCAAGACTGTAAATCACTAAACACCCCGGTTAAATAAACATTCGTCATTCCCACGAAACAACGCTACCCCCAAAACAACGTCATTCCCAAAACAACGTCATTCCCAAAACAACGTCATTCCCGCGAAGGCGGGAATCCAGCCTGCATGCT
>JAAELM010000629.1 GCA_024226635.1 Oceanicoccus sp. | reverse complement strand
TTTAATAAAAACACATAGTTATAAAGTTATATTGCTCTTATTTAAAGTGATATTTCTTACTGATACCATAACTGATACAGTTTTCAGATTTATTTACTCTACGATGAAAATAAATCCGACCCCATTTCCAGACCCCATTTCCACTTCGACCCCATTTCCACTTGGGTCTACCCTTCCCTACTGAAGCTAATTATCAACACAGATAAACCGCGCCCTTGACCTTAAAAAAGCGCAGTGGACCCTGTCCATGACAGAACCCGGCAACCGATCTATCTAAAAAGCCAGCAACTCAAACGCGCCAGATCAAAAAAAGTGAGCCAGCCGATAAGCCGGGTTCTGTCGTGGACAGTCATTCATCTACGATTTACGTCGCCATAAATCTTTAGCAACCTACCCGCCCACAGCGCGGGTACACGCCTATAGTGGGCCTATTTGGTCTTGCTCCGAACGGGGTTTACCATGCCGTAGACTGTTACCAGCTACGCGGTGGGCTCTTACCCCACCCTTTCACCCTTACCGGCTTCCGAGGAAGCTTAGGCGGTCTGCTCTCTGCTGCACTTTCCGTAGGCTTGCACCCCCCAGGTGTTACCTGGCGTTCTACCCTATGGAGCCCGGACTTTCCTCTCGGCCCCAACCCCGTTCAACCACAAGTGAAAGAATAGAGAAAAAGGCCCAGCGACTGCCTGGCTGGCTCGGGCGGGAGATTGCCATGCTTTAGGGGGAATAACAAGCGGACTAAGGTTTAATCCTTTTGTTGATCGAGGCCATACTGATAGAGCTGATTTTTTTTGCCGCCGGAAATTTTAGCAGCCAAAGCGGCGGCCTGCTTTAGAGGAAGCTCTTTAACGAGAATATCAAACACTCGATGACCTTCAGAATCTGAGCCATCTGCCTTATCGGCACCATGAACCAGCAATACACACTCCCCTTTTTGCTGGTTATGGTCAGCCTCAACCCAATCCGCCAGTTCAGCCACAGGCGCACGTTTAATAGTTTCAAAAGTCTTGGTCAACTCACGCGCCATTACAACCTGTCTATCAGCACCCAATACAGCCGACATATCCCTTAAGCAGGCCAATACACGATGGGGGGCCTCATAGAAGATCAGCGTGCAGGTTTCACCTTTAAGAGCCTCAAGCTGTTTAGTTCTAGCTTGCTGCCGGGCATTGAGGAACCCCTCAAACATAAATCGGTCAGAGGGAAGACCCGCAGCACTGAGTGCAGCAATGGCGGCACTGGCACCGGGAATAGGTACAACCTGGATACCGGCCGCCAGGGCAGCGTCCACCAAACGGTAGCCGGGGTCTGATATTAAGGGGGTACCCGCATCAGAAATCAGGGCGATGGATTGACCATTGGCTAATTTTTCTACCAATGCGTCGATGATATTGGCACCGGTATGATCGTGATATGCCACCAGTGGGGTAGCAATATTAAAATGCTGCATTAATCGCTTGCTATGACGAGTATCTTCAGCGGCAATCACATCTACCGATTGTAGTACCTCTACTGCTCGCGGTACCATGTCACCCAGATTACCGATGGGTGTTGCTACTACGTAGAGACATGAAGAAAGACATGAATTAGGGCCTGAGCTAACTGTCACAAATAATTCCCGCTGATTGGATATTAAAGACGCTAGCCTAACAATGCAGAGACAATGAGAACAACTCTTTTATTAATACTATTAAGCAGCATGCTGGTGGCCTGTGGCGGCCTGTCGACCAGGCCCAGCTCTCCTGAACAGCAAGCCCTATCCAAGGCTGAGCGTATTCAAGGGCTACTGACTGAAGCACACGGTAGCCTGTCCCCTACTAAAGAGCGCATGCAACTTAAAGCGGCTACTCTGCTGCTAGAGGAAGAACAGCGCCACCTGGCCCAGCAAATTATCAACCAACTGCAACCCGATTTACTGCCGCTAAGGGACTATGCCCGCTATGTTGAGGTCAGCAGTGAGCTACTGATTCAGCGGGGAGAGTATCAGGAAGCCAGGCTGCTACTGGAAACCCCTCGCCTGCTGGAAAACCTCGATACCCTGTCACAAACCCGACAACTCACCCACGCCTTATTAAGGGCTGAAGTCTTTGCGCTACTAGGCAGCCATATCGCCAGCGCCCAACAGCGTATTTATATCAACCCCCTACTCAACTCCAAAAACCAGCGCAGCAACCGTGAAGCTATCTGGAATTCGCTGATGTATGTTTCCACCGCTGACCTGCTCCATTACCAAAAAACCAGCTTTGGTGGCGAGTACCAAGGCTGGCTGGAACTTGCGGTTATTGCCAAAGACAACCAGGGAGACCTGGAACAACAGCTGGCCCAACTCCAAAGCTGGCAACAACAATGGCAGGATCACCCCGCCAACCAAGAGCTGCCCGGCGGCCTTCAACTGATCAAAGAACTGGCAGCCAATAGACCACAACAGGTCGCCTTACTCTTACCACTCACCGGTAAACTGGCACCGTTTGGCAAAGCGGTACGGGATGGCTTTATCGCCGCACTGTATGAAACTCGCAACCGTGGCGGCAAAGTACCCAACCTGAAAATTTACAATACCGAAAACCACAGTGACTTTATGGCCCTTTACCAACAGGCCATTACTGAAGGCGCTGAGATGATTATCGGGCCTTTGGAAAAGCATCGACTCAGCTTATTATTCGATGCCGGTGATTTACCCGTGCCAACACTGGGCCTTAACCGTATTACTGATTATGGTGACGCCCCGGAACAGCTGTTCCAGTTTGGCCTGGTACCGCAGGATGAAGCCAGCCAGGTGGCCGATATCGCCTTTCTTGAAAATCACCGGCAGGCATTAATTATTGCCCCAAAAGGCGATTGGGGTGACAAGGTTAGCCAGGCCTTTAGCGAGCGCTGGGAAGCCCTGGGGGGCAAAACGATAAAGCGCAGCTTATATACCGGCCAGGCAGATTACTCCAACTCATTGAAAGACTCTTTATTACTGCAAGAAAGTGAAGACCGCTCAAAACGCATCCGGCGCTTAATCGGTGAACCGATAGAATTTCTACCAAGACGGCGCCAGGATATTGATATGGTGTTTATGTTAGCCAGACCGCAACAGGCCCGCTCACTAAAACCGTTACTGGAATACCATTATGCAGGTGACTTACCTATATACGGTACCTCCCGCCTGTATGCCGGCTATGAAGATACCCGCAAAGACCGTGATATTAACGGTATAAGATTTACCGATATGCCCTGGGTGCTTAGGAAGCCTTCGGCCATGCAACAAACCATCAACACAGAAATCAAACAGAGTAAGCAATACCAGCGTATGTACGCACTGGGTATTGATAGTTTCCAGCTACACCCCAGGTTGCGCCAGCTACAGGAAACCGCCAACAGCCGTGTTTATGGCCATACCGGCAGATTGAAATTAAATGAGCGCAACGAGATTGAACGGCAAATGTTATTTGCCCGGTTTAAACGCAATAAGGCCACGATTATTCCAACGGCCACAGAAACTATTGATTTAATTTTAAACGACAGGGAAGGCGTCACTAATGATTGGGAAATGGCCAACTAACAGCAATAGCAACAACACGGGAGCAGCGGTTGAGCAAAAAGCCAGCCAATGGTTGCAACAGCAAGGGCTGAAGTTTATAGCAGCTAACTATCACTGCAAGGCCGGTGAAATTGATATTATTATGCGTGACAATGAACACCTGGTGTTTGTTGAAGTACGCTACCGCAGGCAAAATAGCTTTGGCGACGGTTTAGACAGCGTCGATTGGCGCAAGCAAAAGAAACTTAGTAAAGCGGCGGCTTTTTATTTATTGGAGCATCCGCACTATAACAACCTGCCCTGCCGGTTTGATGTTATAGCAGCAAGACCCGACGGCCATGCCACGTTGCACTGGACATGGATAAAAGATGCATTCACGGTTTAAGAATCAATGAGACAGTAATAAACATTATGGATTTAGACCAGCACGTTATAGAGCTTTTTCACAGCAGTATTGATACCACCATGCGCACACTGGATGAGCAATCTGCCAGGGTAAGCGATTGCGCCATGCTGATGGTGCAGTGCTTACTGAGTGAAAATAAAATCCTCTGTTGCGGGGAAGCCACCAATGGCGCCCTGGCACAAGTATTTTCTGCTCATCTGCTCAACCGTTTTGATTATGAGCGCCCCAGCCTACCAGCGATTAATTTAAGCAGCGATGCAACAACGATTACCGCTCTTTCCGCCGATGGTAATTTTAAAAATATCTTTGGTAGCCAGATTCGTGCTCTTGGGCAAGCCGGAGATATTCTGTTTATTATTTCCAATGCCAATGATTCTGGCACCACCCTGGAAGCCATTAAAGCAGCTCATGATAGAGAAATGGTTGTGATCTGTTTAAGCCACCAGCAAAGCAGTGACATTAAGGCTTTATTACAGCCTGAGGATATTGAATTACCTATACCCAGCGATAATAATGCCAGGGTAATGGAGTCACAGTTACAAATTATCAATTATCTGTCTGAGCTAATTGACCAACAATTATTTGGGAGCCACTAATACCCATGAAGACCTGTACTGCAAAACCTTTTTTAAACCTGTTTTTTTTAAGCCTGCTAATACTCACTATACAGGGCTGTAGTTCTATTTTATCCGCCACCACTGCCGACCCCATTGAAAGCGAAGAAGACGAGCGCACAACGGGCTCAGCGCTGGACGATGAAGTGATTGAAACCATTGCCCTGGTAAATATTGACAAAGCCCATGAGGAATTAGCACAGGCGCATATAGTGGTAGTGAGCTTTAATGGTGTGGTGTTACTGGCAGGCCAGGTAAATACCGCAGAGCAACGTATTCTCGCCGCACAAACAGTGGCCAAAATTGGCAAGGTACGCAGTGTCCATAACGAAATCACTGTGGCGGGCAAAACTTCCATGGTCGCTCGCTCTAATGACTCGTGGATTACCACCAAGGTAAAAACCAAGCTACTGGCCGACGATGCGGTGGAAGGTGGGCGAATTAAAGTCGTTACCGAAAACGGCGTGGTCTATTTAATGGGATTGGTTACCAGGGATGAAGCCACCCGCGCTGCTGAGGTGGCCAGAAAAACCGGTGGCGTACAAAAAGTCGTTAGGATTTTTGAATATATTTAACCGCTATGTCATTCCCGCGAAGGCGGGAATCCAGACTGCATGTTTATGCTGTTATTTCCGCTAAAGCGGAAATTGACAGCACTGGATTCCCACCTGCGCGGGAATGACGGGGATGGGGTGTTTAAACTTACTTAACGACTCGTAAGCCAGGCTTTTTCTTATTGCTATCGTCGGGCTTGGGGCCTGAAGATTTAACACCAGTAGGTTTGGGACCTACCGGCAATGGCGGCTCCGGATTAGAATCATCCAAATCAAAAATCATCCCCTGCCCATTTTCACGGGCATAGATACCCATCACCGCCGTCATTGGCACATAGATATTCATGGGCACACCACCAAAACGTCCATTAAATTCCATGGTTTCATTAGTCAGTAGTAAGTCCATAACGGCAACTGGCGATACATTCAACACAATCTGTCCGTTTTTAACAAACTCCTGTGGCACCTGAACATCATCAGCCATAGCATTAACCAGCACATAAGGTGTGCAGTCGTTTTCCAAAATCCACTCGTAGAGGGCTTTGACTATATAAGGACGACTTGATGTCATGGTCATAGATAAATTACCGTTTGTGCCGAGCTACCAATAAAAAGCCAAGAACAAAAAAGGGATGACAAATCATCCCTTTTTTAAAACCGTAGCTGAGGTCATTATGACGCTTCTTGAGGACTACGCATTTCTTTTTCCATTTCTGACAAGCTGGCCTGGAAGGACTCACGTTCAAATAAAGAATCCATATAGGCCAATAGCGGCTTGGTCTGCTTGTTGTTGGGCATTTCAATCCCTAAAGCGGGTAAGCGCCAAAGAATTGGAGCCAAACAGCAATCTACCAAAGTAAATTCTTCATTCATAAAATAAGGCTTTTCAGTAAAGATAGGCGCAATCGCCATCAAACTTTCTTTCAATTCTTTACGCTGTTTTTCCAAGGTCTTGGCATTGGCTGTACCTTCAACCAGGCTATCAACCAATACACACCAGTCACGCTCAATACGGTAGATATACTGACGGCTTGCACCGCGAGCTACCGGATAAACAGGTAATAGTGGAGGATGTGGAAAACGCTCATCAAGATATTCCATCATCACTTTGGATTCGTATAACACCAAGTCACGGTCCAGCAAGGTTGGCAGACTGTTATAAGGGTTCATATCCGTTAGTTCGGCAGGGATATTATTCGCATCCGCTTCGATGACATCAACGGTAACACCCTTCTCGGCTAATACAATACGCACACGGTGGCTATAGTGGCTATTTGCATCGGAGAAGAAAGTCATTGAAGACCGTTTTGCAACAACACCCATTTGGTTTTCCTTAGCTGAATTCAGCTCTTTAACAAAAAATAATTTTCAAAAAAACGGCGGATCGATTGTTCCAAAATCAGCATCCGCCATTAATACACTGTTAGTGTATATCCTTCCAATATTCGCGGTTTAGCAAATAGGCAAAGACAAAGAACAGCGTGATAAATAACAACACATAGATACCAATGCGCTTGCGGTCTTCTACCATAGGCTCAGCTACATAGGCCATAAAGTTAACCAAGTCATAAATTGCTTGATCATACTCTTCAGGCGTCAACAGGCCTGGCTCGGTAACAACAAGACGTCCACAAGGG
>JAAELM010000628.1 GCA_024226635.1 Oceanicoccus sp. | reverse complement strand
AGCCTAACTATTTCATATAGGGTGACCAGGCAGGCTCCCTGACCTCACCAAAACGAGAAGGTAAACGAAACTTTACCCCACCGTCTAAAGAGACCGCCGCCAGAATGCCTTTGCCCTGATATTTGGTAGCATAAAGCAGCATGGCACCATTGGGTGAAATACTTGGGGATTCATCCAAACTGGTTTCTGTCAGGATATTAATGCTGCCCCGTTCAATATCCAGCATGGCAATATGGTAGTTGCCGTTATTGCGGTGCACCATAATGATCCCGCTACCATCAGGCACCACCCGCGCCCTGGCATTGTAATCCCCCTCAAAGGTCACTCGCTCTTCATAGCCATTGGCCAGTGTGACCTGGTAAATCTGGGGTTTGCCACCCCGGTCGGAGGTGTAAATAATGGATTTGCCATCGGGCATCCAGGCGGGTTCGGTATCAATGGCAAAATGGCGGGTAACACGCTTTAGTGTGCGGGTGGCGATATCCATCACATAGATATCGGGGCTGCCATCTTTGGATAACACCATGGCTAATTGCTTGCCATCCGGAGACCACGAAGGCGCGCCATTTAAACCTTTGTAATTAGTTAGCTGGGTGCGCTCACCGGTTTTCAGGTTGTGCATAAAGATGGCAGCTCTGGTGGTTTCAAAAGACACATAGGCAATACGCTCACCATCAGGGGCCCATGTAGGTGTGACCAGAGGGTCATCGCTTTCAAACACCACACTCTCATTGGCACCATCAACATCGGATACCAACAGTCGGTAGGTAAACTCGCCATTGCCCCGTTCGATAGCCGAGATATAGAGCAGGCGGGTACTAAAGGCACCGCGAATACCGGTCAGCTTTTCATAAACGCCGTCGCTAACCTTGTGGGCAATATTGCGCAGGGAATTAACATCACCATTAACGCGATTACTCAGTACTTTTCTCTGGGTATACACATCGAACATTTCATATTCCGCCACCAGGCCTTCAGCGGTTGGCAGTATTTTGCCAACCACGAGATAGTCGACATTCAATGCTCGCCAGTCGCGGTAGTAAACCTCGCTGGCTTGCTGCGGGCTGCCCAACATATCGTCACGGCTAACGGGCGCAAACTGGCCGGTGCGTTTTAGGTCTGCCTCAATAATTGCAGCGACATCTTCCCTGGCAACGCCCACCCCCTGCCAGCCAAAAGGCACAATAGCTATAGAGGTAGGATTGTCGCGACCTTTGGTGATTTCTATAGTCAGTTGAGCCCATGAAGCAGAGCAGGCCAATAGGGATAAGATAACTAATGCAGCGCGTATCACAGGCGCAAATCCTCCGGTTTGAATTTTAAACGTAAACGGCGAAAGTATTGTTCAAATACTCTGGCGGGTAATTGTTGTATTTCCGGGAAACGCTCGGCTTTTAGTACGGCGGTTTCTGCGGAGCGGTCAAAGGCGGCATTGCCGCTACTGCGCACAATGTCTACACTGACTACTTCGCCCGTTGGCACCATGCGCAATATTAATTCTGCTTCCATACTATTGCGAGCGCTAGGGGGTCGATTCCAGTTACGCTGGATAACGTCAGTGATCAAGGCGATATAACTATTAGCCATTTCTGTATCATTTAAAAATTGCTGCTCTGCATTTTCCTGCGCGATAGCATCGGCTAATTCCTGCTCGGATTGACGCTGTAAGCGCTGCTGTTCAGCCAGGCGATCCGCTTCCTGTTGTTTGAGCTGTTGTTTAAGTTGTTGTTTAGCACGTTCCGCCTCAAGGGCTTTTTGCTGTTGCTGCTTTTGCAGCCTGGCCTGTTGTTCTTGCTGGCGCTTTTTCTCTGCCTGCCGCTTTTGTTCTGCCGCTTTCTGTTTGGCCTTACTCGTGTCTTTTTTTGAGGTGGTCTTTTTGGGTTTGGCTGGCTTTTTAGCTTTGGGCTTTTCCAGGGTGACCAACTCGGCACGAATATACTCGGTCGCGGCACGCTTAACCATTGGCCGGGTTTCCGGCATATCGATTAAGATAATCGCCAAAATAGCACCATGAAAAAAAAGGGTGACGAGTAGCGGTAAAGTCAGTGACTTATACATAATCCGGTTAGGGGTTTTCCGTCACTAGGCCAACCGCAGGGGCGCCGGCTGCTTGCAGGGCCGCCATCAGCTCAACCACATTGCCGTAGGGTACGCTGGTATCACCCCAGACCAGTACTGTGGTTTCTGGTTTGCGGCGAATAATTTTGCTGACTTTATCCTGCACCACGGCTAAAGACTGTGACTTTTCTTCATCTTTACCGAGGTTAAGGTAGTAGCTGCCATCGGCTTTTACCGAAACAATTAAAGGCTCATCAGTTTGCTTACCCACCGGCACCGCTGCTGCTTTTGGCAACTCAACTTTGACCCCCTGCATTAACATGGGGGCAGTTACCATAAAAATAATCAGCAGCACCAACATAACATCGATATAAGGTACGACGTTGATTTCGGCCATGGGCTTGCGCCGTTTATGTCGTCTGGACATGATTAACCTAGCCTTTTACGCGGGGTGAGGGTGAAGCGGGGTTAGGCCCTTTTGCTGCTGGCTTAGCCGGTTTGGCCGGAGCAGGTTGTGACGCTACAGCTGGCTGTGCGCTGAGGGCCTGGCGGTGCAAAATGCTGTAAAACTCATCACTAAAGGTTTCGTATTTATTCAGCAGCACTTCAACGTTGGCGGAATAACGGTTATAGGCAACCACAGCGGGGATTGCGGCAAACAGGCCCATAGCCGTTGCCACCAAAGCTTCTGATATACCCGGTGCAACGGTGGCAAGTGTCGCCTGAGTCATGGTGGATAGCGCCTGGAAAGACGTCATAATCCCCCACACGGTACCAAATAAACCAACATAAGGGCTGGTAGAACCCACCGTTGCAAGAAATGGCAAATGTTTATCCATCTGTTCTTCTTCCCGTGCACTGGCTACGCGCATGGCACGTTGTGCACCTTCCATCACTGCGTCGGAATCAACACCCACTTGCTGACGTAGACGGGAGAATTCTTTAAAGCCTGCGCGAAAGATGCTTTCCATCCCCACAAAGTTATTACCGGAAGCATCGGCCTGTACTGATCCCTGGCGAAACAGCTGGCTAAGGTCCATACCAGACCAAAATTGCTGTTCAAAATGAAGCCGGGCCCGGGTGCAGGCGCGAAAGTAAAAACCCCGCTGAATAATCATAAACCATGAAATAACAGAGGCGAGAAACAGGATAAACATCACTGTCTGCACGGTTAAGCTGGCCCCGGCAACTAATTGCCATACCGATAAATCTTCAGCCACTGGTTTTTTACTCCCTTTAATATAGGTTTAAATGGTTGTTACTAGTTATTTAGTGCTGATATTAACTCAGCTGGTATCCGCTTTGGTTTTATTGCCTGCTTGTCCACGCAGGTCAGTTTGACTTCGGCACGACAAAGCAGTTCCCTGCCCTGATCATTGAGCCGATAAACCTGTTGCTCCATTAACATATAGGCTTTGCCCAGTTTGGAAATCTCCGCCGTTACTGCAAGCTGGTCATCCAAACGAGCAGGTAACAGGTAGTCACTGCTAATACCATGCACCACAAACATCAAATCCGCATCAAAAATAAACTGTTTACCAAAGCCCAGGCTGCGCATAAATTCGGTGCGGGCCCGCTCCATAAATTTTAGATAATTAACGTAGTAAACGATACCCCCTGCATCGGTATCTTCGATATATACACGCAGGGGCCATTCAAAAGCTGTTGAATTATTCATCGTCGAACAGTGCTTTGGTTTGAGGGGTCTCATCGGTATGGCTGAGCATTTTTTCCCGGTCATTATTTTGCGGAATATCCAGGCCAAAATGCAGGTAGGCATTGCGAGTGGCCATACGACCACGGGGTGTTCTAACGATATAGCCTTGTTGAATCAAATAGGGCTCTAACACATCTTCTATTGTGCCGCGTTCTTCGCTAATAGCTGCCGCTAAACTATCAACGCCGACTGGACCACCATCAAACTTTTCAATAAGCGCCAATAGTAGGCGGCGGTCAAGGTGATCAAAACCATGCTGGTCAACATTGAGCATATCCAGCGCTTTATCGGCGATAGTTTTGTTCACAGTGCCATTGCCTTTGACTTCGGCGTAGTCTCGAACCCGTCTTAATAAGCGATTGGCAATGCGGGGCGTACCTCTTGAGCGGCGGGCGATTTCCCGGGCGCCATTTTTATCCATCTCAACATCGAGAATATCAGCAGAGCGGCCCACAATATGGGTTAGGTCTTCGGTGTTATAAAACTCCAACCGTTGCACAATACCAAAACGGTCTCGCAGCGGTGAGGTCAACAAGCCCGCTCTTGTGGTAGCGCCAACCAGGGTAAACGGGGGTAAATCCAGTTTAATCGAGCGCGCCGCCGGGCCTTCGCCAATCATAATATCCAATTGGTAATCTTCCATCGCTGGATACAGCACTTCTTCTATATGGGGGCTTAAGCGGTGAATCTCATCGATAAACAGTACATCACCCGGCTCAAGGTTGGTCATTAAGGCGGCTAAGTCACCGGCTTTTTCTAATACCGGGCCAGAGGTGGTTTTTAATGACACGCCCATTTCTGTAGCCAGGATATTAGCCAGGGTAGTTTTACCCAAACCGGGAGGGCCAAAAATAAGCGTATGATCCAGGGGTTCGTTGCGGAGTTTGGCCGCGCTAACAAAGATATCCATCTGTTCGCGCACCACTGGCTGGCCAACATATTCCGCCAGGGTTTTGGGGCGAATAGCGCGGTCATTGATCTCTTCGCTGCGGTTATTGTCCACAGCCGCTGAGACTAAGCGATCTTCTTCTATCATTAAGACACCATATTTTTCAACGCCATCCGAATCAGCGCTTCACTGCTGTCCATACTAGCATCATTCACCGCGGCAATCGCCTTGCTGGCTTCTGCGGGTTTATAACCCAAGGCAACCAGTGCGCTTTCTGCCTCGGCCAATATGCCATTGGCAGAAGCGGGGCTGGCACTATTATTACTGACGGCAGTACCGTTGATAGCCCAGTCTTTCAACCTGTCTTTCATTTCTACTAATAAACGCTCGGCAGTTTTTTTGCCAACGCCGGGCAACCTTACCAACGAGGCGGTATCGCCATCGCGAACGCAGCGGACAAAATCATCGGACTCAATACCCGATAAGATCGTTAACGCCAGTTTGGGGCCAACACCATTCACTTTGATCAGCGTCCGAAATAAGCTGCGTTCACGTAATTCGGCAAAACCATACAGTAGCTGGGCATCTTCACGCACTACAAAATGGGTATGTAAGGTCACCGACTTACCAACTTCCGGTAACTGATAAATGGTGGTCATGGGGACTTGCACCTCATAACCGACACCGTTGACATCAATCACTATTTCCGGGGCCTGTTTTACCAGAATCACACCCTGTAGCCTGCCGATCATAAACCTTCCTCTATTGTTCTCATTACTAGCGCAGGCGCCCTCTTCTAACCCGACTGACACCCGCCAAATTAATCAAGCTGGCCTGGGTGTGGGCATGGCAAATGGCAGCACCCAAAGCATCTGCCGCATCCTCCTGTGGCATGGCCGGCAGTTTTAATAACACTTTGACCATATGCTGCACCTGCTCTTTATCCGCCGCACCACTGCCCACCACTGCCTGTTTAATTTGCCGGGCGGAATATTCAGACACCTCTAAATGCTGCGCAACACAGGCAGCAATGGCTGCACCACGGGCCTGGCCCAGCTTTAAAGCGGAACCGGCGTTTTTAGCCATAAAGACTTGTTCTATAGCCACTTGCTGGGGGCAATGGGTTTCGATAATTTCTGCGAGGCTTTGGATCAAGACTTTGATACGTTCGGGGAGCTCTTGCTCAACCGGCAAGCGGATAACGCCACTGGTGACGTAGTCATGCTGGTTGCCGTTGACATTGATAATGCCGTAGCCGGTTTTTCTTGAGCCGGGGTCTATCCCGAGAATAAGCGCCATAGTGCTGGTTTTATTGCCATTATAGTGCGGCTATTCTGGCAGGATGAGGGGGGTATAACAATAGTTGGAAGGGGAAATTACTGTATTTTTATTCAGTACCCCGTCGTTCCCGCGAAGACGGGAATCCAGCCTGTATGCTTATGCTGTT
>JAAELM010000627.1 GCA_024226635.1 Oceanicoccus sp. | reverse complement strand
TTCATATCTCGCATCTGTGTTAGCAAGTTGTTGATATCGGTTCGATTGGTGACCATAAATCCCTCACGCCTTCTTATACTGGCAATAACTTTATTTGCCCCCAGTCAAACTAATGACACAGCCCACTCAAGACATCTTGAGTCAGACCTTTAACGGCGAGCAATGTCGACGAAGAATTGACATATGCTTGGCCTGAGGCGCTATGGGGGAGGAAATTGCATAATTCGGGCCAACTTGTGGGGGGCATGGAAGATTGGTAGAAGGAGTGAGTGAAGGTTTGGGTTTCAGGGGACGCTACAAGTTCACGCGGTAATTTAAAGGTAAGAATTAAACGAGGCCGTAACCCCAAAGAACCGTCATTCCCGCGAAGGCGGGAATCCAGCCTGCATGCTCATGCTGTTATTTCCACCCCATCTATCCTACCAGCCCAACCTCAGAACCCAATAAATCAGTAAACTCTTCAGCCAGCACTGGACGGCTAAACAAATAACCTTGTAACAGGTCGCAGCCCATTGCTTGAAGCTGCTGTTGTTGTTCCTGATACTCCACCCCTTCCGCTACTGAAGTTAAACCCAGCTCGGTACAGATACTGAGAATACTTCGTACAATAGCCTGGTCATTGCCTTCCGTGGTGCAGTGGTCGATAAAGGACTTATCAATCTTCAGTACTTCTATGGGTAGTTTTTTCAGGTAGGCTAATGAAGAATAGCCGGTACCGAAATCATCAATCGAAAAACTGATACCGAGGTTGGTCAGTTGGGTAAGGATGGTGGCAATTCGATCGGTGTTTTCTACCAATACATTTTCAGTAATTTCAAACTCGATCAACGAGGCTGCAATATCATGCTTGGCCAATAGCACTTCCACCTGCTCAACAAAGCTTTTGTCCAGCAACTGTTTAGGGCTGATATTAATAGCCAGCCCCATATCTTCGCGCCATTTACCCTGGCTGTACCACTGTTTTAATTGTGCGAAGGTATTGTCCAACACCCACTGCCCTACCAGGGTAATCAGTGAAGAGCCCTCTAGCACAGGAATAAATTCTGCAGGTGAAACAAAGCCAAACTCGTTGTTATTCCAGCGTAGTAGTGCCTCTGCTCCCATAATCTTATTGCTGTGCACATCTACCTTAGGCTGATACACCAAAGACATCTCGTTATTGCTTACCGCATTGCGCAGGCTATTTAGCAATTGCAGGTGACGGAAGGCCTGGTTACTCATTTCCTGCTCAAAGAAGGTATAAATATTCCGGCCTGTTTGCTTACTTTGATACAGGGCTAAATCTGCCTGTTTTAATAATTCGTCTTCGCTGGCGGTATTGTCATTAAACAGGGTAATACCAATACTGCAAGTCAGCATATATTCGGTTTCATCAAGCATAAAAGGTGTTTTTAACAGCAGCTGTAAAGACCGGGCAACCTGTGCTGCTTGTAACTGTGCCTTTTCATAGTCAACATCCAGCTCTTCGAGTAGCACCACAAACTCATCACCACCAAAGCGCGCTACCGTATCGTATTGACGCAAACGGTTTTGCAAACGTTCGGCAAACTGGCGCAATAGCAAATCACCCATAGAATGACCCATGGAATCATTAATAGTTTTAAAATGATCAAAATCCAAAAAGAAAACAGCGCTATAGGTTCTGTTGCGACTGGTTCTGCTAATTTCCTGTTTTAAGCGATCATGAAAGTAATAACGGCTGGGTAAATCAGTGACGGGATCGTAGTAGGCTTGATGGGTAGTTAATTCATCCCGCTCCAGTCGCTTGGTGATATCCCGTACAAAAGAGCTATAACCCAATAGCTGGCCATCGGGTAGACGAATGGCAGCACTGGTCCACTCGCAGTATATTCTATCGCCACTATGGGTAAGGTTTTTTAGGGTATTAGATCGAGAATTAATGGCATGATCAATCTGCAAAAAATAGCTGGCATCATCGCCGGCCAGTAATTTATGAAATGACTCGCCCAGTATTTCTTCAGATGAATAACCAAAAATCGTTGCTGCGGCGGGGTTCCAGCGACTTATCTTTAAATCAGCATCCCACTCAATAATACCCAGGGGGCTACGATCAATATGCAGGTCTACCCGCTGGTGAGCTTCGTTTAAAGCTAGCTCCTTCTCGCCCAGAATAAGGGACTTTTCTAAATTCTGTAACTCAGTTTCGCAATTTCGGCGGCAGGTTAGCCACATAAAGTACATGTAAATATAACAGAGACCAAACAGCAGCTCACTGTGATTGGACTCCATCATATAAAGTCGGATTGACATCGGAACCAGACAGCCAGCCAGAAATAATAAGTAGGCAACCGGAGATAATGCCAGTGTGCTGGAGGCTCCTGAACATAAGCCCGCGATAGAAATAATAAGCAGAAACTGATGCGCCAAAGAGTCCTCAGGCATCATAAATGACAGGGCATAACTCCAGATAGTGACAGAAAAAAATATCAGCAGGGTATGTAGCGACATCCAGGTTGAATGGCTAAAGGCTTCTTCATCCCGACGAAAAATGGAGCTCAGGTAATAGCGCACAAAGGAAATAACTGTAGCCACCAGTAACCAGCTAATCACGGTGGTTTTATCAATAACACTCCATAACGCAAAGGCATTAAGCAACACCAGTACAAAGCTACTGGTAATCGCAATGGTGTAGAACTTGAAAACCGTTTGTAACTGCCCCCTTAAAAGGCGAGGGTCTTGGCTGAACGGCATAATGAATCCAGATTTTTTATATATTATTGCAACAAACTACATTCAATATAGATGATATTTAGACTTTGGCCTGAAAATTTTTACAAGTAATTAATGCTCCAACCATTAGATTGCCACTAGTTGAGGTATTTTATGTGCCATCACCTTATCCGTAGTAAAACATCACTAAAGCTAAAACTGAAAAGAGTGTTAAGTATTTCGATAACAGGCCACAGGCGACGATGTATAAGATTAATCCACCGACAGCGCATCAATAAACTGAATGCCCGCCGCTATATTGGACGAACTCACACTGGCACTCTGGAATTCGTAGGCTTCTCGATCCCCTTTTCTATCTAAAGGCAGCTTATTAAAATCAAACAAAGACTTATCGGCTAACTGGGAAGGTTTTACATTTTGCAGCGCGCCAAAAATACTTTGCACGCGCCCTGGCTGAGCCTTTTCCCACTCTTGTAACATCGTCTTTATATTTTGCCGCTGCAGATTTTCCTGGGAGCCACAAAGATTACACGGGATAATCGGGAATTGTTTTATCCTGGCATATTCCTCAAGGTCTGTTTCCTTACAATAAGCCATCGGCCTGATAACTACATTGCGCTTATCATCAGACAATAACTTAGGCGGCATCGCCGACAGCTTCGAGCCATAAAACATATTTAGAAACATCGTTTCAACAATATCGTCGCGATGATGGCCCAAGGCAATTTTGGTGCAGTTAATTTCTTCTGCAAAAGCGTATAAAGTGCCGCGACGTAACCGAGAACAAAGACCACAGGTAGTTTTACCCTCTGGCACCTTAGCTTTGACCACGGAATAGGTATCCTTTTCTACGATATAGTACTCAATGCCCAACTTATCGAGGTAGCCAGGCAAAATATCTTCAGGAAACCCTGGTTGTTTCTGGTCCATATTCACAGCCACCAACTCAAAATTGAGCGGCGCACTGTGTTGCAGTTTGAGCAGGATATCCAGCATGCCATAGGAGTCTTTGCCACCAGACAGGCAAACCATCACCCGATCACCCTCTTCGATCATGTTGTAGTCTTCAATAGCACGACCCACATAGCGGCGCAGACGCTTGTGCAGCTTATTAGCTTCCAGCCTGGATTTTCGAGTTTCTGGCTGGCTTGGGGTGTTTGCACCGGATGTCACTGATTTGGCCTTTGTTGGGGAATCGCGGGCGCCGATTGTAGCACTAAATATCCCCATCTGAAGCGATTCATGGCCACATTAGCGAGGTTTTGGTGGAAATTTACCCGCTAAATCTCTAGAATGGGCGCCCTAAATTTTGAGCCCCTAATCAGTTACCAACTATCAGGAAACTACAATGAAACAACCCGTACGCGTTACCGTTACTGGTGCAGCTGGCCAAATTGGCTATGCACTCCTTTTCCGCATTGCCTCTGGCGCCATGTTAGGCGAAGACCAGCCCGTTATCCTTCAGTTGTTGGATATCACTCCAGCGATGGATGCCCTTGAAGGCGTTAAGATGGAATTGGACGATTGTGCCTTTCCTCTGTTAGCCGGTGTTGTTTGCACTGACGACCCCAATGTTGGCTTTAAAGACAGCGACTATGCCCTGCTGGTTGGCGCGCGTCCTCGTGGCCCGGGTATGGAGCGTAAGGATCTTCTGGAAGCTAACGCTGCTATCTTCTCTGTTCAGGGTAAAGCGATTGACGAGAATGCCAGCAAGAACATCAAGGTATTGGTTGTAGGTAACCCTGCTAACACTAACGCTTTGATCACCCAGCGCAATGCACCAAGCATTCCTAAAGAAAACTTCACTGCCATGATGCGTTTGGATCACAACCGCGCCAAGTCACAATTAGCGACTAAGACGGGCAAGGCTGTTACCGACGTTAAAAACATGATCGTTTGGGGCAACCACTCAGCGACTCAGTACCCCGATCTTTCCATCACTACTGTTGCGGGTACTCCTGCTTTGGATTTGGTTGAGCAAGACTGGTACGAAAACGACTATATCCCAACCGTTGCACAACGTGGTGCAGCCATCATCAAAGCACGTGGCGCATCTTCTGCCGCTTCTGCTGCTAACGCTGCTATCGACCACGTTCGTAGCTGGGCGTTAGGTACTACTGACGGCGACTATGTTTCTATGGGTGTTTACTCAGACGGCTCTTACGGCATTCAAGAAGGTTTGATCTACTCTTTCCCATGTACTTGTGAGAATGGCGAGTGGACAGTTGTTCAAGGCTTGTCAGTTAGCGAATTCAGCCAGGGCAGAATGAAAGCCACTGAAACTGAATTAACAGAAGAGCGTGATGCGGTTGCACACCTGCTCCCTTAAGCTTCTCTTTTGAAGCATAAAAAAACCCGCTTTTTAGCGGGTTTTTTTATGGGAAAAATTACCCTTAAATCGGCTCAATATATTCCACCATCATTTGCACCGTTTGCCGGCCTCTAAACTCATTAACATCCAGTTTATAAGCCACCCTGACCTTTTCAATAGCCAGCCCCGTCCATTGCGAAATATCAACATTAAAGGCGATAGCATCAATGGCCGACTGTGGATTGTCTTCAACGGCTAACACTAGTTTTAAATGTTTTTCTTTTAGAATACGTTGCTGAACGAGTAAAAACTCACCATCAAATAAAGGCTCAGGAAAATGCTGCCCCCAGGGACCGGCATCACGCAGTGTTTGCGCCAACTGCAAATTAAAATCATCAGCGGCTAATTCACCATCACTAGACAATACCGCCTGTAAATTCTCTTCGGTCAACTGCCGTCTGACTTCCTGATCAAAAGCTTCTACAAATAAGGGGTACTGCTCTTTTTGCAGACTCATACCCGCCGCCATCGAATGGCCGCCAAATTTACTTAATAAACCCGGATGCTGTGAAGCTATTGCATCCAAGGCATCACGAATATGTAGCCCGCTAATAGAGCGGGCAGACCCTTTAATCACACCCTCTTCATCCGCATCGGCAAAAACAATCACAGGACGGTGATAGCGGTCTTTAATTCTGGAAGCCAAAATACCAATCACACCCTGATGCCAGTTGGCATCGTAAAGACATAGACCGTAGGGCATATTGCCCTCTTTTATCTTCAGCGTTTTTAAGGTTTCAAGGGCCTCGCGCTGCATACTGCCTTCAATAGATTTTCGATCCTGATTGAGCTCATCCATTTGTCGGGCAATTTCACCCGCCAGATAATCATCGTCTGTTAGCAAACATTGAATACCCAAGGTCATATCATCCAAGCGCCCCGCCGCATTTAACCGTGGACCTACAACAAAGCCTAAATCTGTGCTGACTAAACGGTTAGCATTGCGATTACCAACGGCTAATAAGGCTTTTATTCCCGGGCGGCTTCTTCCAGCGCGAATACGGCGAAGACCCTGCGCTACCAGAATACGATTATTTTTATCCAGCGGTACAACATCCGCTATGGTTCCCAGTGCCACTAAATCCAGATAATCAGCCATCGCTGGCTCAGCAATATTGTGCTGCTGAAACCATTGGCGATCTCGCAGTGCTGAACGCAATACTGACATCAGGTAAAAAATAACACCCACACCAGCCAGGTTTTTACTTTCAAATTCACAACCGGGTTGATTGGGGTTAACGATTGCCGCGGCGGCGGGTAAAATTTTGCCGGGCAAATGGTGGTCGGTGACCAAAACCTGGATACCTGCCTCGTTGGCGGCATTAACACCATCAATGCTGGAGATGCCGTTATCCACGGTGATAATTAAATCAGGGGAAAACTGTTTAGCGACCTCAACAATTTCCGGGGTTAAGCCATAGCCGTATTCAAAACGGTTGGGGACTAAGAAATTAACTGAGTCTGCACCCATAGCGGTTAAAGCCAGCACAGCTAAAGCGCTACTGGTTGCACCATCAGCATCGAAATCGCCCACTACCAGTATGCGCTGTTGTTGCTCTAAGGCAGCTAACAGAAGATCAGTGGCTTCAGGTAAGCCTTTTAAGGACTCCGGTTTTAATAAACCAGCGAGATCAGTCTGTATGTCATGGTCCGAGGTAATACCTCTGGTGGCATAGATTTTTTGTAGCAGTGGGGGTAACGAATCGGAAAAGGTATGCTCTATGGAGGTGGCTTGTCGACGCTTTATTATTTTCTGCATAAGCTAGTGCCACACTCTCATCTTATCGTCATTGTCGCGAAGGCGGGAATCCAGTGCTGTAGATTTCCGCAGCCTGCCCTCGAGTGCTTTAGTCGGGGGCGA
>JAAELM010000626.1 GCA_024226635.1 Oceanicoccus sp. | reverse complement strand
ATCCGCGCTGCAGGCATGAAGCCCCCCAATCCCGCCACAACCGCGATAGGCGACGCCGGATCCTCGCCACGACGGCTAGGGGAGTATATCGCCGCAGTCCACGATACATAAATACTACCAATTCAAATACAAACCGCACCTTTGTGGTTAACCAAGCGAGCCGATTGCGTCCACTCCTTAGGTGATTTAGAACAAGCAAATCTCCTATACCGCCAGGCACTGCGAGTTATTGCTGCTCTGCCGCATGCACGACGAGAACTACCGGCGTTGCGAGAGTTAAAAATCTATATTAATACAAAATTATGAATTCAACACCCTCAGGGAAGTCTTTAAGATATTCACGGACACTATGTCCTTTAGGTTAAAACCACCAAAGCACACATATGTTAATAACGTAAATAAAGGTTGATACCGTCCGGTAGACGCTTCGCTTAGTTCACCGCACAGCCAATGATGATGATGGCAATAATATTATTTGTTGACAGACACTTAAAAAGAAGTTTCCTATATCAAGTATTTTAAATGGAGAAAGAAATAATGGATAAATGTTTTGCATTCTATATTCAAGTAGTTATCGGATTTGCTTGCCTGTTGAGTTGTTTGGCGGTTGTTGAAGCTCAGACTGTAATTCGTGGTCCTTATTTACAGCAAGGAACCAGCAATTCCATGATTATTAAATGGCGAACCGACATTGCAACAGACAGTGTGGT
>JAAELM010000625.1 GCA_024226635.1 Oceanicoccus sp. | reverse complement strand
ATTAAATCTTCTGGCGATACATCAACTTCGGTCAAGTCTTTTGGTTTAGGTTCAAAGCCGTCAATAGCCGCTTGTATTTGTTCGGGTGTTATTTCTGGATCAAAAGCTTCGCCCTGTTTAGAGCCAAAACCAGATTCAACAGAGTTTTCTTTAATAACTTGTTTTTCTATTGCTTGCGCTTCTCGCTTGGCTATCCTTGCGTTACGTAAAACCTTTAAGCCTGTCAATAACCCATCAACAGCAACACCTATACCCAAACCCTCAACAGCGTTTTTGAACCTACCTTCTGCTGCGTTATCATCTGGAGAAGCTGCCAAAAATTCTGTTACAGGGTTTTGTAATGCGGGTGAAGACTCAACAAGGTTTGATAGCCTTTCTTCCTGCGGGTCAAATACAGTAAAGTCGGCTATTGCGCCTTGCAGTGCTGCTTTGCCAATCTTGCCCGATGTAGTTGCAGGTTTTAAAGCTTGCATAGGTTTTAACTTACCAGCCCCAACAAAGCCTGTAACAAATTGAGATATACCGCGAATTAACCCGCCTGTTACGCTGTCAGCTTTATCTGTGGTTGGTATTTGAATATTATCTGTTTCGGATAACTCTTCACCGCTTACTAGTGATATGCCATCGTCATTTACTACAACGCCACCTAAATCGACAACGTTTTCATTAAGCCAGCCGCCCAACTCTTTTGTTAAGTCTAATGTTTCGTTTACAGCATCAGCAATACCACCAATTGCCTGCAATGGCATTTCAATAATACCCTCGCCAACATCAGCTAAAAAGCCGCTACTTTCATCCTCTTTTGCCGCTTCCTCT
>JAAELM010000624.1 GCA_024226635.1 Oceanicoccus sp. | reverse complement strand
GCCCAAATAACGCCAACAACCGTGTCAGCACGATGTTTGGAGTGCATACTGACCGCCGCCATGACCATGCCGGCTGCCAATGAAAAGCCAATTGTGCAGATCATGTATGGCCAGCCAAAATAGAAAGCTAGCCCGATTCCTCCATAAGCAGCGTGGGCAATACCTCCAGAAAGAAACACAATACGGTTGATAACGACTAACGTACCGATAATGCCGCAAATAAGGCTTGCAAGCAAACCAGCCATCAGCGCATTACGCATAAATTCAAATTGGAGGGCTTCAATCATATTATTCCGTTCAGTGGTCTTGCAGCACCCGGTGAGGCAGCCCGTGAGCAATCAACTCGACAGGACAAAAGTCCTCTTCAGTGCAAGGGTACATAGTTTCAAGCATTTCGCCGGTGATTTCGGCCTGACCATGATAGTGCAGGTTTTTGTTCACACATGCCACCGATTTGACATAAGTTGAAATTACAAGCAGGTCGTGGCTGACTACTAGTATTGTAATCGCTTTATTCAGTTCTTTAAGCAATCTGAAAAAATCCGTCTGACCTTTGGCATCAATACTGGCGGTAGGTTCGTCTAAAAGCAGTAATTGAGGTTGAGCCGCCAAGGCCCGGGCGATAAGCACGCGTTGTCGCTGACCGCCGGAAAGCTCGCTGATCTTACAATTTGCATAAGCTGCCATTTCCAACTGCTCAAGGAGTTCAAAGGCGTCACGCCGTTCCTTGGCTGTATTGCGGTGCCAGCGTGTCCAGCGTGTCCTCTTGAATTTAGAAGGCTTGAGCTTGCCCATCCGGACAATATCGGTGATAGTAATGGGAAAGTTTTGGTTAAGGTGGATATCTTGTGGAACATAGCCGATAAGATGTGATGCCTGATTTGCCGGCAGGCCCATGACGCTGATCTGACCCCGGGCTGGTCTGAGTAGTCCAAGGATCAGTTTCAGCAGTGTGGTTTTGCCGCCACCGTTAGGACCGATCATAGCGATAAAATCACAGTGCCTAACCGTTAAATTCACATTCTGAAT
>JAAELM010000623.1 GCA_024226635.1 Oceanicoccus sp. | reverse complement strand
TACTGGTGGCTTTTTCTATCCCCGGCGAAGCAGGCATGGTCGCAGGTATCGCTATGATGTTACATCATCTTGTGGTTAAACCCGGTTTATTCATGCTCACTGAACACTGGAATGGATCGTTAAACAAACTGGCCGGTGCAGCAAAAAGTTCACCTTTAGCGGCTGTTTTATTTATGTTATTTGCATTGTCACTGATTGGCGTGCCTCCTTTCCCCGGTTTCTGGGCAAAATTATTACTGGTAACCGGTCTGGTTGAAGCCAATACACCGCTGTATCTTACTGCTCTGGCCGTTCTATTAAGTGCTACCGTTATTGAAGCACATTATCTGATGCACACGGCTATCCGGATGTATTCCAAAGGTAAAAAGAAACAGGTCAAAAAATTACATCAAACGCCGTTTACTTTAACCATTATTTCGGTGTTCGCCGTTGTCCTGATTACGGCCCTGATTACCATGGCGCCATTAGGCAACAAACTTCAACATATCGCTGCAGAAAGTAGCGACAGGGCTTTGTACATTAACACCACATTTGCAGCCAGGCACACTCCGGTGAGAAAACAAATCAGCCTCATCAAACAACAGAGTAAAGTTCAATGAATCAGCTTGATACCTTACTACTAATCTCTTTGATAACCGCCCTGATTTCAGGACTTGGCCGACGACATCAGCTGATCGGCTGGGCTACTGCTATCTTATTGACCGTTCAGTTTCTTGCTTTATTAAGCATCAGCAGCCTGGGTTATGGGGGCACAGTCATCGAGTCTGCAGTCAACCTGACCATTCTTGGTCAACCCCTTAGCTGGCGCTTTGACGGACTTTCCTGGTTTTTTGCTCTGATCACTATCGGTGCAGCCATGGCCAGCTCATTTTTCGCAGCAGGAATATGGGCTAAAAAATATAAAAAGCACGGTGGCAATCCCGGGTTATTACAGTTCGCCATGTCGCTCAATGTTTTTACCATGCTGGTATTACTGGCCAGTGGCGATTTACTATCCTTATTTATCGGTTGGGAACTGGTCAGCTGGGCCAGTCTGTTATTGATGGTTCTGGCTGGAGGAATAGCCACCCAATGGGGATTACGTTATATCGTTTATGCAACGGCTGGCGCAATGTCGATACTGGCAGGCATCGGTATTATTTACCACTTAACCGGTTCTTTCGCCTATGCCGACCTAGCGGCGGCAGCATCAACATTCAGTACCACACATGTCGTTGTGCTCAGCCTGCTTTTCATCGCTGGCTTTGGTGTCAAAATGGGCTTATTGCCATTTCATTTATGGCAGGCAGGCGCTTATGCAGAAACACCTGGTCCCGGTTCTGCTTTTCTTGGTGCTATCTCTTCGCGCATGGGGTTGTATGCCATGCTGATCGTTGTATTCCAGCTTATCGGTCTGGGAAAGATGATAGCCGTAGAAATTCCTTTTACCTTTTTATCTTTGCGTGACCTGCTGATGTGGGTAGCAGCATTTACCATTATTTTTCCAACCTATACCGCATTGCGCCAAAATGATGCAAGATATTTACTGGCCTGGCACGGCATCGGTCAGGGTGGTTATATGATGATGGGGCTATTGCTACTTGATCCTGTTGGTAGTGCTGGTGGTTTATTACATGTATTCAATTATGCCACCAATCAGGCGGCTTTATTTCTTGCCATTACCGCCGTCGTCTATCGCACACATACCGCTGATCTGAACCGTCTGGGTGGCCTGGTTAACCGTATGCCGCTTACTTTTCTAGTATTACTGGTCGGCATTATTGGTCTGG
>JAAELM010000622.1 GCA_024226635.1 Oceanicoccus sp. | reverse complement strand
TTAGGATCACCCCCCAAAAGAAGGAGGCAATAAAAAACCCCGCTCGTGGCGGGGCTAAGTATTAATTAGTGCCAGGTATTGGATGCCATTTGGGGCTGATTGATGGTGGGTATGGGGTAATTAAAGCAATAAAAAACCCCTACGGCGGCAGGGGGTTTGAGTGTGGAAACTTAAATTCATTTAAAATAGAAAGCACAGCCCAAGATACCAGTAGAAAGTGACACCGCCACGCTAGTAGTAGACGGAGTTAACAGTCCCACAGGAGGCACCAGCACGTATGCAGCCACCAGCCACGCCTTCCAGCTCTTCGTCTGAAAGTTCGGATTGAGCTTTGTTGATGTCATCAGCAGAGATACTAAAACCTGCTTCCTTGGCAATCGCAGCAACAGCATTGGCATCAGCTGCAGCTTTGAGCTTCTCCTGAAGGCTGGTGTCGGCTTTGACCTTCTCTATGAACGCTTTGAGTTGCTCTTCTGACATGGGATAGGTGCTAATAGAGCTGTTGTAGCACTGGTTCAGTAACTAAGTCGCTGATGGTTCAACTAAGTATTAATTAGTGCCAGGTATCGAATGCCATTTGGGGCTGA
>JAAELM010000621.1 GCA_024226635.1 Oceanicoccus sp. | reverse complement strand
TACAGCCAATGACCTAATTGAACAGCACTGGGATAACTGGGGTAAGCGCCGTAACAAACTATGTGCTTATCGACGACGTTCAGGCTGGTTGGATATTTTAGGCTTAGTAGATCGGACGTTGGCGATTGATGGTGAATGTTTTGTCCGCAAAGTCTATGACCCTGATAGCCCTTATGGTTTTCGATTGGAAGTAATTGACACTTTAGAAATAGATATCGACTATAACATTGCCCATTATAACGGTAACCAAATCGTCATGGGAGTGGAATTAACCTTGCAGGGCGAAGTAGTGGCCTATCATCGTAAAGTAGTAATTGAGAATCATTCGACCAAATACCACCGTATCCCAGTCGATGAAGTTTATCACCTATATAAAGTGACGTTTCCGGGCCAGTTACGTGGCTTTCCACAGGGTAGCGGAGCAATTCTAGATATAAATATGGCCCAGAAATACCGGGAAACTGCATTGGCTGGGGCGCGAGTTGCTATTGCCCAGATGGGTTTTATCACTTCCCAAGGAGACTCGGATGAGGTTGATTTAGAAGCAAATACCTCTGGTAACCAGAGAGATC
>JAAELM010000620.1 GCA_024226635.1 Oceanicoccus sp. | reverse complement strand
TGCCATGTTCTTTGACTTCGTTGTCTGTCAAATCTCTAGCAGGCACACCGAGCAAAGCAGAGCCTTTCCCTATATACTTCCACATGCTAACAACTCCTTTGAGATACGCCGTTTATAAAGAATCTGTATCCAATGGTTTCTACTGCGTCCCATTGCATCGGCGTAAATTCATAAGTAATATTTTCAAACAATCCTACAGTGCCGCCAAGCGTTGGATCAGCCATTAGCGCGGCGGGTATGCTATCAATAAACGGGGCGACAATAGATATATCGTTAGGCAAATCTTTTCGCGCCACATGTAATTCGATAACAATTATGTGTAGCCCTTTCGTTGCGCTTGGTGTGTCGAAGTCAATAAGACCGCCGCCCATATAAGCAACAGAAAAAGGATATTCATTTATCTTCTCAGGCGCGTAATTAGGCGCGGCTTTGATTCCGCTTATTGCGCCTATGGTCGCTTGCACATCTTCAATCGCTGCTTGTAGGGTCATATTAGTTTCCTAAATCCTGCCAACAAGCCGACAATATCAGGGTCATTTACAATAGCAGGAATTACTACGCTTTGAGTGCCAACACCACCAGCGGCAGACACACCAAGCGGCGTGTCATCTCGTTTATAAAGACGGAGCGTTAGCAAGAAGCAAGCTCGCTCGATCTCTTTGGGCGTTGTCGCTGAATAACCAAACGAGCCGATTATCTGAACCGTTTTGTTTCCACGAATGAATGAATATGTGCCTCCAGGTGCAACTTCTATTTTGTAAAACGGAATATTGTCA
>JAAELM010000619.1 GCA_024226635.1 Oceanicoccus sp. | reverse complement strand
TCCCGCGAAGGCGGGAACCCAGACTGCATGCTGTTATTTCCGCCAATGCGGAAATAACCAGTGCTGGATTCCCGCCTGCGCGGGAATGACGATCATGTGGGAATGACGATCATGTGGGAATGACAGGAGTCTTATGCCTGTCAATTCCTTCAGCAATCTCTTCAGGCCATTTCAGCCGCTTAACCTCTTCAAACAAAACCTCAGCCATAGGATACTGCCGCCGCAAATATCCCAGCCATTGTTTTACTCGGTTGCCGACATACTTAGGTTCATACTCCTCTTCCGTTACCACACAAAACTGCGCTAACAGCTCAACAATATCTGGCCACTGCATCACCGTAGTGTTTTGCTGCAACTGTTCTGCATTAATCTGCCGCGCTAAATCCGGGCAAGCCAAAATACCGCGCCCCAGCATAATATCGGCGCAACTACTTTCCTTAATGCACTGGTGATAATCCTTAACCGACCAAATTTCACCGTTGGCGATAATGGGAATAGGGCTATTGGCATTAATATCGGCAATCGCATCCCAATAAGCTGGAGGTTTATAACCGTCTTCTTTAGTGCGCGCATGAATCGTTAGCTCACTGGCATTGGCGGCAAAAACTGCCTGGCTAACATCGCCCAATAAACTTCGGTCTTCAAATCCCAGCCGGATTTTCGCAGTTACAGGAATTTCATCGGGCACTGCTTTTCTAACCGCATCAATAATCTTATAGACCCGGTCTGGTTCTTTCAGTAGTACCGAGCCCCCGTCACTGCGATTAACTTGCTTGGCGGGACAGCCGAAGTTGATATCAATACCGGGTGCACCTAATGCCGCTGCTCGTTCTGCATTGATAGCCATAGGCTCAGGCTGGCCACCTAACAGTTGTATATAAACCGGCACACCGCTTGGGGTTAGGCCATCATTATGTAGCTCTGGGCAGTAACGATAAAAAGTACGCGTGGGGAGGCGGGCGGTGGTAACCCGAACAAATTCGGTGACGCAGCGGTCAATGCCACCGACTGCTGTCAACATGGTGCGCATGGTGTGATCAACGACACCTTCCATGGGGGCTAACATAATTCGCATAACTGAGACTTATAAGTTTTAGACCCTCTAACCAGGGCGGCCGCAGGATTATACGTATCTGCGAGCTTTTAGCGAAGGCTTGTGTGTGAGGCGGCATAATCATAACGCTGTTTATTGCCTAAAGGCAGGATACCCTGTAAATTAACCGTCCATTCTGGCCGCATTTACCGGTAGTTGCGGCCTTTATTAATGATTAAGAGCGGACTAAAAACAGAGACAGAGGTGGGCAATGCAAGACAACTTAATGCAGCAAGGCATTGAGCTAATGCTTTATGGTATGGGCACGGTATTTACCTTTTTAGTACTGTTGATTGCTACCACTACTTTAATGTCTGCTTTGTTGCAGCGCTTCGCCAAACCAGAGCCAACAGCACCAGCAGGCAAGCCCGCTGCCGTGGCCAACGATGACCAGCTAGTGGCCATAATCAGTGCCGCTATCCATAAGTATCGTTCTCGCAATAAGTAAACGTTGTATTGCGCATCAAGCATCAAACATCAATCCCAAGTACTAATTTCCACACTAAAGGTTTATGGCCATGAGTGACATCAAAAAGCCCCTGGGTATTACCGACGTTGTCCTTCGCGACGCGCATCAATCCCTGTTTGCAACCCGTCTGCGTTTGGACGATATGCTACCCATTGCTGAAAAGCTGGACCAGGTGGGTTTCTGGTCGCTGGAATCCTGGGGTGGCGCCACCTTTGATGCCTGTATTCGCTATTTGGGTGAAGACCCCTGGGAGCGTATTCGCGAACTAAAGAAGGCGATGCCCAATACGCCGCAGCAGATGTTATTCCGCGGCCAGAATATTTTGGGTTACCGTCACTATGCCGACGATGTTGTAGAGCGCTTTGTAGAGCGTGCAGCGGTAAACGGTGTTGATGTATTTCGGGTCTTTGATGCGATGAATGACCCGCGCAATCTTGAGACGGCGATTAAGGCGGTGCGAAAAGTGGGCAAGCATGCCCAGGGTACTATCTCCTATACCCTGAGCCCTGTTCACGATATAGATCTATGGGTGAATTTAGCCAAACAGATTGAGTCCATGGGTGCCGACTCGATTG
>JAAELM010000618.1 GCA_024226635.1 Oceanicoccus sp. | reverse complement strand
TTATATTCTGCGACTTTCATACCGGAGCGATTAACAAAAATATACTTGCCGGTGCTGCGAATAATTGCAGCGAGGCGGCAGCGGAATTTCTTGCCATCATCTTGATGCAACTCAACCCAGTTGCCCATCGTCATATTATCCACCACCACCAGACAGGGATCATCTGCACTTATCTCAACAGTTTCCTCTGCACTACTTTCACTAGCGCCTTTGACGACCAGCTTCTCTACTACTTGACGGATAAGCTTATCGCCATCGACTGCCTGAGCATTTGGCTGCTCAACTTCAGCGCTTTTAGCCTCAGGGTTATCATCAGCAGACTGGGCCACCAAATCACCCAATGCATCAAACTCGGCCAATTGCTCATTCAGCTCAGCATCCAGGGCCTCAAGTGATACCGAACCGCCGTCGCGCTCCTCTAATACTTGATCTAAGGTTTTTTCTATCGCTTTGGTTTGACGGGCAATGGTTTGCTGCGCTTTAGCTTTGGCCTCTTGTTCAGAAGCCGCTAATTTAACGGTATTTAATTGTTTCAATTGCGAAAGATAAATAGCTTCCAAATCAGTCAATAGCTGATTCATATCAAAGGGGTTGTAAGCAATCCGGGTCAGGCCAGCCCGCAAATCTTTTAATAACTGCGGCACCATAGCTAAAAGTTGCTGACGCGCCTCGGTATTTTCCATCGGCTCAATGCTCCACAGCAGATCATCGACCACCTGCAAAGCTTCTTGCCAGTTTTTATTTTCTTCGCCGTCTTTCAGGCAAATCAGGAACAGCACGTTACTCCATGCCTGTTCCAATAAAGTAATCACCACTTTTGGCAACGACTTGCCCGCCACTCTTTCATTCAATGCGTTTTGTACAATGGTGCGGGCTAATTCAGATTTAGCTTTGCCATCTTCGGCCTTAATCGTACGCTGCTCAACCAGGTTGATACGACGCTTATCCTTTTCTAAAAAGGCAATAAAATCAGCCAGAACATCCTGGAATAAATCGGAGCCGCCATCGTATTCCTGTTGAACTTTATCGACTATGGATGAAACTTTGCTATAGAGCGGATCACGGTCAATATTACCGGTGGGCACCCAGCCCAAACTGGCACTGGCAATTTCATTCAGTAGCTTTCTGGCTGGATGACCGCCTTTACTGAAAAAGGATTTATCCAGCATCGAGACTTTAATAATAGGGATTTGTAAACGAGAAATTAGCGCCTTCATCGGTGCAGCCAGATTTCTATCATCCAGAATAAACTGAAACAACATGGCTACCAGGTTAATCGCGTCATCATCAACTTGCCCAATACTCATGGGCTTTTCGGGCATCCTGGCACCAAGCAAACTACTGAGAGTTTGCTGCACATCTAACTGTTGCGGACCAACCCCCGCCATCGCCGCATGCTGTTGCTGAACCATTTGTGGAGCCAGGGATGTTTGTACTGTTTGCAATAATTGCATCAGGGTTTGGCGGGGAATTGGTGGTGCTTGTCCCGGTGCTACCAAACCACTGGCTGCGCTCATAGTGGGCCGGGGAAGTCTGTGCAATAAACCTTGCAAGTCGGCAAACACATCATTGCTTGACGCTTCGTCAGCTGCGGTGTTTTCAACATCAATCTCTTTTGTCGTGGATGACCGATTAGCCGGACGCTTATCACCACCCAGGTTGGCCAGGATACCACCATCAACTAATACCGTATTACACTGCTGATGAACCTGCTGTAATTCATTCATTACATAGCGATCGAATAATTTAAAAAGTACTAACTTGGCTTTAATATCCAAGTCCAGTGTTTTACAGACTTGAATAAAAGAATGACAAATAACCTCGGGACCAAAAGGGTTGTTTTTTAAAGTGACTGTTTGGTTTTCAATTAAAGTATCAAGGCGAGTCGTTAGCTGCTTTAAGCCTGAAGAACATTCCCTCTCAGCTTTGGTCACCATATTATCAGCTGCTACCAACTCCTCTAACTCATCCTCTGCAACCAGTGACAACAAATCAATACTAACTTCCTCACTGGCACCCAGGGTTGGGATAGAATCATCCTTCATCAACAACAAACTAAAGGCATTATCAATCTCTTTGCCAAAGCATAACTCCATACCCCGGCGCTTGATCCGAATTTCACGCATCGCCTCAAAATACATATTTTGTTCGACGTTGTGCTCAGCGCGATCGGCCAATTCAAACAAGGCATCATCAATATTATCGAACAGGGCTTGCAGAAGTGGCTGCAGGGATTGCTTGCCACGGTCTTTGGTATCAGTGAAAGGAGCGGGTAATCGAGCGAATAGCGCGTTATCGCCACTGTCTTCGGCTTGATTACCGAGATGACTACTAAGCTGTACAACTTTTGTTGTGTTATCCGCCATAAGTCCACCTGAGGATTGAACCCTGCCAGGGTTTCTTTTACTGTCTAAGCATCATATATCACCGCAAAAGCTTCGTCCTGATTGCTGCCGTAGTTCGAGAAGCCAATCACAGTTCATCGCTAAATAAGCGCAAAGCGAGACATTCATCACATGTTGCTGTCGTAGCGAGCCTTCCTCTTTAAACATTAGTACAATACCCCGAGTTACCAGCCCGAATTACCGACGACGAGCATCATGAATACACCTCCTGAAGACAACAATCCCCGCAAAATGGGCATTACCATGTTTATCATGGCTTGGGCTGTGCTCTTTATTATGGGCATTGTGTTCTTTGATGACTTACTGACTGAACAGCGTAACCCAAACCAAAACCCCGCAAGTCGCACCACTGCGGAAGGTGCCAAAGAGGTTACCCTCCAATCCAACCGGCAGCATCACTATATTGCCAATGGCTTGATCAACGGCCATAAAACCGTGTTTTTATTAGATACCGGGGCAACCGATGTAGTAATTCCACAGTCTTTGGCCAGGGAAATAGGTTTAAAGGCCAATGGCCAGCAACAGGCTTATACCGCCAATGGCAGGGTGACGGTCTATAACACCCAGCTCAGCTCACTCCAACTGGGTGATATTGAGCTCAGGGATATCAACGCCAGCATCAACCCGGCGATGGATAAAGAGGTGGTGTTACTAGGTATGAGCGCTCTAAAACAGATAGAATTTACCCAACGGGGCAACACCCTTATTCTCAGGCAATACGATGACTGATAGAATCACGCCCTTTCTACCACTGACAATACTAACTTCATGAAACTACCCGAATACGCCACCAAAGACCTTGAACTGACTGTAACCAGAGCTTTAGAAGAAGATATTGGTGATGGCGATATTACTGCGCAATTAATTCCTGCGGAGCAAACTGCTACAGCCAGGGTTATTACCCGTGAACATGCCACCCTTTGCGGGCAGGCATGGGTTAATGAAGTGTTTAGGCAAGTGGACCCGACTGTTGAAGTTGAGTGGCAAGTCGCTGATGGCGATTTGGTAGAGCCTAATCAAGTTCTTTTCAAGCTATCAGGGTCGGCCCGAAGCCTGCTTACCGGCGAGCGTGCTGCTCTTAATTTCTTACAGCTAATGTCCGGTACCGCCACCATCTGTAGACAGTATGCAGACATGGTTGCTGACA
>JAAELM010000617.1 GCA_024226635.1 Oceanicoccus sp. | reverse complement strand
TTAAAAGCCTCTTTATCTGCACATCCAGCATTGATATTGCCCAGTGTAATTTAGACCCTATAAACCATCAAATAATCTGGGACATACGTCTGCCCAGAATTCTAATGGCACTGATAACCGGTGCCGGGCTTTCAGTTACTGGCGCTATATTGCAATCGGTTACCCGAAATCCCTTAGCTGATCCTTACCTCTTTGGCATATCCTCAGGTGCGGCTTTAGGTGCAGTGATTGTAATGGCAACAATAGCTACAACTACGCTAGCGGTATCATCATTATCAATAACCGTAGGAGCCTTGATCGGTAGTAGCTTCTCCGTCATTCTGATGCTTGCCCTGGCAGGACGCTCTGCAATCAATGTTGAGCGACTATTACTTTCAGGTGTAGCAGTCTCTTTTATGCTCAGCGCCTTTACCAGCCTGATTTTGTACTATTCAGAGCCCGATACTGCTGCAACACTACTCTTTTGGATGATGGGCAGTTTTTCTAATAGTCAGTGGAGCGAATTATGGATGCCCTCTCTGGTTCTGACGGCAGGAGTCAGTCTCTTTGTTATTTATCGGCGATGGCTGGGTGCCATTCAGGCGGGTGATGAAGGTGCATTGACTTTAGGGATACCGGTGAATCAAATGCGTTTATTTATGCTGATCGTTTGCGCTGCAATCACTGCCGTACTGGTTGCCCATGTGGGTGGTATTGGATTTGTAGGTTTGATGATCCCCCATATCTCACGATTTATTGTTGGCAGTCAAATTCACCGACTACTTTTTATGACCCT
>JAAELM010000616.1 GCA_024226635.1 Oceanicoccus sp. | reverse complement strand
TTTTAAAGTTCCCCGGTACCATTACCGTTAAGATAGGTAAGCCTATTTCTTCAGTTGAGCATGGTAGCCGGGAGATTACGGAGCAAGCAAAAGTATGGATTGAAGCTGAAGTTGAGAAAATGGATAAGCAGGCTTAAGGGCCGCTTTATATATAAACCACAGCCAACCACAGGTTTAAATTATTGTCAGGGATGTATAATAGCCACATCGTCAATCACCATTGCACCACTTGCAACAGAAAAGGGCTAGACCATGTCAAAAAGCTTTGAACTTCAGGGACAGATACACTCCATTGGCCAAACCACGGAATACGGCCAAAATGGTTTTACCAAACGGGAATTTGTGGTCAAACTGACTGGCGAAGGGGAGAACGAACGCTACCCCAACTATATCGCGATGGAGTTGATTAAGGATAAATGCGCCTTAATGGATAACTATAATATCGGCGATGAAATTACCGCCCACTTTAATTTCTCCGGTCGTCTATGGTCTGGCAATGGCGGCCCGGAAAAATGCTTTACCAGTTTGCAGGCCTGGCGTATAGAAGGAGCAACCACAGGAGCGGAAATGGGGGCCTATGATCAATCGCCACCTCCTGCCAGTTTTGATCAGTCAGCTGCTATCGATAACTTTGATGACGATATTCCGTTTTAGTCGATTATCGTGCCCAATACAATAGCCTTATTATTTGCCACCACCCTCTTGCTTTTGTGTGGCTTTGCTCTGCTTTCATTCAGCCATAGTGGTGAGATATTAAAAACCGGAGAAGGGACGGTTTATCAATGTGCGCAACTCAGCGGCGCCAATACCACCTCGCTATTTCATGCCACGATTGAAGATAAAAGCGGCGCCTTTATTATTGCCAGCCTAAAAGATTGCAAACCCGGCGCCAAAGTCACGGTTCTAATTAAACGGGGAGCGCTATACTTTAATACCGTATACGCTGCAGAGAATAATCTGTAACTCACTAGTTTCTTTTTACAAAGGTCAATCATGATGGAATGGAACATATACCTCTCTGGCGAAATACATACCGACTGGAGACAGCAAATTATTCAAGGCTGTGAAGCCGCCAATCTTCCTGTCAGCTTTAGCTCTGCGGTGACCAACCATGAAGCCAGCGATGCAGCAGGGGATGTATTAGGGCAGCAGGATAATAATTTCTGGCGCGACCATCAATCCGCTAAGGTCAACGCTATCCGAACAAAAACCTTTATCGAGCAGTGTGACATAGCCATTATTCGTTTTGGTGAAAAGTATAAACAGTGGAATGCCGCCTTTGATGCTGGCTATTGTGCTGCCCTGGGTAAGCCTTATATTACCCTACATAATGACGATATTATTCACCCCCTAAAAGAAGTGGACGCCGCCGCACAAGCCTGGGCAACAACGCCCGAGCAGGTGGTGGAATTGCTTCGCTATACGATTAATCAACCCTGATCGCCTGTTCCAGGTTTAAAGCATGTCTGATCAACAGGGCAGCATTTTTGAGGTTTTTAAAACCTTTTTAAAACTGGGGCTAACCTCCTTTGGTGGCCCAGTGGCTCATATCGGCTATTTTCGTAAAGCTTTGCTGGAACAACGCCAGTGGCTTACCGAGAGTCAATTCACCCAACTACTGGCCATCTGCCAATTTCTACCCGGGCCCGCCAGTAGCCAATTGGGTTTTGCCATCGGCCTGTTAAGGGCGGGATGGGGCGGGGCGATTGCCGCTTTTCTGGCCTTTACATTACCTTCAGCGCTATTACTAATTGTCTTTGCTTCGCTGTTGCCTGCGCTGTCTGGCGGAATCGGTGCAGCGGCCATTCATGGTTTAAAACTTGTGGCTTGTGCCGTGGTAGCTGATGCAGTGCTAGGGATGTCGAAAAAGTTATGTCCTGATTTTCAGCGTCGAGCTATAGCGCTGTTTGCTATCGGAGCCCTGCTGTTATTGTCTTCCGCATGGTCACAATTGCTGGTCGTTGCTGCCGGCGCTGTAGCGGGGATGGTGTTATGCCGTGAAGCCGTTTCTAATACCGAGGCACCGTTGCAGCTTGGCTACAGCAAGTCGCTGGCGTTAGTATTATTGACTCTGTTTACCCTGTTGTTATTGGGCTTGCCGATGATTAGTGGCGATAATGGCATTGCTAACGTTGCCCGGACTTTTTTCCAGGCGGGTGCTTTGGTCTTTGGTGGCGGTCACGTGGTGCTACCACTATTGGAACAATCGGTAGTCACCAGCGGCTGGGTTAGCCCGGAACATTTTCTTGCCGGTTACGGTGCGTCGCAGGCGATACCCGGCCCGATGTTTGCCTTTGCTGCTTACCTGGGCACAATCATCCCAGTGGACCAAAGCCCTTTGCTCATCGCCGCCACGGCTTTGCTGTTTATATTTTTACCCGGCTTTCTGCTGGTGACCGCCGCACTGCCCCTGTGGCAGGCCATTGCCCACAACCCCAAAGCGGTCAATGCTATCGCCGGTCTAAATGCTGCTGTTGTTGGTATTTTAGCGGCGGCGCTATACGACCCCATCTTTACCGCCGGCATTACTTCTATAGCCGACCTGCTAATAGCCGTCATTGGTTTTGCCATGCTCACGGTATGGAAACGCTCGCCCCTGATGGTTGTGCCATGGTGTGTAGCGGCCAGTCTGGTCAAATTCAAGCTGGGATATTGACCTTGCCAGAAAATGAAGTCGCTTAAGGGGAAGGTATGCGGTACTTATGATGTATTGCTTCTATTTCCTCCAGTACCTCTTCATTGAGTGTTATATCAACACTGGCAATATTTCTTTTTAGCTGTTCTATGGTGGTAGCACCAATAATATTACTGGTCATAAATTCGCGGTCATTCACAAAGGCCAGTGCCATTTGATCAGCTTCAAGGCCGTGATTTTTAGCCAGCTCAACATAGGCCTCCGTAGCGGCTTCTGCATATTCATTACCGTAGCGAGTAAAGCGTTGGAATAACTCCATGCGTGAACCCACCGGTTTTTTACCGTTGATATATTTACCGCTTAAGACACCAAAGGCCAACGGGGAATAGGCTAGTAGGCTCACTTTTTCTCGCATGGTGATTTCGGCTAAACCAATATCAAAAGTACGGCATAGAAAATTATAGGGATTTTGAATACTAACCGGACGAGGCAGGTTTTTTTCTTTGGCTAAACGCAAATACTCCATCACGCCCCAAGGGGTTTCGTTAGAGATACCGATGTGGCGCACTTTACCCTGGTCAACCAGCTCACCTAATGCAGATAAAGTTTCTTCAATGCTCACGCCATCATCGCCGCCGGGCTTATAGCCCAGCTCACCAAAGAAGTTCGTTTTACGCTCAGGCCAATGAACCTGATAGAGGTCAACGTAGTCTGTTTGTAAACGGGTTAATGAATCATCAATGGCCTGGTGAATTTGTTCGCGGTTTAAACGCGGGCCGCCACGGATATGGGAAGTACCGGGATTAGCATCACCGCGACCGGTGACTTTGGTGGCCAATATGACTTGCTCGCGCTTACCCGTTTTAGTCAGCCAGCGGCCGATATACTCTTCTGACCGACCCTGGGTCTCAGGTTTAGGAGGTACCGGATAAAGCTCTGCAACATCAATAAAATTAACCCCCTGGTCAAGGGCATAGTCCAACTGTTCTGCAGCTTCTTGCGGGGTGTTTTGCTCGCCCCAGGTCATTGTGCCCAGGCAAATTAAACTGACATCTATATCGGTGTTTCCAAGTTTGCGAAATCTCATTGCGACCTCTTTATTAAAACAATTGCGCGTAGCCATTGCTACGCCACGGAGCACCCTATGGATTCAACACAGCAATGACAAATTCTTAGCTATGCATCAGTAGATAGCTTCATGGTGGCTGTAGTGGGTTTATAGTAGGAGGGGATAGAGGAGCGGCTAACGACCTCAATCATATTTTCTGCAGTGACATGGACATTGGAGCGAGCCTGTTTGCTAAAAAACTCTTTCGACTGTTCCGTTAATTTGCCTACATTATGCTTCTTGCCAATCTTAACCATCTCCGGGTCTGCAAAGCCCAGCGGGTATTGCATAAGAAAGTTGCCCTCCAGTATTTTTAATTTTTTGGGGTTCAACATTCAGCTTACCTTCATTACTACAAAGGACATTAACTACACATCCAAATTAGCAACCTTCAACGCATTCTCTTCAATAAATTCTCGACGGGGCTCAACCTGGTCGCCCATCAACGTCGTAAATATCTGATCCGCTGCAATAGCATCTTCAATCGTTACCCGAAGCATTCTACGCTCTTCAGGGTCCATGGTGGTTTCCCATAGCTGCTCAGGATTCATTTCACCCAAACCTTTATAGCGCTGAATATTTAAACCTTTTTCAGCCTGTATCATTAACCAATCGATGGCCTGGCTAAAATCACTAATCTCTTCGGTTTTCTCGCCGCGCTGAATATAAGCTCCCTCTTCAAGGAAACCAATTAGCTTGGCACCCATGGCAACAATCGCTTTGTAATCATTGGAAGAAAAGAAATCCTGGTTAAAGACAAACTCGGTATCAACACCATGAGCCGTTGAAATAATGCGAGGCAAGAAGTTATGGCGTTCGGTATCTTCTTTAACATTAACGAGGTAAGACTGGCTGTTTGAACCTTCGCCCAGTTTTTCTTGCAGTTGATCAGCCCACTGTTGAACGGCGGATTGATCGCGCAATTGTTCCACGGTTAACTCAGGCAGATAAATCATGTCCTGCATTGCCGTTTCTGGATATAAACGGGAAAGGCGAGCAATCGTATTTAATACGCTGCGGTATTGTTTAACCAAATCTTCCAGCGCTGTGCCAACAATACCTGGCGCGTCGGGGCTGGTATGCAAAGAAGCATTTTCCATCGCGCTTTGTGTCAGGTACTGGTCCTTACCCTCTTCATCTTTTAGATACTGATGCTGTTTGCCTTTGCCTATTTTGTATAAAGGTGGCTGGGCGATAAAGACATGGCCGCGCTCGATGAGTTCTGGCATCTGCCTAAAGAAAAACGTTAGAAGCAAGGTTCTGATGTGAGAACCATCCA
>JAAELM010000615.1 GCA_024226635.1 Oceanicoccus sp. | reverse complement strand
CGGTGTTACCCGTTAACATTCAGATAATAATTGCGGTCACCATAGGCATCGTGATTTACAGGACAAAATACGGAATACTTATTCCATCAATAATAGCGTTGCTTTTTCTCTACGCTTTTATATATCTTGGTACGTACGTTCCAATAAGCTTACCGGCATTTGTTGGCGGCCAGGTTGAATCATGGGTGGTTTTGCTTTTTGTTTACGCCTTCATTGCGTCAGTTCTTCCTGTCTGGTTGCTGCTTCAGCCAAGAGATTTTATCAACTCACAACAGCTTTTAGTTGGATTGGGCATTATGTATCTGGGTCTTTTTATCGTGCATCCTCCGATGGTAGCGCCTGCCATTAATCTTGAAGTTGAGGGCGGCTTGCCATGGTTTCCGTTTCTGTTTATTACGATAGCGTGCGGCGCTATATCGGGATTTCATGGTCTGGTGGGTTCTGGCACTACAGCTAAACAGCTCAATAATATTAAAGACACCAGGATGATCGGTTTTGGGTCAATGCTGGGAGAGGGTTCATTGGGGCTGATGTCTGTCATTGCGTCAACGGCAGGTTTCGCGACACTTGCCGCGTGGAAGGGCCATTATGCTAGTTGGAGCGCTGCCGGAAGTATGGACGCGAAGATGGGAGCGTTTGTTAATGGCGGGGCCTATTTTCTTAAAGAGGGGCTTATGCTCCCTGATGGTTTTGGTTCTACACTGATCGCGGTTATAGTAATCAGCTTTGCCGCCACTACCCTTG
>JAAELM010000614.1 GCA_024226635.1 Oceanicoccus sp. | reverse complement strand
GGTTGGGTGTGTGGTTAACCGAACAAGCAACAAAGACATTGGGGGCAGCGAAATTATCAGTACCATTACTGATGTAATTTCAGTACCTTTATTGGCGGACATCCCTTTTCATGAGCATCAAGACGTTGGCGTGATCTCGAGATTGCTAAAGATAGATAGCCTGGTTTAACTGGGCCCCTATCGAGCCAAGACACCTGTCTTGAGAAGCGTGGTTAGCGGCTCAGGGCGTTAATATATTTGGCAACAGCATCCATTTCTTCGTCTGTCATTTGCGCAACAATGCTGCGCATCATCTTGCCCGTGTCATTATCACGCTCGCCACTTTTAAAGGCTTTGAGTTGCAGGAGAAGGTATTCGGCGTGTTGTCCCCCCAGGGCAGGGGCCTGCAAATTAGGGTTTCCTTCTCCTTCTAATCCGTGACAGCCGACGCAGGCGATGACCTGTTTCTTGATATTGCCCTTAAGATAAACTTGTCCTCCCAGGCTTCCCGACTCAGCTGAGTTTTCGCCCGGCTTGATCGATTGTGACGAAAAATAGGCGGCCAGATCCTGTGCATCCTGTTCGCTAACAGGTTCGGCCATGGGGCTCATGGTTTCATTCGTTCGTCTTTTAGCCTTGAAATCCTGCAATTGTTTTTCTATGTATGACGTACTTTGGCCTGCCAGGCTTGGCCAGATCCCCAGGGGGCTATTTCCGTCTGCACCGTGACAGGCTGCACAGGTTGCAGATTTTGTCTGTCCTGCGGAAGCATCACCTTCTGCAAAGACAGAAAATGTTGCAGCCAGGCCAATTGTAGAAAGAAAAAGGGCGACGATTTTCAGTTTCATTCTCTATGTTCTCCGCTGTTTACGCACGCAAGGTTTGTCCTGTGCCGGTACAAAATTGGCTGGGAGGACAATATATTATTATCGATTAAGAAAGCATCCAAACATCGACACCGAATTATTATTAACAAAATACGGGTTCCGTTTAAACAAGTTCTAGTTTAAACTGATTCTAATTTGCAATATTCTGACACACTTCAAGCCAGAATAAAACAAGGTCTAACTAGAATAAAACAAAGCAACCAAGAGCAACCGGGGGAAAATCATGTCAGAACACGCCACTCATGAGCATTGGGATACTAGTGTCTGGCCGTTGGTCATTAGTGTCGGTATATTATTTGCGTTGCCACTAGCCTTCTCATTCAAGTTTGTTTATCACTCACCAATATTTGCAGTCCTCTGTCTAGGCCTTGGTGTACCCATGATAGTTGCTGGCATAACAGGCTGGACCAGTGAGGCGATTGGGGAGAAAGGGGATTTTGTGGGTCTCAGTACCCCAGCAATGGGCTGGTTTATCCTTGCTGAGGCAATGATCTTTATCTCTTTTTTCTGCACCTATTGGTATTTGCGCCTTGTCGCACCCGCCTGGCCACCAGAAGGCTCAGTTGAGCTGCCGGTGTTGTACCCTGCCATTATGACAGCAGTACTAGTGTCTTCGAGCTTCACTATTCACATCGGCGAAGAAAAACTGGAGAGTGGAGACAGCGGAGGGTTCATAAAGTGGCTATTGATCACAATGGTTATGGGGCTGATTTTCCTGGGCATGTCTATTTATGAGTGGAACCACCTGTTCCATGAAGGCTTCGTTTATAGCACGAATATCTTCAGCACTGCTTTTTTTAGTATTACCGGATTTCATGGTGCGCACGTTTTCATAGGGCTTGGTATTTTCCTAACAATGTTGTTGCCCGCACTTAAAGGCAAAATTAATAAGGGTTTTGTAAAGTCAGGATCTTTGTATTGGCACTTTGTAGATATAATATGGTTGTTTGTCGTTTCGCAGCTTTACTATTGGTAGTCATTTTT
>JAAELM010000613.1 GCA_024226635.1 Oceanicoccus sp. | reverse complement strand
GATGCATTAGAGCAAAGCTTGACCTCAGGTGAGTCTCAGGTTATGGTGATGGAGGGCGTGCTAAAGCGTATGAAGAAGAGATTGTTATTAACTTCCCAGACGACTCCATCCTCAAAGTCGGTTCCGGTAAAAGCGGTGCCATCAGAAATTGATTCCATGATCGATACCGATATACTGACCACAAAATTGCAAAATACCATTTTGAGAATGGTTTCCAAACTGTTAAAGATCAGCGTTGACGATCTGGATATCGATACGGAACTGAGTGAGTATGGTTTTGATTCGGTCGCACTGACTGGCTTTATCAACCAACTCAATCAACAATACTCGTTGAAACTGTCTCCGACAATCTTTTTTGAATATCCGAGGATAGACGCCTTTTCTCGGTATTTAAGTGAAGAATACCAAGCGTTGTTTGTTGAAGAGTTTAACCTGCAGAGCCGTAATCTAATTATAGAGAGTAGTGGATCTGAGGAACTGGAACCGGCAGTTCAGCATAAAAGGCAGCGAATCCGCTTTACAAAAACTCACCTACTAACACCAGTAGAGAGCAATAAAACAGAACCGATTGCCATCGTCGGCATTAGCGGTAAATTCCCGCAGGCAAACACACTTGAAGCCTTCTGGAATAATCTGAAAGAGGGGAAGGATTGCATTACTGAAATCCCCAAAGATCGCTGGGACTGTCAATCCATCTATGGCGATCCGCATACGGAAGTAAATAAATCAAATATTATATGGGGCGGGTTTATAGATGGTGTAGAAGAATTTGATCCACAGTTCTTTGGCATATCGCCCCGTGAAGCTGAATTGATGGATCCGCAGCAGCGTTTGATAATGGCCTATGTCTGGAAAGTAATAGAAGATGCCGGCTATTCTCCTGAAAACCTTTCCGGTACACAGACAGGCATTTTTATAGGCACCGGCCTTAGCGGATATGCCGATTTAATATCACAAGCCAATATTCCCATAGAAGGTTATACATCAACCGGTATGGCGCCGTCAGTGGGGCCTAACCGGATGAGTTATCTACTCAATCTGCATGGTCCCAGCGAACCGATAGAGACAGCGTGTTCGAGCTCATTAGTTGCAATCCACCGCGCAGTACAAACTATCGAGGCTGGCAACTGTGAGATGGCCATTGTCGGAGGTGTCAATACTATCATTACTCCACAATTACATATCAGCTTTAACAAGGCCGGTATGCTTTGTGAGGACGGCCGTTGTAAAACCTTCTCTGATCAAGCCAATGGTTACGTCAGAGGCGAAGGTGTGGGTATGCTGTTCCTAAAAAAACTCAGCGCTGCCGAACAAGACCGGGACCATATTTATGCGATAATACGGGGTAGCGCTGAAAACCACGGCGGCAGGGCCAACTCTCTAACCGCGCCTAATCCAAAAGCGCAATCCGATTTAATACAAACGGCCTGGCAAAAAGCGGGTATAGATCCACGTACAGTTAGCTATATCGAAGCACACGGCACTGGAACTGAACTGGGCGATCCGGTAGAGATTAACGGACTGAAGAGCGCGTTTAAGGCGCTCTATGCACAGACTGGTGACATAAATATTACGAATGCTCATTGCGGTCTGG
>JAAELM010000612.1 GCA_024226635.1 Oceanicoccus sp. | reverse complement strand
GGTGTCAAAGTATGGATCTTCAAAGGTGAAGTGATTGGCGGTGTTGAAGAAGTTGAACAGAAGCCAAAAGGTAAGAAGGGTGCTGCTTAATTAATTCTTTGAAATATTGAGTTAAAGGCAGACACAAAAGAATTTAGTTTTATACAGAATTAAAGGGTAAGGGTTCAGCAAATGCTACAACCTAAACGTACAAAATTTCGTAAGATGATGAAAGGCCGCAATCGCGGTTTGGCACATCGTGGCAGCAAAATTAGTTTCGGTGAATACGGCCTTAAAGCTGTTGGCCGTGGCCGAGTAACTGCTCGTCAGATCGAAGCCGCACGTCGTGCGATGACTCGTCACATTAAGCGTGGCGGTAAAATTTGGATTCGAGTGTTTCCAGACAAGCCAATTACCGGTAAGCCTTTAGAAGTTCGTCAGGGTAAAGGTAAGGGTAATGTTGAGTACTGGGTAGCACAGGTTCAGCCAGGCAAAGTGCTTTATGAAGTGCAGGGCGTAACCGAAGAGTTGGCGCGTGAAGCATTTGCTTTAGCGGCAGCCAAGATTCCAGTTGCAACCACTTTTGTTAAACGGTCGGTAATGTAATGAAAGCTTCAGAATTACGTGAAAAATCTGTAGAAGAGCTAGGCGCTGAGTTAGTAAAACTGCGTGAAGACCAGTTTAAGCTAAACATGCAAAATGCTACAGGTCAGTTGGGTCAATCCCACCTGTTGAAACAAGCTCGTAAAGATATCGCACGGGTAAAAACTGTGCTTTCAGAAAAGGCAGGTAACTAAGATGTCAGCAAAAGAAAGCGGAGCTCGTACAGCGACGGGTAAAGTCGTTAGCGACAAGATGGATAAAACAATTACGGTTCTTATTGAGCGTAAAGTTAAGCATCCTATCTACGGCAAATATATGATTCGTTCATCTAAGCTTCACGCTCATGATGAAAACAACGAATGTAAAGCTGGTGATGTTGTCACTATCAGCGAGACAAAGCCATATTCCAAGTCTAAGACCTGGAAATTGGAAAAAATTGAAGTCAGTGCCGTACAGGTATAACGCGCCTCTGACTCTTTAAAGGGTTGGAATCGATAAGAAGGTTTGGAGTAGAAGATGATTCAAACAGAATCGTATTTAGATGTAGCAGATAACAGCGGCGCACGTCGTGTTATGTGTATCAAAGTACTGGGTGGTTCACACCGTCGTTATGCGCGTATTGGTGACCTGATCAAGGTTACTGTGAAGGAAGCAATTCCTCGCGGTAAAGTAAAAAAAGGTCAGGTAATGACAGCGGTTGTAGTGCGCACCAGAAAAGGCGTGCGTCGCGGTGATGGCTCGATGATCAAGTTTGACGATAACGCAGCAGTTATCCTGAATGCTCAGGATGCGCCAATTGGTACTCGTATCTTTGGCCCAGTAACCCGCGAACTGCGCGGTGAAAAATTTATGAAGATTATCTCTCTGGCCCCTGAAGTACTTTAAGTGCTGGTTTAGAGAAGCAGAGAGAGTAGAGGATCGGAAATGCGTAAAATTATGCGAGATGACGAAGTCATCATCCTGGCAGGTAAAGACAAAGGCAAGCGTGGCAAGGTAGTAGGTCAGGTTGGTGAAGACCGTCTGCTGGTTTCTGGCATCAATATGATGAAGAAACACCAGAAGCCTAATCCACAGGCTAATGTACCTGGCGGCATTATTGAAAAAGAAGCGCCGATTCAGATTTCAAATGTAGCGATTTTTAATAGCGCTACTGCGAAAGCGGATCGTGTAGGTTTTAAAGTTGAAGGCGGCAAGAAAGTGCGTATCTTCAAATCAAACGGCGAACAGATTGACGCGTAATTTTCTCTTTCACCAGAAAGAAGAAGGTTTACAGTGGCAACACAGAGAAAGCTGAGAAAAGAAATGGCTAATTTGAAAGAAAAGTACAACACAGAGTTAAAAGCACAGCTTAAAGAAGAGCTGAAGCTGGACAATGTGATGGAAGTTCCGCAGATCACCAAGATCACTTTGAATATGGGTGTGGGTGAAGCTCTGGGCGACAAAAAAGTTCTTGAGCATGCAGTAAGCAATATGGAACAGATTAGCGGCCAGAAAGTTGTGGTCACTAAGGCACGTAAATCTATCGCTGGCTTTAAAGTCCGTGAAGATTGGCCAATCGGTTGTAAGGTGACATTGCGTAGCGATCGTATGTACGAATTCCTGGAGCGCTTAATCAGCATCTCTATTCCACGTATTCGTGATTTCCGCGGCATTAGCCCGAAATCATTTGACGGTCGCGGCAACTTTGCCATGGGTGTTTCAGAGCAGATTATCTTCCCTGAAATCGACTATGACAAAATTGATAAGATTCGTGGTATGGATATTACCATTACCACTTCAGCAAAGAACAACGAAGAAGGTTTGGCCTTGCTGAAAGCATTTAATTTCCCTTTTAAGAACTAATTTAGGTATAGCGGCATGGCAAAGAAATCGATGATCGCCCGCGAAGCAAAGCGTGCAGCAACTGTTAAAAAGTTTGCAGCAAAACGCGCCGAGCTTAAAGCACTGATCCTGGATCCAAACGCGAGTGATGATGACAAGTGGGCTGCGCAGATCAAACTGCAAAAGCTACCACGTGATGCTAACCCGGTTCGTCAGCGTAACCGCTGTCAGGTTACCGGTCGTCCACACGGTGTTTATCGCAAGTTTGGTTTATGTCGTAACAAATTACGCGAAGCTGCTATGCGCGGCGACGTACCTGGTCTAGTTAAGGCTAGCTGGTAAGGCTTTAGGAGCAAAAATATGAGTATGCAAGATCCCGTAGCGGATATGCTAACCCGGATTCGCAATGCACAGATGGCTGGTAAGCCTGAAGTTGCGATGCCCGCTTCAAAATTAAAAGCAGCTTTGGCTGGTGTGTTACAGGACGAAGGCTTTGTTGCTGGTTCGCGTAACGAAGCTGTAGATGGCAAGCCCAATTTAGTTGTAGAGCTTAAGTACTACAACGGTAAGCCAGTTATTGTTGAAATTGACCGTGTAAGTCGCCCTGGTTTGCGTTCTTACGTGGGTAAAGATGAATTGCCAAAAGTACGTGGTGGTTTAGGTGTTGCGATTGTATCTACCTCTAAAGGTGTGATGACAGATCGCGCAGCACGTGCTGCCGGTGTTGGTGGTGAAGTACTTTGCACGGTTTTCTAAGAAAACTGTCACTTAAATAGAGTCAGAGTTTAAGACTATGTCTAGAGTAGCAAAAAGCCCAGTGGCTATCCCAGCAGGTGTTGAGGTGAAAATTAACGGTCAGGAAGTGACTGTTAAAGGCGCCAAAGAATCTATGTCTTGGGGTGTACACGAGAAGGTAGAAGTTAAACAAGAAGAAAACAATATTGTGTTTTCAGGTCGTGACGACGCGAAAGATGCTTGGGCCTTAGCGGGTACCACTCGCGCGTTAGTTAACAATATGGTTATCGGTGTTAGCACCGGTTTCCAGAAGAAGCTTGAGCTAAACGGTGTTGGTTATCGTGCGAAAGCAGCGGGTAAAACGTTGAACCTAACTTTAGGTTTTTCACACCCGGTTGACTACGAACTACCTGAAGGTGTCACTGCGGAGACTCCATCTCAGACTGAGATCGTGTTGAAAGGCGCAGACAAACAGTTGATTGGACAGGTAGCCGCTGAAATTCGTGCCTTCCGTCCACCTGAGCCTTATAAAGGTAAAGGTATTCGTTATTCCGACGAGTATGTTCGTCGTAAAGAAGCTAAGAAGAAGTAAGGTAGATAGGTACTAGTATGAGCGACAAGAAAACATCAAGATTGCGTCGTGCTCGCCGAGCCCGCGTAAAGATGCGTGAGTTAGGTGCTAATCGCCTGAGCGTTCACCGCACTTCGCAGCACATTTATGCACAAATTATTGGCCCGGAAGGCGATAAGGTTTTAGCTAGTGCTTCAACACTAGACAAAGACTTGCGCTCTGGTAGCACAGGTAATGCTGATGCTGCAGCTAGTGTTGGTAAGTTGATAGCAGAGCGTGCAAAGGCCGCCGGTATTTCCGACGTAGCTTTTGACCGTAGTGGTTTTAAATACCATGGCCGCATTAAGGCTTTGGCAGAGGCAGCCCGCGAAGGCGGCCTACAATTCTAACGATTCAAGCGATTGAATTAGAGTCAGGGTTAAACGATGTCATTTAATGATTCAAAAAAGCAGGACGATTCTGAAGGCTTACAAGAGAAGCTGGTTCAGGTTAACCGTGTTGCAAAAGTTGTAAAAGGTGGTCGTATTTTCGGTTTCACTGCGCTGACAGTAGTTGGTGACGGTAACGGTAAAGTCGGCTTTGGTCGTGGTAAGGCTCGCGAAGTGCCAGTTGCTATCCAGAAAGCTATGGAAGCGGCGCGTCGCAATATGATCGACGTTGATCTGAATGGTGACACTATTCAGTATCCGATCAAAGCAAACCACGGTGCTTCAAAAATCTACATGCAGCCTGCATCCCAGGGTACTGGTGTTATCGCCGGTGGCGCAATGCGAGCTGTATTGGAAATGGCGGGTGTACATAACGTACTAGCCAAGAGCTACGGTTCTACTAATCCGGTAAACGTTGTTCGCGCAACTTTCAAAGCGCTTGAAACAATGGCTTCACCTGAGCAAGTAGCGAATCGTCGCGGCAAAACAGTAGAAGAAATTTTAAATTAAGTAGTGAATCAGCGGTATTGACCGCTGAGCATTAGGGTTGCAGAAATGGCCAAGAAGACAGTTAAAGTAACGCTGGTACGTAGTACTAACGGTCGCAGAAAGGAGCACAAAGCTTCAGTTGCCGGTTTAGGTTTACGTCGCATTAATCATACGGTTGAAGTGGAAGACACTCCTTCAACACGCGGTATGATTAACCAAGTCAGCTATATGCTACGGGTTGAGGATTAATCATGACTGAAGAATTACGTTTAAATACATTGAGCCCGGCACCCGGTGCCAAGCACAGCTCAAAGCGTGTTGGTCGTGGTATCGGTAGCGGTTTAGGTAAAACCGGTGGCCGTGGTCACAAAGGTCAAAAAGCTCGCAGTGGCGGTAGTGTTCGCCCAGGTTTCGAGGGTGGCCAGATGCCAATGCAGAAGCGTTTGCCTAAGTACGGCTTCACTTCTCGCGTAGCTCGTGTAACCGCGCAAATCCGCACTAGCGAATTAGCTGCCGTGCAGGATGACGTGATCGATCTAACAGCACTTAAGCGTGCTGACTTGGTTGGTACTAATATCGAACGTGCAAAAATCTTTTTGTCAGGCGATGTAACAAAAGCTGTGACCATTAAAGGTTTGGGTGTAACCAAAGGCGCTCGTGAAGCAATCGAGAAAGCCGGCGGAAAGATTGAGGAATAATCCATAGTGAATACAGGGCTGCTATCCGGCGGAAAGCAATCTGGACTAGGCGAGCTTTTTGCTCGCCTTCGTTTTGTTCTGATTGCCATAATTATTTATCGTATCGGTACCCATATTCCGGTACCAGGTATTAATCCGGACCAGATCGCAGCCATGTTTAACCAGAACCAGGGTACGGTTCTGGGTTTGTTCAATATGTTCTCTGGTGGTGCGCTTGAGCGTATGAGTATATTGGCATTGGGTATCATGCCGTATATCTCCGCTTCCATCATTATGCAGCTGATGAGTGCCGTTAGCCCTCAGCTGGAAGCACTAAAGAAAGATGGTGAAGCTGGTCGTCGCAAGATAAGTCAGTACACCCGTTACCTGACAGTGATTTTAGCCACTGTACAGGGCACCGGTATGGTGGTTGGTTTAGCCAATTCCGGTATGGCCTACAACATGGGGCTTTCGTTCTACCTTATCGCGATTGTATCGCTGGTAACGGGCGCGGTCTTTATGATGTGGTTAGGTGAGCAGGTCACTGAGCGCGGTATTGGTAACGGTATATCGTTATTAATCTTCGCAGGTATTGTTGCCGGTTTACCTTCGGCCGTTGGTCAATCGATTGAGCAGGCAAGACAGGGCGAACTCAATATCTTGATATTGTTGCTGATCTTAGCCTTGGCGATTGCAGTTGTATATCTGGTGGTATTTATCGAGCGCGGTCAGCGTCGTATCACCGTGAACTACGCTAAGCGCCAGCAAGGTAACAAAGTGATGCAGGGGCAGCAGAGCCATTTGCCCATGAAGGTTAATATGGCGGGTGTTATCCCGGCGATATTTGCCAGCTCACTCTTATTATTTCCAGCGTCTATTGCCCAGTGGTTTGGTCAGGGTGAAGGCATGGAGTGGTTACAAGAAGTGTCATTAGCTATAGGCCCAGGCCAACCGCTAAACATCTTATTGTTTACCATGTTGATTGTATTTTTCTGCTTCTTCTATACAGCGTTGATGTTTAACCCGAAAGAAGTGGCCGATAATTTAAAACGCTCAGGTGCGTTCTTGCCAGGGATTCGTCCCGGTGAGCAAACAGCCAACTATATCGACAGTGTACTAACGCGCTTAACGATCTTTGGTTCTTTGTATATCGCCTTGGTGTGTTTGTTGCCACAGTTTTTAGTGGTGATGTGGAATGTACCGTTCTACTTGGGTGGTACTTCCCTGTTGATTGTTGTGGTTGTGGTCATGGACTTTATGTCTCAGGTTCAGTCTCATCTGATGTCACATCAGTATGAAGGCATGATGAAAAAGGCCAACCTAAAAAGTTATGGTAAAGGCAAAGGCGGTTAATTAGCCCTCCAAGCTGAAACCCCTGTTTTATAAAATAGTATTAAGAGTAGTAGTGGAGAAGTGAAATGAAAGTTCGTGCTTCTGTAAAGAAAATCTGTCGTGACTGCAAAATTGTACGCCGCAACGGTGTTGTTCGTGTTATCTGTAACACAGAGCCTCGCCACAAGCAGCGTCAAGGTTAAGATCAGGCCATTTGGCTTATCTTAAAATGTAGTAACGATCAGGTTGATTTTTTATTAATCTGACGCTAAACTGTCGCGCCTTTTGCGCAGTGGCTCAATTTTGCGGGTATTTAGCCTGAAATTGAGCAGATTAGAGTCCCTCTTTAGGGCAGTAAAAGGCAGCGTTAAGCGTTAAAAATGAAAGTTTTGGAGTAATTTGGATGGCTCGTATAGCTGGTGTCAACATTCCCGACCATAAACATGCGGTGATCTCGTTGACCTACATCTACGGTATTGGTCGCCCTACAGCGAAGCAGATTTGTGCTGCTGCGGGTGTTGCTGAAGATACTAAAATTGGCTCTCTGTCAGAAGACGTGCTGGATACCATCCGTACTGAAATTGGCAAGGTAAGCGTAGAAGGTGATCTTCGTCGTGAAGTGTCAATGAATATCAAGCGTTTGTTGGACTTGGGTTGCTTCCGTGGCTTACGCCATCGTAAAAACCTGCCACTACGTGGTCAGCGTACCAAGACTAATGCCCGGACTCGTAAAGGTCCTCGTAAACCAATTCGTAAGTAATTTCAGGTAGTTAACCTCGTTATTATTTTTGAGTAAAACAAGTAATTGATTCAATTACTTTAGTGTAGCTACATCACTTTTGTAGTGCTGATATTAGAGTAGGAAGAAAATGGCTAAAGATACTAAGCCGGCCCGTAAAAAGGTCAAAAAGACCGTTGTGGATGGCATTGCGCACATCCATGCGTCTTTTAACAACACCATCATTACCATCACAGACCGTCAAGGTAACGCACTCAGCTGGGCAACCGCTGGTGGTTCCGGTTTCCGTGGTTCGCGTAAATCTACCCCATTCGCTGCGCAGGTTGCTGCTGAGCGTGCGGGTATCGCAGCCCAGGAATACGGTCTGAAAAACTTAGACGTTGAAGTCAAGGGCCCCGGTCCTGGTCGTGAATCTGCGGTTCGCGCACTGAACAATGTCGGTTACAAGATTGGTAGCATTAATGACGTTACGCCGATTCCACACAATGGCTGTCGTCCTCCCAAGAAACGTCGCGTTTAATTAAGAATACAGGAATACAACAATGGCTAGATACTTAGGCCCTACATGTAAGCTGTCCAGAAGAGAAGGTACAGACCTGTTCTTAAAGAGCGGTGTTCGTCCTCTGGATTCAAAATGTAAAGCAGAAGCCGCTCCCGGTTTCCACGGCGCCCGTCGCGGTCGCTTGTCGGATTACGGCGTTCAGCTTCGTGAAAAGCAAAAAGTTCGTCGTATCTACGGCGTTCTGGAAAAGCAATTTCGCAACTACTACAAAGAAGCAGCTCGTCTAAAAGGCGCAACCGGTGAGAACCTGTTACAGCTTTTGGAAAGCCGTCTTGATAACGTAGTTTATCGTATGGGTTTTGGCTCAACACGCGCCGAAGCACGTCAGCTTGTTTCCCACAAAGCTATCTTGGTTAACGACAAAGTGGTTAACATCGCTTCTTACCAAGTTAAAGCGGGAGACAAAGTTTCTGTTCGCGAAAAAGCAAAAACACAGTTGCGTGTTAAGCACTCAATCGAACTAGCTGCCCAGCGTGGTGAGCCAGAGTGGATTGAAGTTAATGCAGGCAATATGGAAGGAACCTATAAAGCTCAGCCAGATCGCGCTGACCTTTCTTCCGAGATTAACGAAAACTTGATTGTTGAATTGTACTCTAAGTAATCCTCTTTAATTAGAAGACCAATTACTTAGACACAAACCCTCAATCTAAAGGACTTATACTACACAGGTGTCCATATGCAGAGTGCAGTAAACGAATTTTTAACGCCACGCGTTATCGATGTAGACGAAGTAAGCTCAACCCGCGCCAAGGTAACCCTGGAGCCATTAGAGCGTGGCTTTGGTCATACTTTAGGTAATGCCTTGCGTCGTATTCTGTTGTCGTCCATGCCAGGTTGTGCCGTTACAGAAGTTGAAATCGACGGCGTATTGCATGAGTACAGTGCTATTGAAGGTGTTCAGGAAGATGTGATTGAAATCTTGTTGAACCTGAAGGGTGTATCTATTTTGATGCACGGAAAAGACGAAGCCGTATTAACCTTGAGCAAAACTGGTGCAGGTCCTGTGACTGCCGGTGATATTCAGGTTGATCACGAAATTGAAATTTCTAACCCAGACCATGTTATTGCCAACTTAAATGAAGCTGGTTCATTAAACATGAAGCTAACCATCGGCCGCGGCCGGGGTTATATTCCAGCGGATGCTCGTCAAACTGACGAAGAAGAAACTCGCAGCATTGGTCGTCTGCAGTTAGACGCTTCTTTCAGCCCAGTACACCGCGTAGCTTACGTGGTAGAAAACGCTCGTGTTGAACAGCGTACTGACCTTGATAAGCTGGTTCTGGATCTTGAAACCAACGGTACCATCGATCCTGAAGAAGCGATTCGTCGTGCAGCGACTATCTTGCAGCAGCAGCTGTCAGTCTTTGTTGACCTTGAAAGTGAAAAAGAAGCTGAGCCAGAGGAAGAGGAAGACGAAGTCGATCCAATTCTACTGCGTCCAGTTGACGATCTTGAGTTAACGGTACGTTCAGCCAACTGTCTGAAAGCAGAAAATATTTACTACATTGGTGACCTTGTTCAGCGCACAGAAGTTGAGCTGTTGAAAACCCCTAACCTGGGTAAGAAGTCACTAACAGAAATTAAAGACGTATTGGCGTCACGTGGTTTGTCTCTAGGCTTACGCCTGGACAACTGGCCACCTGCCAGCCTTAAAAACGACGACAAGCTATTAGCTTCTTAATAGCCACTTAATCGTAGCGTCATAGTATTAACGGGAGCAGCAACTACTGCTCCGTAAGAAATAGGAAATAGACCCATGCGTCATCGTCATAGTGGCCGCCAACTAAACCGTAACACTACACATCGCAAAGCGATGTTCCGTAATATGGTTAACTCATTAGTTGAGCACGAGCTGATTAAAACTACATTGCCAAAAGCGAAAGAACTGCGTCGTTATGCCGAGCCGCTAATCACTTTAGGTAAAACGGATTCAGTAGCAAACCGTCGTTTGGCTTTCGATCGCACCCGCGACAAAGCTACTGTCGGCAAATTGTTCTCTGACCTTGGCCCACGTTACCAGGAGCGCCCAGGAGGCTACATCCGTATCCTTAAGGCTGGCTTCCGTACGGGTGATAAAGCGCCAATGGCCTATGTTGAATTAGTAGATCGTCCACAAGTTGAAGATATCCTTGAGGGTGATGAGGATTAAGATCAACGCCTAAGGGCGGTATCCACCTTAAAAAAACCGGACTTTTTAGTTCGGTTTTTTATTGCCTGTCATGTAAGCGAAGCCTGTCATACCTGGTGATGCGCGTTATAAATAAACTAATTGATACTCGCAGGTGGGGATTTTCACTTCAGAAGTGTCTTAATAGGGACGGGGTAGTAATATAACTACTGTTTTTGTTATCTGGCTTTTGCTTTTGCTGCTGAGCAGCTATGCTTGGGTAAGAATAATTAATGAGGTGTTTTAATGGATAAGGCGCAAAAGATACAAGAGCCATTTCTAAATGCTCTTCGCAAAGAGCGTATTCCGGTTTCAATCTTTATGAAAAATGGGATTAAGCTGCAGGGTACTATCGAAAGCTTTGATCAGTTTGTGGTGATGCTTAAAAATGTATCCACCCAGGTGGTGTTTAAGCATGCTATTTCTACTGTGGTGCCCTCGCGCAATGTGCGCTTGCCATCAGAGGCTGAGGAAGCTTCCAGCTAGCCAGTTATCAGCTATAAAAAGGCGTATAGGTTTACCTATACGCCTTTTTTTATTCTGTCATTCCCACAAAGGGACGTCATTCCTTCGCGGGAATGACGATGGTTGTTACATCGCAGAGAGTGGCAGTTCCTGGGCTATTTCATTGATCTTCACATCCATAGATTTAGGCGGGTAGCCCGCCATGGCTTTTTGGAAAGTCGCCATATGGGGTGCGGCCATATGCTCTTTAAGCGCGTCCATGGACTGCCATTGCTCAATAACACGTATAGTCCCTGGATTGGTCACGTCAGTAGTAAAAGTGTAAGCGATATTACCTGGCTCGGCTTCAGTAGTGGCGGTTTGCATATCCACAATGGCCTGGTGCAGGTTGTTAATATCTTCAATGGTTGATTCTATAGTGGCTAATACAATAATCATTTTAGATCCTTTGTTGTCTTGAATATTGTTAGGGCGCCAGCTTAAAAAGCTTAGGGTTTAATGGCAATAACGTCGGTGTGTAAGCGGTTTAGAATAGCTTCCACGGTATTGCCCATCAATTTGCCTTTAATGCCTCTTCTGCCCACGGTGCCCGTCACCACAACATCGGCTTTCAGTTTACTGGCAATACTGGGGATGATCTTCTCCGGTGGCCCGGCCTTAAGCTGCACACAGCCAGGGTCGACATCATAGCCCTCGCAAAATGCTTTAGCTGTGGCCTGGACTTCTTTACGCTTTTTACTGATATATTTCCGGGAGTCGATAATATCCAGGTCGATTAAGGCCTGTGGCGTTCTGATGGCATGGGCTATATGAACCTCCTGATCCAGTGAGTTGGCCAGTGCCAGTGCATGCTTAAACACTTTGTGATTTAAAGCAATTTTGGACTTGATGGTGGTAGAGAAGTCCAGTGCCGCAACGATGCGAGGCTTTTTCTTCCAGCTTTTACTGGCGGTGATCATAACCGGTGCGCTGCAGCTTCTTAGCAGCTGCCAGTCGGTTGAGGTATAGAGAAGGGTTTCACTGCGATGGGCGGATTTAATCACCATATCGACATTGTGTTTGCTGCAATGGCTGATGATGGCCTGGGCGATATCTTTACCCCAGATAGCTTTGATGGTGATATTTTTGGGCTTGATTTTTAGCTGTCTGGCGAGTTTTTCCAGCTCTTTTTGGCGGTTGGCAACCACGTGTTTTTCCAGTTGGCCGCGGCTTAAGGTGGCAAACTTTAAGTCGTTTGGGTTACTGATATTGACATAGCAAAAGCCCAGTAGGGTTATTTTTGCGCCGGTTGCAGCTTGCAGGCTGGCCGCACGAGCTAGGGCAACATTTTTTCCGTCTTCTTTGTCGGCGATGACTAGCAGTTTTTCCATGATTTTGCTCCGTATATCACTTCAGTGTCTATACAGATTAGCAGCTAATGATTAAGTGTGCGTTGATTAAGGTCATAGCTTATCTATCCGTCATTCCCGCGCACACCCGTCATTCCCGCGTACACCCGTCATTCCCGCGTACACCCGTCATTCCCGCG
>JAAELM010000611.1 GCA_024226635.1 Oceanicoccus sp. | reverse complement strand
TATCAATAGATAATAATTATTAATTTCTGTTATGCAGCAACTGACGCTATGATAGCCACCCTTCAAACCAGCAATGACCGGTATCGACTATGCCTGAGCAAGAGCTTTTAACCACACCTCTCAATGCACTCCACCGTGAGTTGGGCGCCAAAATGGTACCCTTTGCCGGTTATGATATGCCGGTGCAGTACCCGCTGGGGGTATTAAAGGAACACCTGCACACCCGCGAGCAGGCTGGTTTATTCGATGTTTCCCATATGGGGCAGGTACGTATAAAAGGTGCAGGTATTACCGCAGCGTTGGAAAAACTGGTACCGGTAGACCTTGGCCAACTCCCCCCCTTTAAACAAACCTATGCCGTACTCACCAACGAAGCCGGCGGCATCCTCGATGATTTAATTATTACCCGCTGGGCCGACGATGAATTTTTTCTAGTCGTTAATGCCGACTGCAAGCAACAGGATATCGCCCACCTGCAAAAACACCTGCCCGGTTTTGAAATCGAAATCATGGACCAGCATGCCCTGTTGGCATTACAGGGACCACAGGCCCGATCCGTTATGGACGAATTACTACCCGCCGCCACCGAACTGCGTTTTATGGGTGGCTGCTTCGACAGTCTTGAACTTGATGGCGACAGCACTCAATGCTTTATCACCTGCTCAGGTTATACCGGTGAAGATGGTTATGAAATCTCTGTACCCGCTGATAAAGCGGTAGCACTGGCGCAGAAATTATTGGCCTTTGAACAGGTTGAAGCCATTGGCCTCGGTGCCCGTGACTCATTGCGCCTTGAAGTGGGCTTATGCCTTTACGGCCACGATATGAATACCGAAACCACCCCTATAGAAGCCGGACTTATTTGGTCCATCAGCAAATCACGCCGCGCAGGCGGAGAAAAAGAAGCTGACTTTTTAGGGGCTGACATCATCCTGCAACAAATCGCCGACGGCGCACCACGCAAGCGAGTAGGCTTTAAAATCTCAGGCCGCGCACCAGTACGTGAAGGTGCAGAACTGGTTAATGCCGATGGAGAAATTATCGGCAGCGTAACCAGCGGTGGTTTTGGGCCGACTTTAGGTGGCCCGGTAGCGATGGGCTATGTCGACAAAGATTATGCTGCCATCGGCAGCCAGTTTTTTGTCTTGCTTAGAAAAAAACAAATCCCTGTTGAAGTCGTCAAGATGCCTTTTGTGTCACAGAACTACGCCAGGTAAACGGTGGAATATATTCCATCAAAAAAAATAGAAAAACTGGAGAACCCCATGTTAAATAACAACGCATCCCTTTTAGAGCTGGAAGCCCATGACGAATTTGTTCAACGTCATATCGGCCCCGACGACCAGCAACAACAAGACATGCTGCAACAGCTTGGGGTTAGTTCACTGGATGAATTAATTGATAGCACCGTTCCCGCCAATATCCTGCGGAAAAAAGCGATGGACTTACCCTCGCCTAAAACCGAAAGCGAAGCACTGGCGGAACTAAAACAACTGGCCGCACAAAATACCGTCATGACCAATATGATTGGTCAAGGTTATCACCCCACTAAAACGCCCAATGTTATTTTACGCAACGTACTGGAAAACCCAGGCTGGTATACCGCCTATACCCCTTACCAACCTGAAATTGCCCAAGGCCGTTTAGAAGGCCTGCTTAACTACCAGCAAATGGTCATGGACCTAACCGGTATGGAGCTGGCCAATGCCTCCATGCTGGATGAAGGTACCGCTGCTGCTGAAGCGATGGCGTTATTAAAACGCGTCAACAAAAAAAATCGCTCCAACCAGTTTTTTGTGGCCAATGATTGCCACCCACAAACCATTGCCGTATTAAAAACCCGCGCCGAAACCTATGGTTTTGAATTAGTTCTTGGTGAAGCCGAAGAACTGGCAGGCCAGGATGTCTTTGGCGCATTGTTACAATACCCAGGCACCTACGGTCATATCACCGACCTTGGCACCCTGATCGAACAAGCCCACGAACAAAATACCTTAGTCGTCGTAGCCGCCGATATTATGAGTCTGGTAGTGCTAACCCCTCCCGGCGAATTAGGTGCCGATGTCGTGGTAGGCAACAGCCAACGCTTTGGTGTCCCCATGGGCTTTGGTGGGCCTCACGCTGCCTTTTTTACCATTAAAGATAAATACAAGCGCTCTACCCCGGGCCGTATTATTGGTGTCTCGATTGACCGCCACGGCAACCAGGCCTTACGGATGGCGATGCAAACCCGCGAGCAACATATCCGCCGTGAAAAGGCCACCAGTAATATTTGTACCGCCCAGGCTTTGCTGGCGATTATGGCCAGCTTCTATGCGGTTTATCATGGGCCTGAAGGTTTAAAAACCATTGCCAACCGTATTCATCGCCTGACCAACATTCTGGCTAACGGTTTAAATAAGCTGGGCCTGTCACCGGAAAATACCGATTGGTTTGATACGCTGACTTACCATGTTGGCGACCAACAAACTGACATTGTTGACCGCGCCGTTAGTGCCGGTATTAACCTGCGTATTATTGGGGATGACCGCGTGGGCATTAGCCTGGACGAAACCACCACCCGCGACGATATTGAAACGCTATGGGCCGTGATATCTGGCAACAATATTGATTTCAGCATTGAATCTATCGATGTAGAAACCGCCAACCACTCCCCGATTCCCGAAAAGAACCGCCGCGGCAGTGACTTTTTAACGCACCCGGTTTTTAACCAGCATCATTCAGAAACCGAAATGCTGCGTTATATGAAGCGTTTGGAAAGCAAAGATATTGCCCTTAACCATTCCATGATTGCGCTAGGGTCTTGCACCATGAAGCTAAACGCAACGGCGGAAATGATTCCCGTTACCTGGCCGGAGTTTGGCAGCATGCACCCCTTCGCACCGCAGTATCAGGCGCAGGGTTATTTGGCGATGTTTAAGCAATTGGAAAAAATGCTGATTGAAGCCACCGGTTATGATGCGATTTCTTTACAACCTAACTCCGGTGCCCAGGGTGAATATGCCGGCCTATTAGCGATTAAAAAATATCATGAAAGCCGCGGCGATTTTAATCGTGATGTTTGCTTAATCCCCAGTTCTGCCCACGGCACCAACCCTGCCAGTGCGGCGGTTGCCGGTATGCGTGTAGTGATTACCGAATGCGATGCCAATGGCAACGTCGATATGGCAGACCTAAAAGCCAAAGCCGAACGCCATGCCGATGATTTGGCAGCCTTAATGGTAACTTACCCTTCTACCCATGGTGTATTTGAAGAAACCATTACCGATATCTGCGATTTAATTCATCAACACGGTGGTCAGGTTTATGTAGATGGCGCCAACCTCAATGCCCTGGTCGGCATTGCAGCCCCGGGTAAATTTGGTGCCGACGTATCCCATATCAACCTGCACAAAACATTCTGCATTCCACACGGCGGTGGTGGCCCTGGTATGGGCCCTATCGGTGTCGGCAAACACCTTGCCCCCTTCCTGCCGAATAACCCCGCCCAACCTATCGAAGGTTTAGCGCTGGATAACGATACGGTGTCATCCGCCGCATGGGGTAGCGCCGCTATCTTGCCGATCTCATGGATGTATGTGGCGATGATGGGTGAAGAAGGCCTCAAAAAAGCTACCCAGGTGGCCATTCTTAGTGCCAACTATATTGCCATGGAACTATCCGAGCACTACCCTGTGTTATATACCGGACGAAATAACCGCGTTGCACACGAGTGTATTATTGATATGCGCCCCTTAAAAGAAGCAAGCGGCATCAGCGAGGAAGACGTGGCCAAGCGTTTAATGGATTTTGGTTTTCATGCTCCTACCATGTCTTTTCCGGTACCGGGCACCTTAATGATTGAACCCACAGAAAGCGAACCCAAAGAAGAGCTGGACCGTTTTATTGAGGCGATGATTACCATTCGTAAAGAAATTGCCCAGGTTGAAGCGGGCGAACTGGATGAGAATGATAATCCGCTAAAAAATGCGCCGCATACGTCGATGGAAGCTACGGCATCTGAGTGGCAGCATCAATATACTCGCGAGCAGGCGGTATTTCCGGTGGGAAGTGAGCATAAGTTTTGGCCGCCGGTGGCTCGAATTGATAATGTGTTTGGGGATAGAAATTTGGTATGTGCCTGTCCTGATATTGATAGTTATCGAGCGGAGTAAAACTTTAAGGTAGAGTATTACAACGTTCAGTTGGCTGGAATACATCTTAAATGAGGGATTTATGTTAAGTAGAATGCAGCTAATGAAATTGCACGCTTTGCTGGCGGCTTTTATGTTACCCGTTGCCTGTATGTTTTTGTTTACCGGCGCATTGTACACTTGGGGAGTAAAGGGTAGTTACGACATCAAATACCATCCCATTCAATTGGACAGGCCTATTCAGCCAAATCTGGAAGAACTGGTTGTACTGGCACAATCTGAACTGCAAAAATTAGCCATCGCCACACCTTCAGGCGATGCCAAAATAAAAACAGCGGGCAATCACTTTACCCTGGAATGGACCGGCTCCAAAAAAGATATTGCCCTTGACCCTACCGACAATCCACTGATCGCCAGACTAACCGTCAAGCATACCAACTGGTATAGAAACCTGGTGCAGCTACATAAAGCCAAGGGCGGTATATTATTTAAAATTTATGCCGCTGGCTTTGCTATTGCACTGGCCTTATTGCTGATTTCGGGTTTTATCATGGCCTGGCAAACGCCGAAGTTACAGCGATTAACCCTGGTTACCTCACTATTAGGTATCGGGTCATTTATTACAGTGGTGTTATTGAGTTAATCTATAATCATGGTACAAACCTTTATCGGACGGTTCGATAGCCGGATAACCTTAATAACTCACCCGAGGAGAAAACCCCATGCCAACAGAGGCAACTAACGGCCCTTCAAAAGGCGCACTTCGAATTCGAAACCTGGCGATTGTGCTGCTTGTTTTATTACCGCTTTCAGCACTGGGGTCTCGGTTTGGTCTTTGGCCTTTTACTGTTGGCTTGCTGTTGCTAGCCATTGCCATGCTGGGCAGTTTACTGATCCAGATTATCACCGCGATTTGGCTATTCCGTAAACCCGCAGCAGGCACCAAAACCGCCCTGCGCTATGCCAGCCTGTTTGCCCTGCCACCACTGGTGCTGGTAGCGGCCTTTATGCGTGGTGATGACGCCACCAAAGCCGGTATCCACAATATCACCACCGACTATAGCAACCCACCACAGTTTGTAGCAGCAGTAAAACAACGTGGTGAGAATAGTAATCCTTTAGCCTATACCCCTGAAATTGCCGCCATTCAAAAGGAGTTCTTCCCCGAGGTAGCTTCATTAAACTCAGAGCTGACCCCGGCAGAAGCCTTTGCCAGGGCCGTGACCACTGCTGAAACCATGGGCTGGGTAATTTATGCACAGGATGAAACAACAGGCAGAATTGAAGCCGTTGAAACCACTTTCTGGTTTGGCTTTAAGGACGATATTGTTATTCGTATTAACTCCGCCGAGGGTGAAGAGGATGGAGGAACTGGAGAGACTCGCAGTATCATTGACCTGCGCTCAGTATCACGGGTTGGGCGAAGTGATTTGGGCGCCAATGCCAAACGCATTATGAGCTTCCAGACTCTCTTTGCTGACTCTAACAAATAAGTAAAGTCTCAGGTAAAGAACGGCAATGACC
>JAAELM010000610.1 GCA_024226635.1 Oceanicoccus sp. | reverse complement strand
CCGGTGGGCGGTCAGAATATTGAGTTACCCCGTTATTGTCCGTCCAGCGATAGATGCCATTTTGCTCTGCCTGCAGGGTGAGAGAGGCAATAATACCTACGCAAATAAACAATGCCTGTAGTACGTTGGTCATGGTGCTCGGATTTCCGTATTTAACCGTTTGATAGCATCAATTATGGCAAAGAAAGTAGGTTTAGAAAGGGATTAGTGCTGATTTCGTCCACAAAACCATGATTATTCGTGATAAATCCCAGTCTTTACCGGCAAACGGTTGACTTTGTTCAATCTTCATTCAAAATTACCCACTTAATGTTGATGGCCGATATCTGTTACTTACCGGTAGCTGATATTAGCGTCGAGTCTCTACTTACCGGTATTGACTATGGGACGCTCCCTTCACTCTGCAGACACACGACCTGTGTTGTGAGAACGCCTGGCAATACCTTGCCGATAGGCGCAATCGCTCTAATTGGTTTAGTGGTGTCCCAGCTTGGGAGACACTAACTTTGGTTGTGAGGTTTGTATTCTCTTAAGCGTTCAGCTTTTGAATTACTTTATCTCATAGTTTTTTGATTCGTTTTTTGATTCGAGATCGCGCTTTAGCGACTCCGTAATGAGGTATAGTTCCGTGGAAATGTTATCTGGCGGCGAGATGGTCGTTCGTGCCCTGGAAGACGAAGGTGTTGAATTTATCTTCGGCTACCCCGGTGGTTCAGTTTTACATATATATGATGCTTTGTTTAAGTCGAACAAAGTCCCCCATATTTTAGTGCGGCACGAACAGGCGGCCACCCATGCCGCCGATGGTTATGCCCGTGCTACTGGCAAGCCCGGCGTGGTCCTGGTGACCTCGGGTCCCGGTGCTACCAATGCCATTACCGGTATTGCCACCGCCTATATGGATTCTATCCCTATGGTGGTTATTTCTGGTCAGGTACAAAGTCACCTGATTGGCGGTGATGCCTTTCAGGAAACCGATATGGTCGGTATCTCCCGTCCTATCGTTAAGCACAGCTACTTGATTAAAGATCCCCGGGAAATTCCTGAAACGATTAAGAAGGCTTTCTACTTAGCGGCTAGCGGCCGCCCTGGTCCAGTGGTTATTGATATCCCTAAAGATATTACTAATCCTACTGACAAGTACGAATACGTCTACCCGGATACAATGAAGCTGCGTTCTTATACGCCGGCAACCCGTGGGCATTCTGGTCAAATCAAAAAAGCGATGCAGCTGTTATTGAGTGCACAGCGCCCCGTTATTTACACCGGCGGGGGTGTGATTCTGGGCAATGGCAGCGAGCTATTAACGGAGTTAGCCCAAGAACTTAATTACCCGGTAACCAATACCCTGATGGGTTTAGGCGCTTACCCGGCAACCGATAAGCAGTTTCTCGGGATGTTAGGTATGCATGGTTTTGTTGAAGCCAATAATGCCATGCACCACAGTGATGTGATTTTAGCGGTGGGCGCGCGCTTTGATGATCGTGTCACTAACACGATTAGTAAGTTCTGCCCAACGGCAAAAATTATTCATGTAGATATCGACCCCGCGTCTATCTCGAAAACAGTCACTGCTGATATTCCCATCGTTGGGCCTGTTGATGTTGTTTTAAAAGATATGTTGGCTCAAGTCCGTGACTTACGTGCCGCCGATAAATCACTGCCCGATACCGAGGCATTAGATAGTTGGTGGAAGCAGATTAATGAATGGCGCGATGAGCACGGCCTATGGACGGCGCCCCGCTATGATACTGAGTCTGGTTTGATTAAACCGCAGCAAGTTATCGAGTCTTTATACCGTGCAACTAACGGTGAAGCTTATGTTACCTCTGATGTAGGTCAGCACCAGATGTTTGCGGCGCAGTTTTATAAGTTTGATAAGCCACGTCGTTGGATTAATTCCGGTGGTCTGGGAACAATGGGCTTCGGTTTACCTGCGGCGATGGGCGTTAAGATGGCCTTCCCTGACTCTGACGTTGCCTGCGTTACTGGTGAAGGCTCTATCCAGATGAATATTCAAGAGTTATCGACCTGTAGTCAATACGGTGCGCCGGTAAAAATTATTAACCTGAATAACGGTTATTTGGGCATGGTGAAACAGTGGCAGGATATGCAGTATGCCGGTCGCTACTCTTCCAGTGTGTATGAAGAGTCATTGCCTGACTTTGTAAAATTAATGGAAGCTTATGGTCATGTGGGTATTCGCGTTGAAAAACTTGAAGACCTGGAAGATGCCATGGATGAAGCTTTTAAATTAAAAGATCGATTAGTGTTTCTGGATGTCTACGTTGATCGTCACGAGCATGTCTATCCCATGCAAATAGCTCCTAACGGTTCTATGCGTGATATGTATCTGAGCAAAACGGAGAGAACCTAATGCGGCATATTATTTCAGTATTATTAGAAAACGAACCGGGCGCATTAAGCCGTGTTGTCGGCTTATTTTCTCAGCGTGGTTATAACATCGAGACATTGAATGTTGCGCCAACCGAAGATTCGACCCTATCACGCCTAACGCTAACAACCTTGGGTGATGATCAAAAAATTGAACAGATTACCAAGCACCTAAATCGCTTGATTGATGTGGTCAAACTGGTCGACCTGACAGAAGGTGCTCATATCGAGCGTGAATTGATGATGGTGAAGGTCAGGGCAACAGGTGCCCAGCGTGCTGAAATCAAACGCTGTACCGATATCTTTCGTGGCCAGATTGTTGATGTTGGCCCTACGGTTTACACTATTCAAATTGCCGGTCCTTCCGATAAGCTCGACGCCTTTTTGGACTCGATTGATGACACCGCCATTATGGAAGTGGTCCGTAGTGGAGTATCCGGTATTGCCAGGGGTGAGAAGGTTTTAAGTTTATAAGTCATTGTAAACCTTAGCCTTTATATACCCGCCTCAGTTGATGCGGGTATTTTTTTGTCCCGATTATCGTTGTAATTAAATTACATGGAGCGCTTGTTGTTATTAAGATATGGCGGCATAATATGTAACTTAATTAACTTGCTGCACACCTTGGGGAAACAGTTAAATGGTCAATAAAACCATTGCCGAAGTGACTGAACGCATTATTGAGCGAAGTCGCGCAAGTCGTCAGGATTATCTGGATAAAGTCAGTGCCGCCAGCCAGCAGGGTGTCTCCCGTACACGCTTGTCCTGCGGCAATATCGCCCATGCCTACGCTGCCTGTGATGATAATGATAAGTCTGTGCTGGCGGTTGATCGCTCGGCAAACCTTGCGATTGTTTCTTCCTACAACGATATGTTGTCTGCTCACCAGCCGTTTCAAGACTACCCTGAATTAATTAAGCAAGCCGCCCGCGATGCCGGTGTTGTGGCTCAGTTTGCCGGTGGCGTACCCGCTATGTGTGACGGCGTCACTCAGGGCCGGGATGGTATGGAACTGTCCTTATTTAGCCGTGACTTAATAGCCATGGCAACCAGCGTTGCACTTTCTCACGATATGTTTGATGGTGTTTTATGTTTAGGTGTCTGCGATAAAATTGTTCCCGGTTTATTAATTGGTGCTCTGGCATTCGGCCATTTACCCACCGTATTTATCCCCGCAGGGCCAATGCCAACCGGTTTGTCCAATGCTGAGAAAGTCAAAGTCAGGCAGCTTTATGCCGAGGGCAAAGTCGGTAGAAAAGAACTGTTAGAAGCCGAAAGCCAGTCTTACCACAGTGCAGGTACTTGTACGTTTTACGGTACTGCCAATAGTAATCAAATGTTGATGGAAATTATGGGACTGCACTTACCCGGCAGCTCCTTTGTCAATCCGGGAACCGAGTTGAGAGAGCAACTGACCAAAGCCGCTGTTACCCAACTTTCGGAGTTAACTGGCCTCTCTAAAAACTATATGCCACTGGCGAATATTATTGATGAGCGTAGCCTGGTCAATGGTATTGTTGGCTTGTTGGCAACAGGCGGCTCAACCAATCATGCCATTCATATTATTGCCATTGCTCGTGCTGCAGGTGTCATTATCGATTGGCAAGATATGGCAGATTTATCCAGCGTTGTGCCTTTGCTATGTCGTATTTACCCTAACGGTCAGGCTGATGTAAATCACTTTCAGGCGGCCGGCGGTATGTCCCTGTTAATTCGTGAATTACTGGCCGCAGGTTATTTGCATGATAATGTTAATACCATTCTTGGCCGTGATGGTTTAAACCGTTACTGTGATGAACCTTTCCTGGCAGAAAAAACCAGCGGGGAATTCAGCCTTGAATGGCGCGATGGCCCTGCGAAAAGTTTGGATAAAGACGTTGTCAGCAGCTGCGAACAGCCCTTTAGCGGTGAAGGTGGGCTAAAACTGCTAGAGGGCAACCTTGGTCGTTCAGTGATTAAAATCTCCGCCGTAAAACCGGAGCATAGAGTGGTTAAAGCCCCGGCGGTGATCTTTGAGCATCAAGATGATTTAAAAATAAAATTCGATGCCGGCGAGTTGGAAAAAGACTTTATTGCCGTGGTTCGCTACCAGGGCCCTAAAGCCAATGGCATGCCAGAGTTACATAAACTCACACCTGTTTTAGGCCTGCTGCAAGACCGTGGTTTTAAAGTCGCCTTAGTGACTGATGGACGGATGTCAGGCGCATCAGGTAAAGTGCCTGCTGCGATTCATTTATCCCCCGAAGCCTTAGAGCAGGGGCCAATCGCAAAATTACAAGATGGTGACATGCTTAAGCTAGATGCTAATAGTGGTGAGTTAACGGCGCTGGCTGAAGATTTTTCCAGCCGAACTGTGCCAAGCTATACGCAGCCACAAACACAGGGTATGGGACGAGAGTTATTCTCTGGCTTCCGCGCCTTAGTAAGTTCGGCAGAAGATGGAGCCAGTATTTTTTAATAGTTTTTTAATCAGTCTTTACACCAGGTTCACAAGAGCAAGCGGCTATGACCAACCCCTTTGATATTGTTATTTTTGGCGGCACCGGTGATCTTTCCTTAAGAAAACTGATTCCGGCTTTATATCGCGCTTTCCGTGAAGACCAGTTGGCGCCAGAAACCCGGATTTTTGCCAGCTGTCGATCACAAAAAGATATTGATAGCTATCTCGATACCAGTTCGCTGGCTTTGCAACAGCATTTGGCTGCTGAAGAATTTAACATTGAGTTATGGGAGCAGTTTAAAACTTATCTGCACCCGATTATGCTGGATATCGCTATCGTAGATGAGCATTGGTCAGCGTTAAAAAAAGTGATGGATTCGGATACAGATAAAGTCCGCGTTTTTTACCTTGCTATTCCACCAGCCATCTTTGGTCAGTGCTGTAATAATCTGGATGAGATAGGTTTGATTACCGCCAATAGCCGCTTGGTAGTAGAAAAGCCGTTGGGCTACGATGCTGCCTCAGCGGATGCGATCAATACTGAGATTGCCAGATATTTTGAAGATGACAATATCTACCGCATTGATCACTACCTCGGTAAAGAAACCGTTCAAAATTTAATGGCCCTGCGTTTTACTAATGTAATTTTTGAACAGCTATGGAATTCTAAATCAATCGACCATGTACAAATCAGTATTTCTGAAACCGTAGGTTTGGAAGGGCGCGCAGGCTTTTACAATGATGCTGGTGCCATGCGGGATATGGTGCAAAATCACTTATTGCAATTGCTTTGTTTAGTGGCGATGGAATCTCCCAACAAAGTCAATGCCAAAAGTATTCAAGCTGAAAAAATCAAAGTGCTGGAAGCACTACGACCAATGCGGGGCGAAGATGTTGCAAAGCATACTGTCCGTGGTCAGTACGTTGCCGGTAGCTATTTTGGTGAGCTGGTCTCAGGGTATTTAGAAGAACTGGATTCTGCGAACAGTACCACCGAAACCTTCGTTGCCCTGCGGGCCTATATTGATAACTGGCGTTGGGCCAGGGTGCCGTTTTATTTACGTACCGGTAAGCGTATGAAAGCCCGCTGTGCTGAAATTATTATCCAGTTTAAAGATGTACCGCACCGGGTTTATGATGATTCTGCCGGGCCATTGGCGCCCAACCGTTTGGTTATTCGCCTACAGCCTGAAGAAATTATCCAAATGACAGTGATGTCTAAAAACCTGGAAAATATGGATATGCAATTACAGCCAGCCACATTAAACCTGAACTTTTCTGATACCTATAAAAAATTCCGCAGTGACGCCTATAAGCGATTAATCCTTGATGCGGCTATGGCCAATACCAGTTTATTTATTCACCGTGATGAAGTGGCTACAGCCTGGGGTTGGGTAGATCCTATTATTGAAGCCTGGAAACAAGCTGGTACTGCGCCGTACTTATATCGGGCGGGTAGCTGGGGGCCTAACGAGTCCGATGAGTTATTAGCTGAAGATGGCCGCAGTTGGTTTAATACAGGCGAAGGTGAATAGACAGCGTGATAACCGAATGTTTTTTTACTGATCGCGATAGTTTGTTTGCTGCCCTGGTCGCTGATTGTGCTGATCAATTAACTACTGCTATAGAGCGAAGACAGCAAGCTGGTTTTTTAGTCTCAGGGGGGAGTAGTCCCAAGCCTTTTTACCAAGCCCTTTCAAAAACAGTGATGGACTGGCAGCGTGTTCATGTTGCCTTGGTGGATGAGCGTTGGGTTAATCCTGGTGAAAGCGGCAGTAATGAAACTTTTATTATTGAAAACCTGCTGCAAAATCAGGCGGCAGTGGCCAAATTTATTGCCATGAAGTCCAATCATCCATCAGCGGAACAGGGGCTGGCGGATTGTGAGTTGCGCTATCAGCAATTACAGCAGCCCTTTGATTTTACTTTGTTGGGTATGGGGCCTGATGCGCATACCGCGTCTTTATTTCCCGGTGCCGATGGCTTGGATGAAGCGTTAGATTCTTCGGCTCCCCAGCTTTGCGCGGCCATTCAAGCAGCCCCCAGTGATGTCACCGGTCCATTAACGGAGAGAATGACATTAACCTTGTCGGGCTTATTAAAGTCCCGGCAATTGCATCTATTAATTACCGGTGAAGAAAAACTGGTCACCTATCAACAGGCCCTTAAAAACAATAACGCTAAGCTAAGCCCTATCAGTGCCGTGTTACAGCAAGAAAGCGTACCCGTAAAAGTGTACTGGGCGCCTTAAACTTATTTGGAATGATTGACCCCCTATGAAAACCATTGAACACATTATGCAAACCAGCCCAGTGATACCGGTGATTGTTATTGATCACCTTGAAGATGCGGTGCCCATGGCACAGGCTCTGGTGAATGGCGGTTTAAAAGTGTTAGAGGTGACCCTGCGCACTGAGCATGGCCTGGCAGCCATTGCCGAGATCAAGCAGCAAGTTCCCGAAGCTATTGTGGGGGCTGGAACGGTTATTACCCCTGAAGACCTGGCGGCATCTGTAGCGGCCGGCGCCGAGTTTTTGGTTAGTCCGGGCAGTACACAGGCTTTAGTGGACGCTGCTTTGGCCCAGTCGGTACCGCTATTACCTGGCGTTGCCACTCCCAGCGAAGCCATGAGCCTGCTTGCTCATGGTATTACTTATATGAAATTCTTCCCCGCTCAGGCGGCTGGTGGTATTCCCATGCTTAAATCCATCGCCGGGCCTTTACCGCAAATAAAGTTCTGCCCAACTGGAGGTGTTAGTGAAGTCAACGCCGCTGACTTCCTGGCTCTGGATAATGTCCTTTGCGTCGGTGGCACCTGGATGCTTTCCGAGTTCGATATAGCAACAAAGAATTGGGCAGTCATTGAACAAAAAGCAGCCATAGCCGCCAGTTATTAAGTGCGGTTACTTAGTTCTTTAGCAATAACCCCTCTTTAACGATCTTTGCCTATCTGGGTTTTATTTTGAGCTAATATTGCCGTTTCTACGTAATATAAATGTGTTCAGGTTCTGGCTTTTTGTTAGAATGCTTCGCGTTTAAATAGCCCCTGAATACGATTCAGTATTAATAACCCCGGAGCCAGTCATAACATGAAGCTTTCTGATCCCTCAGTACCCGTTTCGGTAGAGCAGCGTATTGCTGATATCGTCACTACGATTAAAGCCGAGGAACAACGCTTGCGTGCCAAGTACAGCATCTTGCAATATCAGGACTGGATTGGTTTTGCCATTATGTTGCTATCTTTGGGGGGCATGATTGGCGGTGCTTATCTCTATTATATTGATGTGATTCCAGCCTGGCTTTGTATTGTCTCAGCGGCAGTGTTTGCCTCTCTTTCCCATGAATTAGAGCATGACCTGATTCATCGTCAGTATTTCCGTAAAAATAAGTTTATGCACAATCTAATGATGCTAGTGGTTTGGGTAATGCGCCCCAATACCGTAAGCCCCTGGTATCGCCGTGGTATGCACTTTTTACATCATAAGGTTTCCGGCACAGAAAAAGATTTGGAAGAACGCCTGGTAGGCAATGGTATCGCCTATGGATTTTTAATGCGTTATCTGGTGATGTTTGATGGCCTGCTTGGTATGTTGGCTCGCCGTACTGCTTTGAAAAAAGACATCAAAAACTTCTCGGCACTGGAAGTGCTTAATGCAGCATTCCCGCTGGCTATTCTCTATTTTGGTGGCTGGTATGTGTTCCTGGTATTCCACACCTATGATGCTTTTTGGGGCGCAGCTACAGCTTATCCTGCGTGGTTTTTGCAGAGCATGAATGTTCTTGATTTTCTGGTGGTGGTATTAATTGTCCCTAACTTTATTCGCTCAGCCTCTTTAAATTTTGTGACTTCAGCGATGCACTATTACGGTGGTGTGAATAACCTGATCCAGCAAACGCAAATTCTTAAGCCCTGGTTTTTTGCGCCATTGCATTTGTTTTGCTTTAACTTTGGTAGTACTCATGCCATTCATCACTTTGTAGTGGGGCAGCCGTTTTATATTCGCCAAATGGTAGCCAAGGCGGCACACAAGGTGATGGTAGAGAATGGTGTGAAGTTTAATGACTTGAGTACATTTATAACGGCTAATCGTTGGGTTCATGTTTAATCCTATACTGTCATTCCCGCGGAGGCGGGAATCTACAGTGCTGGGTTCCCGCCTTCGCGGGAATGACGAGCCACAAAAAAGGCCGGTCAATGACCGGCCTTTTTACGTTAGCGCTTTACTTAAACGATTTTCTGCATTGCAGTCATATAGCCACGAAGCTTAGTACCAATCACTTCAACCGGGTGGTTACGAAGCTCAGCATTAATAGCCACCAACTCCTGATTATCAACACCATTATCTTTAAGGTCTAAACCCTTACCAATAACGTCAGTGCTAATCTTCTTCATAAAGTCTTCTAACAAAGGCTTACAAGCGTGATCAAACAAGTAACAACCGTACTCAGCGGTATCAGAAATAACTACATTCATTTCATACAGCTTCTTACGGGCGATGGTGTTAGCGATTAATGGAGTTTCATGCAGAGACTCGTAGTAAGCAGACTCTTCTTTAATACCCGCATCAACCATCGTTTCAAACGCTAGCTCAACACCGGCTTTAACCATGGCTACCATCAAAATACCGTTGTCATAAAATTCCTGCTCAGAAATTTCCTGATCAGTATTAGACGATTTTTCAAACGCTGTTTCAGCAGTGGCGGCACGCCAGCCCAGCAGGTTCTTATCGTCAGCAGCCCAATCGTCCATCATAGTGCGAGAGAAGTGACCGGACATAATATCGTCCTGATGCTTCTGGTATAAAGGACGCATAATATCTTTAAGTTCTTCAGCCAAGTCATAAGCTTTAACTTTGGCAGGGTTTGATAAACGGTCCATCATGTTAGTGATGCCGCCCATCTTCAAACCTTCAGTTACCGTTTCCCAACCGTACTGAATTAATTTTGAAGCGTAACCAGCGTCAATGCCTTGCTCGACCATTTTGTCGAAGCAAAGAATAGAACCGGTCTGTAACATACCGCAAAGAATAGTTTGCTCACCCATTAAGTCAGATTTAACTTCAGCGATAGGAGAGGACTCAAGAACACCAGCGCGATCACCACCTGTGCCTGAAGCCAGTGCTTTAGCGATATCAAGGCCGTCGCCATTAGGATCGTTTTCACGGTGAACAGCGATCAGTGTTGGAACACCAAAACCACGTACATACTCAGCGCGGACTTCAGAACCGGGGCACTTAGGGCAGCACATAACAACGGTTAAATCTTCACGGACCTGCATGCCTTCTTCAACCAGGTTAAAGCCGTGTGCGTAATCCAGGGTGGCGCCTTGCTTCATCAAAGGCATGATGGTGGTAACAACATCAGTGTGCTGCTTATCTGGTGTTAGGTTCATTACGATATCAGCTTGTGGGATCAGCTCTTCATAAGTACCAACGTTAAAACCGTTTTCAGTCGCGTTTTTCCATGACTGACGCTTTTCTTCAATGGCTACAGCGCGCAGTGTGTAAGATACATCAAGGCCAGAGTCACGTAAGTTCAAGCCTTGGTTTAGGCCCTGTGCCCCACAGCCGACGATAACGATCTTTTTGCCTTTGATATAGTCACAGCCGTTAGCGAATTCTTCGCGGTCCATAAAACGGCATTTGGCGAGTTCTTCCAGCTGCAGGCGCAGTGGAAGGGTGTTGAAATAGTTTTGGCCCATGGGGTAACTCCTATATAAAGTCGGGGCCAGATCTTTAGCTCTGGCCACCATTCAAAATTCAGTGCGCGCACTATATAGAAAAAATATCGTTGCGTAAAATGATCTATTTGCTATACAGTAGTGCAAAATACGCAACAATGATTTGTAGGTAGGCTGTCCAATGGATACTAAAGATTTGGAGCTATTTCTGGCTCTCTCAGAGAGCTTACACTTCAGCCAAACGGGTGATGCCCTCCATATGAGTGCTTCAGCGGTTAGTCGAAGCCTCAAGAAAATTGAGGAAGAAGTAGGGCAGCGTTTACTGGAGCGGGATAATAGAAGTGTTCGGCTGACTGAAACCGGTCGTCAATTTCAGTCCTATGCCCGCCAAACCTTGGGGCAGTGGCGCTCTTTTATGGAAGTTATTCGCCGTGATGCCGAAGAGCTTAGCGGTGAGGTCAGCGTTTATTGTTCGGTGACTGCGGCTTATAGTGTGTTGTCTGACCTGCTTGAACCCTTTAGAGCACGCTACCCCGATATTGATATTAAGTTGCGCACTGGGGATCAAGCCGATGCGATTGAGCATTTAATGAGTGGCGAGGACGATGTGGCCATTGCTGCCAGACCCGATAAACTGCCCTCAAAAATCCAGTTCCAGACCTTAACTCACTCACCCTTACTCTTTATTTATCCTGTTGTTCATTGTGCCGTCGAAAGCACCATAGCCGCCCATCAGGATGCATCAACCTCCATTAACTGGCAGGATATTCCTTTTATTGTGTCGGAGCGAGGCTTGGCCAGAACCCGCTTGGACCAATGGTTCCGCTCCCAAAGTATCAAACCTGATATCTACGCACAGGTCAGTGGCCATGAGGCTATTGTCAGTATGGTGGGGCTCGGTTTGGGGGTCGGTGTCGTCCCTGAGTTGGTTTTGGTAAATAGCCCGTTAAAGGATAAAGTGCAGGTACTGGATGTTCAGCCCCCGTTGGCTCCCTTTGCCGTAGGCTTGGGTGCTTCAGCCCAGCGTTTGGAAAACCCATTGGTAAAAGCCTTCTGGGAATGCGCAAAAGCATCGTACCGCAGCGAGTTTTAATTTATCATGGGCGGCATTCGTTTGTTTCCTCTATATAAGCAGTTCTACTATGAATGATACGCCAAAAGAACCTACCCCCCCTTTGCGCGATGTTTCTGCTGATGCGCCAGAGAATATAACCGAGCAACCAGAAACGCCTCCGGAGTCATTAATCCTGATTGATGAACATGAAGAGGAAGTCTCGGTTGATGGTAAAACCATTCGTCGTCGTGGTATCTATTTACTGCCTAACTTATTTACTACGGCGGCTTTGTTTTCAGGCTATTACGCCGTTATTGCAGGCATTAACGGTAAGTTTGAAGCGGCCGCTATTGCGATTTCTGTAGCGATGATTCTTGATGGTTTAGATGGCCGTGTTGCTCGCTTAACCAATACTCAAAGTAAATTTGGTGCTGAGTACGATAGCTTGGCGGATATGGTGTCCTTTGGCGTGGCGCCTGCTTTAGTGATGTTTAGTTGGGCTTTGTCAGATTTAGGTAAATTTGGTTGGACCTGTTCTTTTATTTACGTTGCCTGCGCGGCCCTGCGTTTGGCCCGCTTTAATACGCAAATTGATACCGCCGATAAAAATTACTTCTCCGGCTTGGCAAGTCCAGCCGCCGCCGCTGTAGTTGCCGGTACTATATGGGTTTGTCACGACATTGGTTATGTGGGTAATGGCATACCTTTTGAGTTGGCAGTGGTTGCCGGTTTGATGACAGGTATTGCTGGATTTCTGATGATCCTGAATGTGCCATACCATAGCTTTAAAGGTTTAGATCTCCGTGGTCGTGTACCTTTTGTGGTGATGATTCTTGTGGTGGTATTGTTTGGCCTGGTTATGCTGGACCCCGCAAAAATTCTGCTGGCTGTTGCCGTTCTGTATGCTTTGTCTGGCCCCGCCACTAAAGTCTGGACGATGCTACGCGCAAAATAACAAAAACGTCTACATTGATCATTTAGGAACCTTTTTCCGTATAAATGCTCATATCCTCAAGTGAATGATTCGGTTTCCCATAGGAATTGTGTAGTGCTTATTAAAAAAACACCAGATATCGCCTCCTCCGAAATAACCTCCGAATCCGTTTATCTAAATCGTCGCCAGTTTATGGGTAGTACCCTTGCTGCTGGTGGTGTTATGGCTGTGGGGGCTGCTGGCTTTGCCCAAGCTGATGACCGTCTCAAAGCGTTAAATTACATCAAGGCAAAGAAAGGCCCTGAAGGTTTTTATACGGATGAAGAGTTAACGCCTTACGATGATGTTGCCAGCTATAACAACTTCTATGAGTTTGGTACCGGTAAAACAGACCCTGCACGTAATGCCCATACATTAACAACAGACCCCTGGTCGATTGTCATTGAGGGTGAAGTAGAAAACCCCGGCACTTATCAGCTAGAAGATATTTTAAGTAAAGTGGATCTCGAAGAGCGTATTTACCGTTTACGTTGTGTCGAAGCCTGGTCGATGGTGGTGCCCTGGATTGGTTTTTCGCTGGCTGATTTAATCAAGCAAATGCAGCCTACCTCAAAGGCAAAATATATAGCTTTTGAAACCCTATACCGCCCCAGGGAAATGAAAGGCCAGCGTTCTCGTACCAGTACTATTGATTGGCCCTATGTAGAAGGTTTGCGAATGGATGAAGCTATGCACCCTTTGACCTTGATGTCAGTTGGTTTATACGGAAAGGTTTTACCCAATCAAAATGGCGCGCCAATTCGTTTAGTCGTGCCATGGAAGTATGGTTTTAAGAGTATTAAATCCATTGTCAAAATTAAATTTTTAGAAAAAGAGCCCCCAACCACCTGGAATTTGTTGCAGGCTAGTGAGTATGGTTTTTATGCCAATGTAAATCCTGATGTTGATCACCCACGTTGGAGTCAAAAATCAGAACGACGCTTACCTTCTGGTATTTTCTCGCCTAACCGTATTCTAACGGAACCGTTTAATGGATATGGTGAGCAAGTCGCTTCGCTCTATACCGGTATGGATTTGCGTAAGTTTTATTAAGCTGACCTATTCAATGACTCTAAAAAAAACCTTAGCCTTCCTTGTTTGTCTAATCCCTATGTTGGTGTTGGTCTATTTTGCGGTGTCAGGTCAGCTAGGCCCCGACGCTGGTAAAGAGCTGGTATTGGAAACGGGGGAGTGGGCTATTCGGTTCTTGCTACTAACTTTGGCGATAAGCCCAATACGCACCCTGACTAAGAGTCCAGCGGTTTTACGCTATAGAAGAATGATTGGCCTCTTCACTTGGTTCTATGCATCCCTACACTTGTCCGCTGTGCTCACCTATTTGTTAGGTTGGAGTTGGCCCATCTTTGTAGAGGAATTTGCCGAGCGACCTTATATGGCCTTGGGTATTATCGCTTGGGTATTAATGGTGCCGCTGGGTATTACCTCCAATAACTGGGCCCAGAGAAAGCTCAAACGCCGCTGGAAGACCCTACACCAGCTCACTTACCTGATTGCTATATTGGCCTGTGCCCACTTTATCTGGCTGGTTCGCTCCGACTTTGGCGAAGCGCTTCTATACAGTGTCATCTTGTTTGTATTACTGGTCTTTAGAATCGTACCCGCCCTCCGTCATTCCCGCGAAGGCGGGAACCCAGCGTTGTAGATTCGCGCCTTCGCGGGAATGACGGCCGACCTCCATATCTTAAGTGTTTAACGCTGCTTAAATTAAGTACAAACACCTACCCTGAAGCTTCGTTTTAGCCTGTTATTTAACCGTAAAATGGTCTTTTTAAACCTTTTGACAATAATTTACAGATACCCGTTGACACCCTTGTTTTCGCCCGTATAATGCGCGCTCTCTTGTCGAGGCACAGCAACAAAATGTCCGAGACAAAGAGCCGCAACAAAAAGTGCTAAATCGTTAAATTTCTTAGATTTTTTTCATTTCAGCAGTTGCCAATTATGAGGCGCTATGTATAATGCGCGTCCCCTGCATAAGTAGGGAGTCTGGCAAGGCCTTAGGTCGTGTCCGACATCTTCGAATCTCCTGGCGAGATCGAAAGCTCTTTAACAGATTGGATCAAGTAATTCGTGTGGGCGCTTGTAGGCTGATAATGGCAATAATTAATTATCAGGAAGCAAGTGACTTACACGCAGCAAATATATTTATT
>JAAELM010000609.1 GCA_024226635.1 Oceanicoccus sp. | reverse complement strand
TCAAGGGAGTATTAAGCTAACCTTCTGCGCCGGTATCCAAGACCGGCTAGGCCGAGGGTCATTAGAACTAGGGTGGTAGGCTCAGGTATATTGCCAGTAGGCTCACAATCGGTACTATCAGTTCCGGAACCAGAACCACCACTTGAAGAGAGGCCAGAGCATGCCGTTCCAACGATGCTAATCTCAGTGTTTAGCGCTGCCTGCGCAGAGCCATCTACAGAGATAGTGAATGTATTCACATTGGTAAAATCTACCGTGCCAACAAAATCACTAAATAAGAAATCAGCGTACGAAGGTAATACATAGTTGTTAGCAATAATGATAGAGTTGGTGCTAAGGCTTGAAGCGGCACCATCAACATTTATACCAATAATTCCATTCGAGTCAACGCTAATAAGGCCAAGGCGGAATGCATTCTGGGTGCTACCTTCGGTCACATCAAGACCGCCGAGATCAAAGGTGACTTGAGATGTGCCTGTGACACCTGCATCCTGGCTATGTGAATAAGCACCGAGGGATGCGCCGCTATTTAACTTCACTGTTGTATCGCCTGCTGAGGTTGTGATATCTACCGTACGTGCAAAACCACTGCTAGATATACCAGCAGCATCCCCCGTAGATGGGGCGCTAGCAGAATAAGCATTTCCTGAAAAGTCATCAATAACTATTGCGGTGGCACTACCTGCGCTTAGCATAAGAGTGCCCGCAATTACGCCATAAAGAACCTGCTTTTTCATACTTATTACCCTCTTGTAAACTTAATTATTAGATTGAAAAATGCACATCAAGGGATAGGAAATTCCTTCTAGCGGTTACGGAACGAAAGTCGCAATCCTGTTCGCCGCTCGTTCAACATAACCCTGATTATACGAACTTGCCTTTTTTCCCCTCCCAAACCCCGTGAAACCGCCTAAACTGTCCGTCTCCGGACTTCGTGGATATTCTATACAATTATTATGCCATTCCTGGCAAACGCTTATTTATCAATGTGATAGGGCTTGTGTCGTAATTGGCCATGGAGAAAAGTGTAAAGTTTTGCGACACTTTTGGCTAATTTATAAGGATATTTGC
>JAAELM010000608.1 GCA_024226635.1 Oceanicoccus sp. | reverse complement strand
CATAAATATTCGAAGAGACAATTGCTCCAACGGCATGAATGGCTTCGTGACGATCCAATCCTTGGCGTATGAGCCTATCAACTGTAGCCGGAACAGGCACATGTTCCATCGCAATTTGATTTTCCACAACTACATGAATCGACGAATGTAACTCCATAGCATCATCGGGAAGCGATTCATCAGAATCTTCGTGAAACTCCTTTACCAATAAGACTCGCTCATATTCATCTAATTCAAGCCACTCTTGAGCATTTGGGCATTTTGATGGCTGGTACTTTTCCATGTTACTGGTACGATTCTTTACGCATAACGACCAAGCTGTGCGGTGCAAACGAAGCGAAGCATAGTTTGCATCCGAACGAGCGCCTTGTTATATGCCCACTGCAACAAGCGACTGAACATGATGATCAGGACGATTTGCTGATAAATCATGAGATGCTTGCAAGTTAAGCCAGAATTCTGGAGAGGTATTAAAAGCCTCTGCCAGTAACCAGGCTGTTTCAGGTGTAATGCCGCGCTTGCCACGAATAATTTCGTTAATACGCTGCACTGGAACACCAACATGTTTGGCCAGTGCTTTCTGGGTTAATTTGAGCGGCTCCAAAAACTCTTTGAGCAAAATAATACCAGGATGTGTTGCTGTTCTATTCAAAGGAATCATAAGTCACCTCACTTTTAATGATAGTCCGTTATCTGGACATCATGTGCCGCATTTGACGCCCAGCGAAATATAATTCGCCATTGGGAATTTATACGAATACTGTAAAAACCTCTGAGATCTCCTTTAAGTAGCTCGAGCCGATTACCAGGCGGAGACTTGAGGTCACTAATTTCTTGAGCGGCATTAAGCACATCAAGTTTATACAGGGCCGGTTCATGGATTTGATTTGGCAGTTTACGAACTCGTCGGCTTGCTATGCCGTGGTACAGGTCAGATGTAGCTTTGTCGCCAAATGAAACAATCATGATACCGACAATAACGGATACACGGTATTCATGCAATGAATATGGGCATATAACGTCTTAGTTAAGCGGCCCAAAAGGGCGCAGCCTTTTTGGGTCCGGTGGAGGCACGTAGTGCCGTAACGTACTTAAACGTCTTGTTGTGCAGCGGCGAATTCAATGTGTTGCACTTGATCAAGCTTCGCATGTTGCTTGGCCTGCCAAAGATCGTAATGATCCTGCATGGCGAGCCAACTCTCCGCAGACCTGCCCAAAGCCTTTGACAACCGCAGTGCCATATCGGGGCTGATTCCACTCTTTCCGGTAATCACCCTATTCAGGGTAGAAGGCGCCACGGCCAGGTTATCGGCTAATGCACGAGCACTCATGCTAAAGGGCTCAAGATAAACCGAGCGAATAAACTCACCTGGATGTGGTGGATTGTGCATAACCATTAGTGATAATCCTCATAATCTAAAACAAAAGCATTTCCTTCCCGGAACTCAAATGTGATTCGCCAGTTGCCACTAACTGAAATTGACCAACGACCCCGCAGTTTTCCCTTTAGTGAGTGCAATTTAAAACCTGGGATATCCATATCCTCGATTGACTGGGCCGTATCAAGTGCCGTCAACTGCATTCTCAAGCGACTAACATGTGTCGTTTGGACACCAGACGCTTTACCTGTCTCATAAAGACGTTTCAGTCCTTTGTGTCGAAATGACTTAATCACAGAGCAAGTATAGCGTGTTGCGCATCACGCAACATCTATCTGCATAACGTCTTAGTTAAGCGGCCCAGAAAGGCGCAGCCTTTTTGGGTCCGGTGGAGGTGCGTAGCGCCGTAACGTACTTAAACGCTTTGTTGAACGAAGCCGCTATGCGGCAGAAAAACCAAAAAGTGTGACCAAAATTTTGCCAAGGGATAAGGTTGCATCTGGGCAAGGTAGGATAGTTGACTCGCATGTAATTGTACCTAATAGTAAATGACACTTTATCCCAATTCGGGTGATCCGTTCTCAGTGCTTCCGGATCCGCCTGATATCGATGTCCGATTAAGGATATCACCCCAAAAAAAGATATTTGCATATATAAGGAGTACACAGCAACTCCGGGCTTGTTCAACAACT
>JAAELM010000607.1 GCA_024226635.1 Oceanicoccus sp. | reverse complement strand
AGTATTTTGGAATAGTACATTTTGTAACCACTTGAATTTAGGTCATAGATAGCCTTGGTGGGTGGGATCCGCAACAATTTCAGCTACTTACGCCGACAGGACCCGCTAAACCCCCATTGTTGCTGGATTTATAGGTCTCGATATAATGCGGTTTCACAGCGATTTCATCATTAAGCCTCATTATTGCTGGATTTATAGATTGGCCATACACGCCGCTTGACATCGCCTTAAATCTTAATGCCAAATCAATAATACTAAAATCCACTCTCAACTCACGTTATTACTGAGCATATAGATCTATACATAGCAAGGACTTACAGCGATATCTCTGTTGAGCCCTACTAATAAAGGATTTACGATAAAACCCTACTATTAGCGAGCTTACAAAGACTCTCTGTCAACTCTCGTCTTTATGGGATTTACAGGCGTTATCAGTTCTTATTGTTATTGGCAGTTCGCCATTTCAGTCTGTTAGCGATTTCAACTGCTATAATCTATATAAAAAAGCGTAATCCCATAAGCCCGAAAGCCAAGCGTTACGCCTTTTCATAGCCGCTACGTGCTACATCGAAACGATTCAGACATCTGCGGGCTTCGTCCCTCAGCCCTCCGTGTCTGCCTCGTTCGATTCCGCACTCATCTCATACTTATACCTGCCACTTACTCTCTGACTTATTGACCTCGGGCAAGGCGGAAACCGTAGTGGCCGGAGCGGTAGTCAGGCATGTTCCTGAGGCGGTTTGCAGAACGCGTGTACTGGGCGTTGTTGAACCAGCCGCCGCCACGCAGGACCCGGTAAGTACCAGAATTAGCGCCCGTTGGATCTGTATCTGCCGTTGTAGGATAGTCACCATACCAATCCTGACACCATTCCCATACATTACCATGCATATCATACAGTCCCCAATCATTGGCTGTTTTTTGTGCAACTGGATGGGTTGTATTATTTGCATTTCCGCCATACCACCCCATTGCATCCAAATTTGGATCAATAGGATCAGAACCTGTTTGAGTAATATCACCATT
>JAAELM010000606.1 GCA_024226635.1 Oceanicoccus sp. | reverse complement strand
TTCAAACAAATAAGCATTCTAAACGCAATGCCCCGCTGGAAATTAGCGGTGATGAGTTTCGAAAACTTGGCCACCAGCTTGTTGACCAAATCGCAGAATTTCTTGATGGATTACCAGAGCGGCCAGTTACTATGGGCGATTCACTTCAAACCATACGCACAATGCTTGGTTCAGACGATCTGCCGGAAGGTGGCTCAAAGGCCAATGATTTGCTCAAGCAGGTAACAGAGCTGCTTTTTGAACACTCTCTTTTTAACGGCCACCCGAAGTTTTGGGGATATATCACATCTTCTGCGGCACCTATAGGCGCGCTTGCTGATTTATTGGCGGCTACGGTTAATCCAAATGTTGGCGCCTCGGCATTATCACCGGTTGCAAGTGAAATTGAAGCACAGACAATTCGTTGGATTGCTGACCTGGTTGGTTACCCAAGAAACTGCGGTGGATTGCTGGTAAGTGGCGGCAATATGGCAAATTTTGTCTGTTTCCTTGCCGCACGTAAAATAAAAGCTACCTGGGATCTTAATGCAGAAGGTATGTCTGCAAGCAAGCAATGTCTGATCGCTTATGTCTCTAAAGAAACACACACCTGGATAGATAAAGCAGCTGAACTCTTTGGTTTAGGCGCAAAATCTGTCCGCTGGATTGAGACCAACT
>JAAELM010000605.1 GCA_024226635.1 Oceanicoccus sp. | reverse complement strand
ATGTAATAACAGATCCGAGCCAGTTTATTGCTCAGTGCTTTGGTGGCAAGACTCGTATTAGCCTGGGCCACTTTGCGATTATAGTAACTTCTGAAGTCCTCATGGTACCGGCGTGATAAATGAGCGGCTTCAGTGAAAGCCCAGCTCAAATAGCGATTGCCGTTTTTACGGTTGCCATGCCCTTTGCGTTTGCCGTCCGATAGTCTCTGGGAAGATACACAGCGGCTATAGGAAGCAAAGTTGCCGACCTGGGCAAAACGGCCGATATCGCCAACTTCCAGCATAATGGTCATGGCCAGAATAAGACCGATGCCGGGTACCGTCATCAACTGCTGAAATGACTTACTGAGTTTTACTTTCTTTTGAATCGCTTTTTCTAGTAATAGAATCTGTTGCTTTAAAAACACAATCGTGTCTAAATTGGCCTGTGCGGAGAGAACAATATATTCTTGTTCTAATAGCCGCTGTAAGTCTTCGACGGTAAACTTTCTGATTTCATTGGCACTGACTCTTTGGCCACTGCAGCGCGCAATTAACGACTGCAGACTGAGGATATGAGAAGTCTTGTGGCGAACCAGAAAAAGCCGCTTGCGTGCCAGATCACGCACGGGACGATCTTCTTTGGGGTAAATGTAGCCTTGGGGTAGTAT
>JAAELM010000604.1 GCA_024226635.1 Oceanicoccus sp. | reverse complement strand
GATAAATATTCCTGCGACCACCATGGCAATAGGACCGGAAACATGGATGGCGTGTGCGAGGGAATAACCGCCCATGACCAGCGCTAACGTGAGTAGCACTTCAACTTGATAGTTGTCTACGCTCTTAAGCATTAAGTATGCTACCCAACCAATCACAAACCCAAAAAATACTCCACCTATAGCTTCTTCTATAAACAGGAGCATTATGTGCCCGGCTGTGACGTCGTGACCTCCCGCGATAATTCCCATAATAACCAGGAATACGACAACTGCCACACCATCATTAAACAGACTTTCGCCGGTGATCTTGGTCTCAAGGCTTTTGGGAACTCCCGCTTTCTTGAGAATACCGATTACTGCTATTGGATCAGTTGGCGCTATAAGACTTCCGAACAGCAAACAGTAAATAAATGGCAACTTGATTCCAATAAGCGAGAAAACTATCCAGGCAGAGCCGCCAACTATAAAGGTGCTTATCACTACACCAAATGTAGCCAGTATGCTGATGATCCATTTAT
>JAAELM010000603.1 GCA_024226635.1 Oceanicoccus sp. | reverse complement strand
CCGTGAAGAATGGCAGACATTTTTGATTGTGCACCGGCCTGAACATTTGCTGAGCTTCTAACGATTACCTGAGTAATCGCCAACCCGCCAATCATCCCGGATACTATGTTACCGGCACCCTGGGCAAACAGCTCACGGTTGGTTGGTGTTACTCTCTTCTGGGGATCCAGCTTATCCGTAGCCTCTACACAGAGCAGCGTCTCTAAGCTGGCGACAAGTGCTATTGTAACAGCTAAGATATAAACTTCTTTATTGCCTATCTGGCTGAAATCAGGAAAGGTAAATTGGCCAAAAAAAGAGGAGACTCCACTGGCAACCGGTACGCGTACCAGGTACTCCTGGCCTAAATGAAATTGAGGGAAAAAACTTTTTGTTATAAACTGACAAATAATTCCAACAGCCACTACAACGATAGGTCCCTGCACTAATCTAAATATTTTATGCTTCTTCGACAGGTACAATTCCCATACCAATAATAGTCCCATTGAAATAATTGCAAGGATTATTGCTCCGGCGGTTACATGTTCAAAAAATTG
>JAAELM010000602.1 GCA_024226635.1 Oceanicoccus sp. | reverse complement strand
TTCATACCATCAGTATTAACCTGCCTGCTCTGCTGCAAGTACTCATCATCAGCCAGCACTGCCTGTGCAGCAGCAAGCGCCATAGAGTTAACATTAAACGGCGCACGTACACGATTTAATACATCGGTAATTTCTGGCGAAGCGACCGCATAACCCACTCTTAAAGCCGCCAAACCATAAGCCTTGGAAAAAGACCGAGTAACGATAAGATTAGGGTAATGCTTAAGCAGTGCCACACCATCAACGGTATCGTCATCTTCAGCTTCTACATATTCAAAATAGGCTTCATCTAATACCACAACCACATTGGCAGGCACCTTATCTAAAAAGTTAACCAGCGAAGCCTCATCAACCACGGTACCTGTTGGGTTATTAGGGTTAGCAATAAATACTAACCGGGTATCATTGGCAATTGCATCAGCCATGGCATTAAGATCATGCCCCCAGTCTTTAGCCTTGGTCACAATAGAACGACCACCGCAGGCCTGGATCGCCAATGGATAGACAATAAAAGCGTGCTGGGAATAAACAGCGGATTTTCCAGACTCTAAATAGGCACGGGCAATCAATTCCAACAAATCATTAGACCCATTACCCAATGTGATCTGCTCAGTAGCGACATCCAACTTAGCAGATAAGGCCGCTTTAAGCTCAAAGCCATTGCTATCGGGATAGCGAGCAATCTCAGCCGCCGCCTTATCGACCGCCGCCAACACTTTTGCACTAGGCCCCAGGGGGTTCTCATTACTAGCCAACTTCACAATATGCTCAAGCCCCAGCTCCCGCTGCAACTCTTCAATCGGCTTACCCGACTGATAAGGACTTAAGCCCTGCACGCCCTGATTGGCTAAAGCTATATAATCGCAGCTCACTGAATAACTCCACCTGATTGGTTAAAGCCGGTTATTGTAAAGCAATGCAGCCTGACAGGCGATCTCTAAGCCAACCTCTAAGCCAACCCCGCTTTAATATAATCCGCCAACAACTGTACCGCACTGTTCTTGCTGTGGTCCATCTGCTTCAAACTAATTCCTACGGTACCCAACTCAGGTAAATGCTTTGACGACTCAATGATGGTTAAGGAATCTGGCACCGTACTTCTCGCCAGGGCCGTAACCCCCAAACCCTCATCAATCGCAGCCTGAATACCGGTTAAATCGGGAATGGTATAAACAATACGGCAACTGCGCTTGGCTTTACCCAGCATGCGCAATACCCGCTGGCGATATATACAACCGCTGGGTGCTGCAACCAGCGGGAGGGTATCCTGAGTATGGGCGCGGGAACTGGCGCTACTGACCCATACCAGCTCATCGGTTTTGATAAAATTTTTGATTGAGCGCCTTTGCGCCGTGGTGACTTTATCGTGCAATGCCAAAATTAAATCGTATTCATTGCGTTGGTCTTCTGACAATAAGTTGCGGCTCAAATCACAGGTGACTTCCAAAGTTACATCCGGGTAGGCCTTGGCAAAACGGCTAACGATTTTGGGGAGTAAGGTAATAGCAAACTCACTGGGGATACCAAAACGAATACGGCCACTGACTGGCGGATTGGAAAAATAGCCCACCGCCTGGTCATTAAGGGAGAGTATTTGGCGAGCATAATTTAATAGGGACTCGCCAGCGGGAGTGAGTTCCAGCTTTGGGCTATCCCTGTCCATTAGCGTCCTATCCAATAATAACTCCAGCTTTTTCAGTTGCTGGCTAATAGCTGGCTGGGTTCGCCCCAAGGTTTCCGCTGCTGCGGTGAAACCGCCCTCCTGATGAACCACCACAAAAGAACGTAGCATTTCAATGGGTAAATTTTTCATTAAAGAACACCTATATGTCATTAACACCCCGTCATTCCCGCGAAGCCACCCCGTCATTCCCGCGAAGCC
>JAAELM010000601.1 GCA_024226635.1 Oceanicoccus sp. | reverse complement strand
CCAAGGGTGTACTCTACCACTGAGCCACATGGGCTGGTTACAGTATATATGGAGCGGGTAACCGGGTTCGAACCGGTGACCTTCTGCTTGGAAGGCAGACGCTCTAGCCAACTGAGCTACACCCGCATAAGCTCAAAAATGGTGGGAGAAGGATTCGAACCTTCGAAGGCTGATGCCGTCAGATTTACAGTCTGATCCCTTTAGCCACTCGGGAACCCCACCACAGGGAGCGGATTATATCCCTCAAAAAACAGCCGAGAGAAATCCATATCAACCTTCACCTAGAGCAGCCTCGCAGGACCTAATCTCTAAGTACTCGTATTTTAAAGGAAAATTGGAGCTGGCGAGAGGAGTCGAACCCCCGACCGGCTGATTACAAGTCAGCTGCTCTACCAACTGAGCTACGCCAGCATCAACCTCATTCTCAACGAGGCGGGCATTCTAGTCGAAGTTGTTCGTGGACGCAATCTTATCGCAGTAGTTTTTTCGTCTTTCTAGTCCCTTATTACCTTCCTTAATGGCTTCCCATAAAGCATCGGAAAACTTACCATATTCACCGGCATCAAATACCGCCCACAATTCTGTGTACATTCTAGGCACCACCTTGATTTGAGCCCCATACCCCTGCTTTATACGCTGCTCAAACACCCTATTGGCCCGGGCTTCCTCGGTAAAAAAGCCTAGCGAGATACCATTCGCCAGCTCTCCCTCGGTAATCAGGAAGCTGTCTATTTTTTTGGCCTGAAGCTCTCGAAGCAGCTTAATAGCAGCCTTGCGGGAGACTTGAGGGGGAAGATGCACCCAATAATCCGGCTTCCCGGGAATTTCTAGTGCCTCTAACTGCAAGGTAATATCCAGAGATGCCAAGCGTGATACAACCTGCTTGCCACTTACTTCTTCCTTAAATGGGCCTATTTGCCAACAAATACCGGGATCGGCAGGCTCAGGCAAGGCGCTGGGGTCGGTATTTTCCGCTAATGGGACAGCAGCTTCAGGCCTGGCTTCTGGCTCTGCAGTATCGGTCTGGGCCAACGGGATACCTTCGACCTCAGCTAGCAATACCAACCCCACTTCAGCGAAACCACCCGCAACCGGCTTTGCCATGGCGCCAGGTATATCTCCCTGCAGCAGATAATTCTGCCATAGGAAGTAAATTCCATTACACATTAATAAAACAATGAATATCCAACGCACGTATCTATCCTTTTGTTCTTCTTAGGGCAATAGCCACTGCAAACCATCAAGCACCAAATCTGGCACCATCTCTATGTTATGGACTTCGCCAAGCGCCTTATTAATAGAAGCAGAGTCACCGCCTGTTAGCAGTATGGCAAACCCTTCGGGAATCCGCTTCTTTGCTTCCTCAATGGCTACGGTCACTGCGCCTATTTGGGCAGCCAGCATACCAGCATTAACGACATCAGCAGTAGAACAACCAAAAGCAACACCTGAAGAGTAATCCTGGCGATCAAAGCGGATCTTATCTGTTCCTGTTAATAAGCTAGATTCCATCAAGCCCATACCAGGGGCAATATAGCCGCCTAGATGATGGCCATCGGTTGAAACCAGATCCGCCTTTAATGCTGTACCTGCATCAATAATTAATACAGCACCTTTTATTTTCTTATAGCCAGCTACTACTCCCAGCCATCTATCAACACCCAATTTAGCCACATCAAAGTAAGCGCTCACCACGCCTGCGACTACGGCTGTTGATTGGGCAAACTCGGGGTTGAGCCCTCTATCAATACAAAAGCCAGTAAACCCGGCCAAGCTATCACCTTCAACCACGCTGGCCACTCTAACGCGCTCAACCTCAGACTTCAGGACAAGGTTCTCAAAACCATCAGCCAGTGCAAAGCTGCCGCGCTCAAGCACCTGACCGCCTTCGACCATGCGCCACTTACAACGGGTATTGCCTATATCACACTCAAGAATCATGATTACCCTGTCGCCCTTAAGCTAACTTCGCCGCCATTAAACTTACGTACGCCACTGGCTGTTTCAATGATAATTGCACCGGTACCATCCACACCAATAGCCTTGCCCACTACAATATCACTGCCTAAAGTCATGGCAACTTCGGTTTCTGCAAAGGCATCAAGGGATTGCCAGCGATCTCGGTAAGCATTAAAACCTTGTCCCTCAAAGCTCGACAGTAATGGCATCAGCTCATTTAATATAGCGACCAATAGCTGATTGCGATTAGCCGCCCCTTCATTAACCGACATGACATCAATCCAGGGTTGATCAATGCTAACGGATTTAGGCATGGAGACATTGAGACCAACCCCTATCACGACATGACAGCGACCAGATGGATCACCTGTCATCTCTAACAAAACACCCGCCAATTTTCGACCCTGATACAAAACATCATTAGGCCATTTTAACTGCGACCCAGTGAGCCCTGATTTTTCTAAAGCATCAACAACTGCAACACCTACTGCCAGGCTTAGCCCCTCTAACGATGCCGCTCCGCCACCAAACTCCCAGACCACTGAGAAATATAAATTGCTGGCATAGGGACTAGCCCACGCACGACCGCGCCGCCCTCTTCCCGCCGTTTGCTGTTCAGCAGTACAGATATAACCCTTTTCGCCTTGGACAGCTTTTTCCATGGCAGCGACGCTGGTTGAATCAATCACACCTCTCACATCAATGTCACTGATTAGCGAGCTAATTTCAGCGGACAAACCTTTCTGAATAGCTGGAGCAGATAACAGGTCGAGACCATCTTTAATGCAATAACCTTTGCCCTTGATAGACTCCAGGGGTAGACCTAACTCCTCAACTTTTTTAAGCTGCTTCCAAACAGCCGTTCTTGAGACGCCAAGCACCCCACCGAGCTCATCACCGGAATGAAATTCTCCATCAGCAAGTACGGCTAATAAGGTTTCTAATGACATGGTTTATCCATAATTTCGATTTGCTGGCGATCATAACAAAGAAAACTGACGCTGTGTCTTTTCTGTAACGTGCCGTGGCAAAAGTGCTAACTGGGGGAAATTGTCCAGCCAGGGATAGGGAAGTAGTTTGGCGTTAGAAAATTTTTATTTTAAGGTGGGTAAAAAAGCCAGGGAGGAATAGCAACCTGCTACCACCCCATTCCTTGGTATGCCGTCATCCTGATGGCCCTCCCTGACAGCGTGCTTCCTAAGCACGAGACGGATCATATAACAGATCTTAAGAAGGTGCTTGTGTTTTTTTCATTTTTTTCATTTTTTATTGATAAGATCTAAAAAGACGTCATTCCCGCGCAGGCTGGATTCCCGCCTTCGCGGGAATGACGGGCCGGGGCCTGGCCTGCGTAGGTCGTCACCCACTCCGCTTTACGTGACCCATAAAAAAACTCCAGTACCTTTCGATACTGGAGTTCTCAATTTGAAGCCTGGCGATGACCTACAGTAAGTAACGAGCAGTGCTCGTTATCCCTTCGGGACGCCTTCGGCGCTTCTCCGCCGTTCCTTTGGAACAGGCTGCGTCACAAGGCAAGCTGCGCTTGCCCTGCGACGACAATAATTCCTCACATCCAATATATAAAAAAACCCCGTAGCATAAACACACTACGGGGTTATTTTATATATTGAAGCCTGGCGATGACCTACTCTCACATGGACAAAGTCCACACTACCATCGGCGAGGACACGTTTCACTACTGAGTTCGGGATGGGGTCAGGTGGTTCCATGTCTCTATGGTCGCCAGGCAAACTGGCTTGGATCGGTTTGAGTCTTATGTGCTTTCGCACTGCAGTTTCCGGTTTCCAAATAAGGTGGTAAATAAGCTAATTGATTCTGTAATTTCTTTCGTTTCAGTTTTGCATGATCCGATTTGTTCATCATAAATCGTTTCTTGGCTTAACTCATATAATGTCATGCGCTTTATTCGCATAAAACCACTTCATTATATGGTCAAGCCTCACGGGCAATTAGTACTGGTTAGCTCAACGCCTCACAACGCT
>JAAELM010000600.1 GCA_024226635.1 Oceanicoccus sp. | reverse complement strand
CTGGCAATTGTTTTTCAACTGGGCATTGCTAATGCTGCCATGGGCAATCATTGGACGCTTCCCAGCCATCTGGATCTTATGGATTGTATTAATGAATACCTCCATTGTCCTCTATCACCAGACGTTTCAAGGAATATTCCGGTTCATGTCTGGCTCGGAAACCGGGATGTTGTGGATGATTTTTATCTTTAATATCCATCTCCTTGCTGCCTGGGAGTTTTTGACAGAAAGGTGGCACTGGTTATCAGAACGTTGGGCCATCCGCCTTATAGCTACAGGTAGCGGTACAGCCCTCACCTGGCTGGTTTTGTACACTATTTTTGATAGAAGTGGCAACAGGCTTTTACCTGGTCTGGTCTGGGTAATCTGGCTGACATCAATGTCTTTTATCTATCGAAAGACAAAACCAGATCTCTTCATGCTTGCTGGTTGTTGTCTGTCAGCAATAACAGTGGTTGTATCACTCATAGGCAAACAGATATTGAACCATGGTGATGCTGGCGGCTTCCTTGTACTTGCCATCCTGGTCATTGGCATGGGGGCTGGAGCGGCTTTTTGGCTTAAAAATGTTCATAAGGAGTTACAGTCATGAGTATGCAAACCGAACAAATGTGGGATACTTTATGCCAGGCTGGGGTAGTTGAGGGGTCAGCACCTGAAACAGGAGAACTTGAATCACCCTGGTATGTGAAAGTTTTGCTGGCTTTTTCCGGATGGCTTGCTGCAGTGTTTCTCCTTGGTTTTATCGGGGTGGGCTTTGAGTTTGTCTTTAACAATAACAATACTGCTGTTGCCTTTATCATTGGAGGCATTATGATCGCTGGGGCTTTTGCTATCTTGCGCATTCGTAAAAATGAGTTTTTTGAACATCTGGCTTTGGCTGTAAGCCTGGCTGGTCAAGCTTTAGTTGTGTTTGCCATATTCAAAATTTCTAATCATAATGAAAAAATTGCCTGGATGTTGATGGCAATACTGCAAGTGTCACTGGCTGTGATAATGCCCAATTTTGTTCATCGGGTATTTTCTTCTTTTTTTGCAGCATTTGCCTTTTCTATGACCCTGACTATTATGAGTTGGCATTATGTGGGAAGCGGTACAGTCATGCTGCTTGCCGCAATGTGTTGGCTCAATGAGTTTCACTATCCGCAACATATAAGAAAAATAAGGGCCATTGGTTATGGCCTGGTGCTGGCGCTGATTCAGCTTAAAGGTTCTGCGTTGTTCGGTTACAGGACAATGGGATGGCGCTTGTTATCAAAACAGTCAGATTTATGGGCCAATACCTGGTTTGGCGAAGTGCTTATAGGCGCGGTTACTCTTTGGGTTGCCTGGCATTTATTGAAACGATATAAACAGACCATTTCATCACGTCTATCCATAACAGCCTTGTTAGGTGCCCTACTCTTATGTGCCGTATCCATGAAAGTTCAAGGCATCACCGTGGGAATAGTGATTATATTGCTGGGTTTTTCCGGCACTAATCGGGTACTCAT
>JAAELM010000599.1 GCA_024226635.1 Oceanicoccus sp. | reverse complement strand
TCGAGTGGGAGTAGTTAAAAAACACTAACTTATTGATTTTATTGATTTTATTGATATTATTGGTTATAAGCACAGGGGGCCAACAGTTGATGCTGTTGGCTTTTTTTTGATAGGTAGCTTGAATATGAATAAATTGTCCCATCCAAGATTATATTATTTTGAAAACTTTAGAGCCTTAGCAATTTTATTAATTGTTTTTGCGCATTGTTACTATGGCTGGGACAGAAACTTGTCTTATGAAAAATTAATAAGTAATGCTATAGATGGCGGAACTATATTGTTTGTATTTATATCCGGCTTTTTTTTACATCGAGTTTTTTATAGAAGAGGTATCGTCTATAAAGATTTTATTAGGAAGAAGTTTGTTGCTGTCGGCGTGCCCTTCATTGTTATGTCCTTTTTATATATGTTTCTGTTTTGGGTAGTTACTGGGGATGTGCCTACACATCATACATTTGAAGAATATTCGATGTCCGAAGTGGTTCTGCTTAATTTTCTCACTGGAAGACACCTCGCTGCTTATTGGTACATCCCTTTTATACTTATCATTTTTTTATTAACTCCGATTTTTTATTCATTTATAAAGCTTAAGCCGTCTTATCAAATATGGATAACAAGTATTTTGCTTGTGTGCGCATCATTTTTTTGGCGTCCTATATATGGCATTAATCCAATCCATTCAGTTTTATACTTCGCTCCGTTTTACTTTCTCGGAATAATTTACTCTCTTAATGAAACCAAATTTATTTATTTCTTAACTAAGTACAAAGTTGTTCTGTTTTTTTTATGGCTGCTTTCTCTTTTGCTAATGTTAAATTTTGGGCAGATTGGAAACGCTAATAAAATAAATCCATTTAGTTATGAGGGGGTTGATTTAATGGTTCTTCAAAAGTCTATTATGATATTCTTAATCATTGCTCTCATGTATAACTATGCAAATCAAAGAATTAGTTTTCTAAGCCTTATTGCAGATTATAGTTTTCCAGTTTTCTTTATACATGGCTGGGTTATATTGTTATCTAATTCTTTGTTTGATATTGAGTCTCATAACTTTATCGAGGTATCACTCAATTTTGGGTGTGTCTTCTTCGTATCACTGCTTTTAGGTGTAGTTGCCAGAAGGGTACTGGGCAGAAATTCGCGTTACTTTGTTGGTGCTTAGCTTGATAAGTGTAATAGGAAATAATCAACGTTGCTACTGAGTAGGAATAGGTGATAGCTTAGCAATATGCCCACAGACCAAGACCATATGCAAAAAGCCCTGGCGCTTGCCGCCGTTGCCGCTGAACACGGTGAGGTACCTGTGGGTGCGGTGGTCGTTGTTAATGACCAGGTTGTTGGCGAAGGTTGGAACCAGCCCATCCTGAGCAACGACCCCACTGCCCATGCCGAAATCGTTGCCCTGCGTAATGCGGCCGCCAACCTTGCTAATTATCGCCTGACTGATGCCACTCTCTATGTCACTATCGAGCCTTGTACTATGTGTGCCGGGGCCTTAAACCACTCTCGTATTAGTCGCTTGGTCTATGGGGCTACAGAGCCTAAGTCCGGTGTGGTTGAGAGTAATGGCTGTTTGCTTAATACGACTTACCTCAATCATCGTCTAGAGACCGTAGGCGGCGTACTCGCTGAGGAGTGTTCGGCGCTTATGTCTGAGTTTTTCCAGCGACGCCGGCAGCAGCAAAAAGCAGAGAAAAAGAATAGTTAGTTTACGGGGAATCTATAACTGTTTTTACTAATTTAAGTCTGGCTTGGCAGATCAGGGGCGCCAGGTTAATGGGGTATAACAATAAATGAAGATTTGGGGAAGCCAACTTACCGTAGCCGCCAAGCTTAACCAGCTGATTTTACTGACCACGGGCATTGCCGTTATCGTTGTGACGGCAACGGAGATGGTGACTGATTTCCAGGAAAGCCGCAGCAAAGCGGTGTCTTTAATGGATAGCCATGCCAGCGTTATCGGCAGTAACAATACTGCAGCCATCGTCTTTGATGAACCATTGAGTGCTCGCCAATCCTTAAAATCACTGGAAGTCGTCTCGGGTATTATGGCTGCAGCCATTTACACTGGCACCGGTAGCTTGTTTGCCAGCTATGTGGGTTCCGAGGATCTGGCTATCCCTGCTGTAGCCGAAGAAGGCTATACTTTTAATGCTGGTTATGTGGATCTATACCAGGCCATCATTCTGGATGGCGACAATATTGGCACCATCTTTCTACGTTACGATATGTCTGAAGCCTATGAAGCGCTTTTGCAAGAGCTGTTTATGGATTTGGGGGTGGGGCTTTTAGCGATGCTATTGGCAGTATTCCTGGCTCACCGGGTGCAGCGCAGTATTACCGAGCCGATTCAGGCGCTATCAAGCACCGCCCAGCATGTTTCCGATTACGGTGATTATAGCGTCCGGGCACCAGTGATCAGCAATGATGATATTGGCCAGTTGACCACTGCAGTGAATACGATGCTGCAGCAGGTGCAAGACCGCGATAGAGAATTGGCAAACACCAGGGATCTGCTGGAGCAGCGCGTTATTGAGCGCACCGCTGAGCTCACCATTGCCAAAGACCAGGCGGAAGCCGCCGTCCGTTCCAAGTCCCAGTTTCTGGCAGCCATGAGCCATGAAATAAGAACGCCCTTAAATGGGGTGATTGGTATGGCATCCCTGGTGGCTGGCAGTGACCTTGATGAAGAACAGCAAGACAGTATCGATTCGATTCAAAGCTCAGCCGATGCGTTGCTGGGCATTATTAACGATATCCTCGACTTCTCAAAAATTGAGGCAGGTAAGATGGGCCTTGAGTACATTCCTTTTAACCTGAGAACCGCCTTTGAAGATCTGGCCGAGGTGATGAGGTTAAAAGCTGCGGAAAAGAATATTTACCTGCAACTGCGTCTCGCCAAAGATCTTCACGAAAACGTCAAGGGCGACCCTGGTAGAATTCGCCAGGTGATTATGAATTTTATCAGTAATGCCGTTAAGTTTACTGCGGTAGGTGGGGTGATGATTGATGTGTCTGCAACGCCTTTGGCCAATGGCAATCAGTTGTTTCGCTTTGCGGTTGAAGATACCGGCATTGGTATTTCCTCTACTAACCTGGAGCATCTGTTTGAGGAGTTTTCCCAGGCTGATAGTTCAACCACCCGTAAATATGGTGGCACCGGGCTTGGCTTAAGTATCTGTATGCTGTTGGCAAAATTGATGAATGGTAAGGTAGAGGTTGTTAGCCGGGAGGGAGAAGGGTCGGTATTTACCTTGCTGCTGGAATTGGAGACGGTGCCCGAGCCCGCTATCGAAACAGCGGCACTGGAGCATACCGCTGGCCAGAATATCCTGATTGTGGGTGATATCACCGGGCGCCATCAATTAACCGCCGAATGGTGCCAGCGCTGGGGTATGCACACCCAAGTGGTTGAAGGTGCCGAGCAGGCGATGGAGGCTCTGCAACAAGCTCATAGCAGTGGCAAGCCTTTTAATACCGTGATTGCCGATGAGGTAATGGAGTTGCTCAATAGCCTGAATATGGCCCGGAAAATTCGCGAACACGAATCATTCAAGCAGACGTCTCTGCTGTTAATTGCCATCGGCCCGCTTGGCGGCAAGGGGCGTATTGTAGAAGAGGCTGGTTTTAATGGCTATTTATCCAGACCGGTAAAAGAAAGTCATTTACGCAGGGCGCTAATGCAGGTCAATCAGCAATCTACCTCAGGGGCTGAAGAATTTATTACCCCCTTTACCTTTACCTACGCCGGCCACAAAGAGAACAAAATTACCGTCACTGATGAACGGGTTCGCATCCTGTTGGCTGAAGATAATATTGTTAACCAGAAAGTAGCGGTGCGCATGTTGGAAAAGCTGGGTTGCGATGTTGATATCGCCGAAAATGGTAGCGAAGCTGTCCGCATGTGGGGTCAACAGCGCTATGATATGATTTTTATGGACTGCCATATGCCAGTGCTTGATGGTTATCAGGCAACAGAGGAAATTCGCCGTATTGAGAATGGTGAGAGACATACCCCCATTGTCGCCCTAACAGCCAATGCCCTTGAAGGCGAGGCCCGGGTCTGCGCCGATGTCGGCATGGATGGTTTTATTACCAAGCCGGTTAGAGTGGGGGACCTGGAACCAGTAATTATCCACTTCACCCAGAATGAGAAACAATGACTTTACAGCGTTTGTCACAAACCATCGGGTTCTCAAGATGGCGTTCAGTATTACTGGTGCTGGTGGCAACCTTTTTCTTATCCTCGTGTACCGCGAAAATATCTTACCACTTTCTCGACTGGGTGATTGCCTGGTCGGTGGACGACTATGTCGACTGGGATCGAAATCAGCAAGTTGAGTTTGACCAGCGCCTTGAAGCTATTTTGCTATGGCATCAACAAACTCAACTACCAGACTATAGCCGTTTAATCAGGCAAACCCAGGCTGATTTACAGCAACCTCTAAGCGAAGCCATACTGCGCCAACACCTTGAAGAGATGACGGCACTTTGGACTGATTTGCAGCGGCGGCTGGAGCCTGATGTTATTGCCTTGATGTCAACCTTAAGTGACAGGCAGGTTCGAGGTATAGAAAAGGAATTAAGCAAGGTTACTGAAAAAATAGAAAAGAAGTATTTGCCCATTAATCGGAAGACGATAAGCAAAGACCGCATCGAGGGTGTTGAGAAGTTTATGCGCGGTCTTATCGGCCGTTTAAATGAGCAGCAGGAGCAGGCTATTCAAAACTGGAATGATAATTTAGCGAATTCCACCGCTGCCTGGATTGAAAGCCGAAAACGCTGGGCCAATCAGTTTGTCGCGGCCCTGGATGCCAGGGATAAGCCAGATTTTCCTGACCGAATTAACCGTTTATTTGTCGACCCGCAGAAATTATGGGATGAGGAATATGTCCGTTTAACGGAAGCGAATATGACTAATGGCGTTAATCTGGTATTGGCTTTGCAGCCTACATTAACTGAAAAACAATGGGCCAGGCTCAATAAGGAAATGGATCAGTGGGCACAGGTTTTTGATGAATTGGCTGCCGAGGTTAATCAGCAGCCGGGCTATAACCCATACGAAGCGGAAAACAAGGACAATGACGAGTAATAATTCACCCAATATTAAGATGGACTCCTCATGGCTAAAGGTGATGGGGGATGAGTTCGAGCGGCCTTATATGCAGGCCCTGAAAAGTTTTCTAAAGGCAGAAAAACAAGCGGGTAAGGTGATCTACCCGGCTTGTAAGGATTGGTTTAATGCGTTCAACACCACGCCCTTCGATAAGGTAAAGGTAGTGGTGTTGGGCCAGGACCCTTATCACGGCCCGGGGCAGGCCCATGGCTTGTGTTTTTCGGTATTGCCGGGTGTGCGTATCCCGCCTTCTTTGTTAAATATTTATAAAGAGATTAATAGCGATTTGGGACTGCCAATCCCCGCTCATGGTTGTTTACAGTGCTGGGCTGAGCAGGGAGTGCTGTTACTTAATGCGACGCTAACGGTAGAGCAGGCCAGCGCCGGTGCACACCAAAATAAGGGCTGGGAGCAGTTTACGGACCGTGCTATTGCCGAGCTCAATAATCAGCGGGAAGGTTTGGTATTTTTGTTGTGGGGCAGCTATGCCCAGAAAAAGGGGCAGTTAATTGATAGCAATAAGCATTTGGTGCTGAAAGCGCCGCACCCTTCGCCGTTGTCTGCGCACCGAGGCTTTTTGGGGTGTGGTCATTTTTCGCAGGTGAATGCTTATTTAGCTGATGCGGGGCAACAGGGCATTGATTGGTCAATAAACTAACTGTCTCCCGCCCCCGACAAAAGCACTCGAGGGCAGGCTTCGACGAAAATGACTAACGTCATTCCCGCGAAGGCGGGAATCCAGCGCTGTTGATTTCCGCTTTGGCGGAAATAACAGCATAAGCATGCAGTGTGGATTCCCGCCTTCGCGGGAATGACATTTTTTTAGTGG
>JAAELM010000598.1 GCA_024226635.1 Oceanicoccus sp. | reverse complement strand
TTAATTTCCTCAGTAGTCTTTTCCAAGTGCTGAATCCTCACGCCATGAGCGGACATGGTAACTTCAGTATCCGCCATGCGATAATTCTGGTGCAGCTCAAAGCCGATAATGGCAATAATTACTGTACTTAGAAAGGAAAATACTCCGATAATAATTTTAAATGATTTTTCCATAACGCCTCCTTTTAATCCATCCACGCTGACCAGCCGAGCCGGGCACAGGCACGGTAAGCGGCGAATGCCTTTACCAGCCAATAAACGATATTATCCCAGTCGGAGATTTTGCGCCAGCTGTAAATGCCGAAAATAATTTTACGCATATTCTGCCACATACGTTTATTCGCCTCTTCAAAACCTTCCTCTGTATGATCGCTGCAGGCATATTCAAAGTCATGCACTAAGAACGCCGCTTCAAACAAGTCCAGTCGTGAGGTAAGTCTTTCTCTACCCCAGTCGCCAAGCCAGTCTGGCCCAGCACCGTTGTACATTGCAGCAAGCTCTTTATCAGTGCAGAGAAAAAAATTGTCAGGAGCTTCGAGGTCATACTCGTGAATAGTTGCTTTGAGTTTTCTAATTTGTTTTAAAGTAGCCATAGTCTATTCCTCCTTGGGTTCACATTCTA
>JAAELM010000597.1 GCA_024226635.1 Oceanicoccus sp. | reverse complement strand
GGATCAGCCGGTACCATACTATTAAGGCGCCGCTGGTGGGGGGCGAGCTCCTCAACCGCCTTGCCGGTTATTTTTCGCAGCATGGGCAAAAGCTCGTGCGCTGCTGCGAGATCCAGGCGTTGATACTTTCCTGCCTTAATCTGATGCTGACTGAGTGGATTCCAGCCTCCGGGCGAAGTGAGTTTTTTCATTATAAAGCGGGTTCTAATTATTATTCAAAAGCATATGACGCGGGCGCAGGCCGAGCACAAATAAGCCTGAACCATAACAAAATACGCCGGAAACCACCAACAGTAGCAGTTGATAAAAACGGCTCCAGACACCTGCCTGCAACCAGTACTCGAGCGGCGGCACCCACCACCACAGCACCAGGGTCATTAATGCGCTGGCCAGGCCTGTTTGCAAAGCAAAGCGGCCCCAGCCCGCTTGAACAAGAAATGTTTTGTCATGTTTTAAGACAAAAAACAGGGCAGACGCATTGACCAGTGCAGCAATTGACGTTGCCAGGGCAAGCCCGACGTGTGCCATGGGTTTAAATAATAACAGGCTAAATACAATATTGACCAGCATCGCAATCACACCAATTTTCACCGGTGTTTTGG
>JAAELM010000596.1 GCA_024226635.1 Oceanicoccus sp. | reverse complement strand
TTTTAAAAGTCAGTATAATTTTTGTTTTATTTCTTTATAAACAATAACTTAAATACAAATTCGCCCCTTAGTTAAATCGTTTGTTACAATATAATTTCTAAAAAGTAACAAATATTTCATCTCGAATACTGGACGAAACTCAAATAAGTGTTACTATTAGCACCGTTGCAGTAACAACTACAACAAAACGGCCAAAAGCCAACTAAATGCTGAGTATTTAACATCTTAGGTATTCGACGAAAACACACTCAACTATAGGAGAGTAATCATGAAAAACGTGGCTATCTTAGCCGTTATCCTGGGGGTTCTTGGCAATGCTGCCAATGCTGAAAGCGCTGTAAATGAGGCACCCTCTATGACTCTGGCAATGAACAGCAATGCTGCTGTGACTTGGGTAGAGCCCGCAGCGGCTATCAGTAACAAAGCCCTTGCAAACAACATTGAGCTAGAAGTTGCTGAGACTATGGAAAAAGTATCCATAGACCTAAGCAAACAGCTTGAAGATAAAATTGCTAAGGAACTTGAGTATGCGATGCATTAATCGTTGACGCCCGGAACCACTAGGAACCGGGCATTTTCATTTCGGTTAACACTCAAAACCCTCTGTATTACATTGACCTAGACCCTTCGTTATAACTATTTCGCACAATTTTCCTGCTTTACCCTGCATAATCAGACTATTAAAACCATAAGTTATCACTATTTTTAGTTCAACTAACTGGTTAGAATTCTATTCTTGAAATAATCAGCTGGTTAAACTCCATGAAAGCTCAAAAGCCCCTAACGCGTATCGATAGTAATATACTCCGCGAACTCCAGGCCGATGGCCGTATTACCTATGCCGAACTTGCACGCCGGGTAGGCTTAACAACCACGCCTTGTATGGAACGCGTTAAACGAATGGAAAGGGAAGGGGTCATTAAAGGCTATACCGCCTTGTTGGACCCTAATTATCTGGAAGCAGGACTGGTTGTTTTTGTACAAATACGTTTATCTCGTACCTCACAGGATATTTTTGAACAATTCAAAGATGCAGCGGTTGCGTTGCAGGAAGTACAGGAGTGTTATTTGGTATCGGGTAACTTTGACTACCTGATTAAGGCTCGCGTAGCGGATATGGCGGCCTACCGTGAATTCTTAGGGGAAACTCTTCTAACATTACCGGGCGTTCAGGAGTCCACCAGTTATGTGGTGATGGAACAAGTCAAAGAAACGCTGAATATTGCAGTGCCGTACAAGTAGGCAACCCAATAATCCTGTCATTCACGCGAAGGCGGGAATGACGGAAACCGGCTAACGGGTTGCCCGAATTGATTGATAACCGATGTTCAATTTGGATAATTCAGGGGGCGAACGGAAGAACCCTACATAGTGGCCCTTAGGATTAATAATCGCAATATTGCCACTATGCTCAACGTTATAGTTCTCACCGCCACCGGGTGATTTACTGAAAGGAATATTCAGTTGCGTAGCAAAACGATGCAGCTCTAAAAACTCACCGGTTACACCGACAAAATCTTCATTAAAAAACTTCACATAGTCATACAGCTTTTCTGGTGTGTCCCGTGCAGGATCGACACTGACCAAAACAATTTGCAGATTATCTGCATATTCTCCTTCCAGTTGACCCCGATAAAAACGATTTAATAAAGCTAGCGTAGTAGGGCAGACATCTGGGCAATAAGTAAAGCCAAAGAAGATCAGCGACCATTTGCCTTGCAGGTCTTCGGGGGTAAATGGCTGCTTATTATAATCCACTAAAGAGAAGTCTTTAAAAGAGCGGGGATTATCAAATAAAAAAGTACCGTTAGTTTTTAATTCGCTATCAGTTAATATTTTGGGTTTACTTAAGCCATAAACAAAAAAACCGACAAACAGGCAGACGAATATAACAACAACGGCAACGGTCATATAAATGCCGCGCTTTTGTTCAGGCTGTAAACTATTGGCCGGTTGGTTCATCGCTTTTCCTAAAGTCGTTATACGTAGTGATCAACTAGCATAATAATATATATCGCCATTAAGTAGACAAGAGAATACTTAAAAGTTGCCATTGGCGCGCCAGGTTTATTACGCATTATAGCGATAGAGTAATACAGATGGACAACACCCAAAATAACGGCACCCGCCAGGTACAACAAACCGGACAAGCCCGTAGCGAAGGGCAGTAAGCTCGCAGCGATTAGTACAAAGGTATATAACAGAATATGAAAGGCCGTGTACTCAACACCATGTGTTACTGGCAGCATGGGAATAGCGGCTTTGGCATAGTCTTCTTTACGATTAATCGCCAGAGCCCAAAAATGCGGAGGGGTCCAGGCAAAAACAATAAGCACCAGAAGTAGGGCGTGGCCGTGAATTTCATTATTAACCGCAGTCCAGCCTAAGAGCGGGGGAGCAGCACCCGGCAAGCCACCAATCACAATATTTTGTGGCGTCGCGCGCTTTAACCACAGGGTATAAATTACCGCATAGCCAATCAGCGAAAACAATGTCAACCATGCTGTTAGCTGATTGGTGAAGATTAATAAAACTGCCAGACCCACTGCGCCCAATACCAGGGCAAAGATACCCGCATGCGCCTGACTAATACGGCCCTGGGCAACAGGGCGCTTTTTAGTGCGGTTCATCAAGGTATCAATACGTTGGTCTACCAAGTGATTAACTACTGCGCCACAGGCAGAGCACAGGCCAATACCCAAATTTCCGAAAATCAAAATATCCAATGGCACTATGCCCGGCACAGACATAAACATGCCAATGGCGGAGGTGAGCAGCATTAAATAAACTACATTAGGTTTGGTTAGCTCGTAGTAGTCCCCCCAGGTGGTGGATGGACTCGACGGTTCACTGGTTGACTCTGACATACTAAAAATCTCTAAACGGGCTTTGCTGTAAAAACACGATGGTTTAACGTTACCATAGTGATTAGAAGCAGGGCACCTACCAAATTATGCGCCACGGCGACCGATACTGGAAACTGAAAAATAATATTACCCAAGCCCAAAAGAACCTGCAGTATTAACACCCCCAGGATCACCGAAGCTATAGTGCGAGTTTCTGGCAACGCTATGCGCATATATAGAACAACGATTAAAAACAGCAAATAAGCCGTGGTAATAATCGCGCCTACACGGTGAATAAAGTGAATCGCGACACGCGCTTCGTTATCCATAATACCACCGAGGTAGTTAGGGCCAATACTTTGCGTGATATTAAAGCCTTCGTTGAAATCCATATCTGGTAGCCACTGGTTCTGGCAAGTTGGCAGATCGGGACAGGCAACCGCAGCATAGTTAGACGTCGTCCAACCTCCTAATGCTATTTGAACAAAGACAATCACTAAACCAATCACCGCCCACCGTCGGAAGGCTTTAAGCTGTTCGAAGTTTACTGCTGGTACTTGCCATTGCAAATTATTAAGGCGAAGGGTTAATAGCCACAGCAAACTAAAGGTAGTGAAACCACCTAATAAGTGAGAGGTGACGACTTGTGGCCAAAGCTTTAAGGTCACTGTCCACATACCGAATAAACCCTGCAAAATAATAAAGGCCAGCAAAAACGCCGGTAATTTAAAGGGCTGGACGGACGTCCCTCGTTTTAATCCGAAGTATGCCAGGGTCAGTATCGTAGCGATTACTGAGGCCACCGCAAAAGGTTCCATAACCACACCAACAACCGCAGTCACCGCCGTTAATAAAACATTGGTAACCAATAATGCACTGATAGTTTTTACCGGTTGTTCCTGCCCCCTATATCGCACCGCTAAAATAAATATAGCAATGGCGAAAAACCCCAAGGCCTGGGCCAAATAACGATGCACCATTTCTGGCCAGGTTTTATCGTGTTCAACCGGCATGTCAGGATAAGCCTGATTAGCCGCCTTAACATCCTCGGCACTGGTCGGCCAAAGTACATGGCCGTAACAGCCAGGCCAATCAGGGCAGCCTAAGCCAGCATCAGCCAAACGAGTGAAAGCGCCCAAGGCCAGAACAAGCACCGCAAAGATAGAGGCTATTAGTGCCAGTTTAAAACCGGGCAATCTATTTTCGGGAGAATTAAATAAAGCCATTCATTTTGCCTTTTGTCTTACTTAATTAATCGTTTCATATCGCGAACAACAGCTTTGCCTAAGGTGTTCAGTGTGTCCTGTTCGGTATTTTCTGCTTGGTAGTGCATCATTAACCAACCGCGAGGATCAACGACATAAAATGTATTTACTTTAAAAGGGTCGATATCTACAGGGGTAAATAATTGCTGTAGCTCTACATCTTGTAATGAAACAACATCAACGCCTTTATACTCTGTGTCAAAGCGTTCTTTTAGGGCGTCATCAATACCATTATTAGTGACATAGATTAACCGCACCCGATTCATTTTTTTTGCTAGCGCAATAATGCTTTGCCTGGCGATATATAACATTCTTTCACAGCTGCCTTCGCAACGTTGGCCGCCTAAAACCACAAAAGCCCATTTCGGTTCCGGCTTTGAATAATCAAATGTTTCACCGTCAATATTCATTAAGGGCAGCTCGGCAAACTGCAACGGCGGAACAAGTAATTCACCATTGTTTACCGTGCCCATATCAACAGCTTTAGAAGACACTAAAAGATAAAGACCTGTCGACAAAATAAATACCAATGCAGGTATTCCAAAAATACCTAGAATGACTTTACGATTCTTTCTATTTTGCTCGACTTCTTGCTGCGATTTAAAAACTTGCCCTGACACTTATACAACCTCTACTTTATTACGTTTAATCAACGACCATAGATTGGTATTAGCTAATAAACCAATAACCAATAAGGCCACCGCCATAGCAAACCACTGCACTGCATAACCGGTATGCTTTTCTGGCTGCAGGTTTACCACTACCCAATTGGGTGTATAACTGGCGGCAGATATTTGTTTTATGCGCACACTATAAGGAAATAGTGTTTGCTCAAATTCTTTTTGCAGTGCCTCTATATTCAGTGACTGCATCACTCTGGGCCAACCACTGGCTGACTCATCTGCCAGTAACATTACATCACCCTGCGGTACATAAACTTCACCGATGAGCGCTATTTCACCGGCAATGGCTTTAATAGCTGGCAGGCTACGGCGGGAGATATCACCCTCTAACCAACCCCGATTGACTAAAACCATTGTCTTGCTATCCACGAGGCGAAACGGCGTTATTATCTCATAACCAAAGCGTCCCTGATAAATTCGATTATCCAATAACACCGCTTTTTCATTAACGAACTCGCCCCTCAGGGTCACGGGCTGGTAGCGAAGATCAGCCTGGGTATTCAGGGCTTCCAACGCTACCGGGCCAGCCAGCTGCCGATGTTCGAATAAGTCCTGAAGCTGCCGCTTTTCTTCTGCTCTATCCAGCTGCCAAAACCCTAACGAGATTACTACAGGCAACAATAGAACCGCCAACAAGCTAGCGCGCCAGTTGGGTGTAAATTGTAATCGCTTTGATTGAAGATCGGACATATAAAAGATTAATTTGCCTGAGTTATAATGCCACTTCTATCCAACAGACTCTGGAGTCTATTTATGTGGTTAAAAGTGGTTATTGTATTTCTGTTTATCGCCCTGGTAATCAGTTTATTTACCAGCCTGGGCTTTCTGATTAAGGATCAGTCGGCGGGCAACAACGATAACAGCCGCTATACCTGGAACGCATTAACCGTGCGAATTGTGCTGGCATTTCTACTACTGAGCTTTATCTTCTTCGGCGTATTTACCGGGAAACTTGGCTCTAATGCCCCATGGGATGCCCGCTATAGCGAAAAAATCACTCCTGTCACTAAATAGCCTATCGCCGTCATTCCCGCGAGGGCGGGAACCCAGCCTGCATCCAAAGTCACTGGATCCCCGCGTTCGCGGGGATGACATTTCTTTGCGGCAATAACATTCGAATTCACCATGCTTTAAACGTAAAAAAACGGCTGTGAAGTTAGCTCCACAACCGTTCCTTGTTATTGCCAAGCTTTCTTAAAGGATGTAAACGAACAGGAACAAACCTACCCATACCACATCAACAAAGTGCCAGTACCATGATGAGGCTTCGAAACCGAAGTGATCTTCAGCAGTAAAGTGGCCAGCTTTGGTAGAACGCAGCCACTGGATCAACAGCATAATCATACCCATACAAACGTGGAAGCCGTGGAAGCCAGTCAACATAAAGAAGGTTGAGCCGTAAATACCTGAGTGCAGATACAGGCCGTATTCAACATAGGCTTCGTGGTATTCCATATACTGTAAGTAAACGAACAAGATACCCAGGGCAACAGTAATACCTAACCAAAGGTTTAACTTCTTACGGTTGTTAGCCAATAGACCCAAGTGAGCCATATGCGCAGTCACCGAAGAGGTCATTAGCACGATGGTGTTCCACATCGGTAACCAGTGCAGGATATTATCCCAACCAGGAAAGCTAAGGTTCTTCTCGGGGCCGGCCATAATGCCGTTGTTAGCTATGGTCTGATTACTGATACCAACAGCATCCTGTGGTGTCGTCATCATTGGCCAATTGTAGCTGAAACCTTCCCAGATCAAACTATTCATACGGCCGCCGTCGCCCTCACCACCCAACCATGGGCCTGCAAGGTTACGGACGTACCATAGCGCACCAAAGAAGGCGGCAAAGAACATCACTTCTGAAAAGATAAACCACTGCATACCAATAACGTAAGAGTGTTTTAACTGGCCGCTGTTCATACCGGCACGGTTTTCAATAATCGTCTGGCGGAACCATGCGAACAAGGTCGCCATAAATAAAACCAGGCCCGTGATGAAGATAAACCAGGAATTGGTATCTGTCTCTATGCCTGTTTTTATAGTCGCCAATCTATCATTCAACACATTAGCCGCGCCGAATAACGCCGTAAACAAAGTTAAACTAGCAAATATAGCCAGCTTGCTTTGTTCGGGAACGTAATAGCTCTCGTAATCTGAGTTGCTCTGACCTGACATTTTTTTTCTCCGTTTATTTCGCTGATATTTTCAACGAAAGAAATAGCTTTTTGTTTTATCTGTTTATCGTGTGGCAACTTTGGCTTGAGGATCAACCATCGCTGTCACATCAAAAATTGTGTACGACAAGGTAATGCTTTTTATATCGGCCGGTAAATCCTGGTCGACAATAAATTGCAGTGCCATTTCTGTTTCTTCACCGCCGTCTAAAGGCTGTTGGTTGAAACAAAAACATTCTGTTTTATGAAAATACTCCGCTGCTCGTGCCGGTGATACGCTCGGTACTGCTTGAGCCACCATATTTTCCGCTAGCGGGTTTTTGGCATAAAACACGGTGTCGTTAACTGCGCCGGGGTTCACCTTGAGAACAGAATCGGTTGGCCGAAATTCCCAGGGCATACCATCATTATTAGTCGCAACAAACGAAATTCGAATTTCGCGACTGGTATCAACGGTGGCTTCCACTACGCGGTAACGTTCGCCACTGGTTTTCCCGTTAATACCCAGTGCATCACAAAGCACATTGTATAACGGCACCATCACTACAAATACAAAGGCGAACATAACAACAACCACAATCGATAATTTACCGACTGTCATAGCAACTGAACCCGTTGCCTCATTGTTTGTTGGCATATCCGCCATTGTTACCTCTTTTACAACAATCTACATCTTCTACTTAACTTCTTACAAAACATACAACCCAACCGTTATTTAACTTCCGGCGGCGTTGAGAATGTGTGGTAAGGAGCGGGAGTTGCAACGGTCCATTCAAGACCTTCAGCACCTTCCCAGGTTTTCTCTTCGCTGGTTTTCTCACCTGAAGTAATGGTGCGAACCACATTGAACAGGAACAATAACTGCGAAGTACCATAGATAAACGCGCCGACTGAAGACATGGTATTGAAGTCAGTAAATTGCAGCGCATAATCAGGAATACGACGTGGCATACCTGCTAACCCTAAGAAATGCTGAGGGAAGAAGGTCAGGTTAAAGCCGATAAACGAGATCCAGAAATGGGCTTTACCCATGCTCTCGTTGTACATGCGGCCACACCACTTCGGCAACCAGTAATAGACCGCAGCCGACATACTAAATACCGCACCCGCAACCATTACGTAATGGAAGTGAGCAACAACAAAGTAGCTATCGTGGTACTGGAAATCTACCGGTGCTAATGAAAGCATAACACCGGTGAAACCACCTACGGTAAACAGGAATACAAAACCGATACAGAACAGCATTGGCGTTTCAAACGTCATTGCACCCTGCCACATGGTTGTGATCCAGTTAAATACTTTAACCCCTGTTGGTACAGCAATCAGCATGGTGGCGTACATAAAGAACAACTCACCAGCAATCGGCATACCTACGGTATACATGTGGTGAGCCCACACGATAAACGATAGGAAAGCGATAGACGCTGTTGCATAAACCATTGAGTCGTAACCAAACAACGGCTTACGAGCAAAGGTTGGGATAATTTGTGACACCACACCAAAC
>JAAELM010000595.1 GCA_024226635.1 Oceanicoccus sp. | reverse complement strand
TTCCCGTGCTAGAGTTAGTTGGTTTTAACCAGAAGCTTATAGTCCAAGCGTCACCCGATCCGCTACCATTGCCCGACCTGCCCAGTATCCCGTCTAATAATGCAGCGTTTGCGCCTAAATAGTCTAAATTATTAAACTGTATGCTTTTAGTGTTTGCGAATGGAGGCGTACTGACAGTTAGAACAATTGTTTCGCTGTCTTCACCATTGTAGTTAATTGCTTTCACGGGTATGTTGTACGTGCCCGCTGCCAATCCTGAACCGCCCACTAATTTACGTATGTTTCCCTCTACAGTCGTCACACCTAAAACGTTTGATAAATCCCATTCGTAGCCTACACCGTAATCAGCAAGTAGTTCATAGTTTAGCGTCTCACCTTCTACAAGATTTACGGCTAAACTGGATGTTATGTTTGGCACTTCACCCGTATCTGTACCACTCGACGAGAATATCGCGTTGAGTGCGTTGCACACTTCTACAGATGTATTTCCATATGTAGCTCCATTTTGGTCTAAGTAGTCGCTGTGTGCAATATCTGTTGTTATATCTATATCTCGTGCTGTGTCGTGTACCGAACAACTTCCGTTCTCTGCTGTTGCTTGTAGACTATTTAGGAACTGTGCTCCGTTTGCATCTTCTATGAATATGGCGTTGGCGGCACTATCTTTATAAATTGTTATACTCATTGTCTTACCACTTGGATTACTGAACCTGCATTTACTAGTGTACCCGCTGTACTTAGTCGCACCTCTAATCCAATTGGATTATCTCGCGTGTTTGTGTCGCCCATGTAAATGAGGTCAGGGGTTAAAGATTGTCTGTATGGTTTACCGGAGCCGCTGTCTAATCTGCCCACTAGCTTTTCTAGTGTATATGCACTACCCCCTGTTCCTAACGTATACCGAAATTCTAATAAGGCGTTGTTGGTGTTTGGCGTTACACTAAAATCGTTTCTTACTAGTATGGTTGTACCCAGTGGTAAATCCGCTACATCCAAGTCACCAGTTGTATTATCCATTAGCTCGCTTACACCCTGCGGTTTGAAGCTTTTGTTGGTAAATAAACCTAACCCATTGTTAGTGATATCCGTCCAAGTATCTGCAACAAGTGTTATAGGTGTTGTGCTTGTGCCAGTGTCGTTATAGTCTATAAATCCGTTTTTTGTACTGTATGACGATGACAAAAAATCCACAATCTCAGATTCGCCGCCGTCGCCATTGGGATGGATCATCACCCAGCCGTCAGACGAGTTAACAGTTACGATAGTTTCACAATCATCACTACACGGAAAACCAGTAAAATAGCCAGCCGCTAAAACTTGATCTATCGTTTCAAGATCTGCTTCGTAGTAATACGACTCTTGCACGCCTTTCAATTGTGAGGGTGTCGTTCTTGTTAACTTGAACTCGTTATATGCCATCAAACCGCCCTAAATGTAATCTATAGCGTAATAATACCACTGGTAAGACCACTAACGCAAAATTAGTGTGCTAGGCTTTTACGAAATTCAACTAAGGAGTTAAGAGAATGAAGAAAACAATACTAGCACTAACACTGATCGCATCAATGCCAGCAACGGCCCAGGTTAGCGAGTTTTGCAAAAGCATAGCAGACATGGCAGAAACGATAATGGAAAAGAGGCAGGACGGCGTGAAAATGATCGATATGCTAAACCTCGTCAAAGACAATAAATTAATTGAAACTATCGTTCTTGACGCGTATGACTTTCCCAAGTTTTCAATCAATGAAAACAAGCAAGAGATGGTATCTGACTTTTCAGATAGATGGTTAATGGCTTGTATTAAGAATGAAGCGTAATGAATAAGGCATTCAGCAAATATGGTAAGCAGCAATGGATAAAAACAAGGCTGTCAAAACCTTACAAGGCTAGACGTGCAATCTCAATTGCGTCAACAGCTGCTCATATTCAAACTTCATTAGCACATGCTAGGCTAATATCTCAAGCGCCAGCGAAAACAAGTAAGGAAAAAGCGCTAAAATCAATAGCTATGGCAAAGTGCGTGATGTCAGCATTTGAGCAAATAAAAAAGCCCCTATAACGGGGCTTTTTCTTGTTTTGCTTTTGGCTTTGGCTTGGCTTTTGGTGTTGCAACTTCCAGCTTCGCCTTTGGCTTTTCCGATGGAATGAGTTTTACTTTCTTGCTGTAAAACTTGGCTTCGGATTCGGTAAGCTCAACAATTGAGCCTACCCGGTATTTGCCAGCGCCTAATCTTTCAACTAGGAACTTATCCATACTACGCTTCTCTTGCGTAAAGTACGCCAGAGCGACCTTCGGCATCAGCGCGAATTTGCAGACCTACAGCAGTCCAACATAGGAAGTTGTAGTTATCAAAAGGCTGGCTGCGCACGATTGGAACGGTAGATGCCGCCATTCCAACTAGCGGTTGAATGAATCGAGACTCAAGAGCCAAGATAACCATCTCGTTCCCGCTTAGTTTAGCGTCAGTTTTGATATCTTTGATGCCAGCGATCCGCTTGAAGTTTTCAAGTAAAGTGCCAAACGCCAAATCTTCTGAGCTAAAGTAACGCTGAAAGTTCTCTTCGATTTCACGAGAGATATACACAGTCAAATCAGCGGTAACGTTGTTTCCAGTGCGTAAGGTATACATAAGTTCGATCAAGGCGTTACGCAAGTTTTCAGCGGTTTCAGCCGATCCAGTAAAGTCGATATTAAGACCGCCAGCGCCCAAATCAGCAAGCTGAGTATTTGCGCTTGTTTTAATGCCGTAACCGTCAACGCCTTTAAAAGTAACGTCTGCGCCATCATAAATATGGTCAACAACTGTATCTTTTAATTCGCGTGTTGCGTTTTCGTTATCGTCGATCAAGCCGTCGAAACCTTCTGACTGTTGAGCGGACCACTCGCGCCACTCGCGGCCATAGCCTACAGAGTGAATTGGAACGATAGCGCCGTCATACGTGTAAGCCGTTTTATCTAGCTTGGCTGGTACTTGACCGTTCATGCTAGTAGTTGACAATCCAGCGTCAGACGATTGACGATACTCATGCAGCGCCTTTCCGATTGGCAAAGACTTAGCAAGTGGCATCAAGTCGTTCATTAACGTCAAGTTATCAGCACGCATGATAGCCGTTGCTTGTGAATCAAACTCACGATAAACATCTTGAGGGATACGCGCAGATTGGTTAGCTTGCAATGCTTCACCACCCATTTGAGCCATAAAGCCCTGAGCGTTGTTAAAGTATTCACGACGGGTTTGCACTTCTGCAAATTGACCGTTGATGTGAGATTTACGCAAGCCGTTTAGGTCTTTGCGCTCGTTAATTTCTAAAAATCCTAACATGCTAGACCCCTTACGCGCTTGCTTTGTTAGCTGATGAAGATGCTACACGAACACGTACAAGTTGAGCTGTACCGCCAGTGTTAACCGCTTCGTCTGCGAGAAATAATGTTACATCTGGCGTAGCTGTGCCAGTTGTCGCTAGTTTTAACGTTCCGTCACCGTTTGACGTTAGCGCTAAACCTTTTTGTGTGATGTTCTGAGACGCAGCAACAACTACATTGTAAAAGTCACCAGGTACAGGGATAAACGCTTGAGCGGTATCGCCTACGGTTAGTGCGGTAGTTGCATCGCCTTGACCGATTGAGTCAAGATCAGCAACAAACCAATCGCCACCAACGCCAGCGGTATCGTGTGCGATAAACTCGCCGTTTGAATCTTTGGTTACAAGATAACCAGGCTTTATAGTTTCGCCTGACTTGATTTTAGCTTCTTCTTGGCTTGGGCAAACTTTACCGACCGCCGCTGAGAAGATTACATTTTTACCGACAGCCATACTATTTGCTCCAGTCGTCTAGGTTGGTTGAAAATGCAGAATCTTTTGATTGATTCGGCTTGAACTCTGGTACTCCAAACTCAGCCTCTTGATCTGAATTTGCTTTGATAGATGCGTTCTTTTCCATATCTTCGTCAGACATGTTAGCAATCGCCTCTTCGTCATATCCATTGCTCTTTAATTTATCAAGCAATGCCTTTTTCTTTTCTTCGTCCATCGCGTTAAACTTAGCCTCGAAAGACTCTAGTTTTTCAGTGACGGGCTTTAACGCCTCAGTCAAGGCGTTACCAATCAGTTCATCGTGATTGATTTCTGTCTTGATTTCTTCGTTTACTTGCATAGCTTCGAGATGATCTAGCAAAATAGCATCGCTTGCATCCTCCGCTACATCTACTTTGTTGGCTTTTAAAAAGCCTGTTAGCATATCTCGTAAAGCCATGTTAGCCCCAGTTAGTTTGTTATCGTCTTGCATATGATAACTGGTCTGACCAGTGTTTGCAATATCTGAACAGTTAACGCGCATTACATGCGTTTGCTCGCCCTGGTTAACCAACATGCCCACACCATCAAAAGGAGTGGCCGCGCCTTCTTCATCTAGCAATATAGCGTCATGGTCCCACACTAGGCCGCGCGCAATCGTTTGATACTCTTTGCCGCTTTCGCTAACGCGCATTTGTGGCAATTGTTGCGGCTTGATAAATACGCCTGTACTTGTGTGAATCGGATCTTCTGTCAGTCCGTCCATGATATCGCGTAGAATTCTAATCAGTCGTTTGCCTTGATCGGTACGTGATGCAACGTTAACATTAACGCGCTTTTCAACGTAGATCCGCCCGTCGTGCCTTTCAACTCGACCATTGAACACGCCATGCATAAATCTATTTACACCAATCTCACTTGACGCGCTTACGTAGTTCCCTTCGCTGTCATGCGGGTGTCCGATTGGCGCGGGCGTACCTTCCAAACCTCGATAGCTTGTTTCGATTTCTTCTTTAGGATACAAAACGCCATTCATCACGATATCATCGGGCATCGTATACGATGGTATGATTATTATCTCGTCGTTTTTATCGTCGCGCTCGATACGTATTTTCGACGTATTAACCGCATTGATC
>JAAELM010000594.1 GCA_024226635.1 Oceanicoccus sp. | reverse complement strand
TGCACTTTGGTTGCACTAATTAGTCAAAAATTGGTTAAAAACAGTATAAAACGGTAGAAAATGCATTGTTAAAAAAACCTTTCAAATCAACAGGAAACTTAGATATATCAAGGGGTTCAGTCGATCGAAGGTTCACTATAGCGCCTATGATGGAATGGAGTGACCGCCACTGCAGGATGTTCTGGCGGCAGCTTACCGGTAGCGCTCTGCTCTATACCGAGATGGTGACCACCGGTGCGATTATCCATGCGGGGCCTGATCGTTTTCTTCGGTATCACCAGGATGAGCACCCCATAGCGCTGCAGTTAGGGGGCAGCAACGCTGCGGATTTGGCCAGCTGTGCCAGGGTAGCTGAAGACTGGGGCTATGATGAAGTAAACCTGAATTGCGGCTGCCCCTCTGATCGGGTGCAAAACGGAATGTTTGGTGCCTGTCTAATGGCACAGCCGCAGTTAGTGGCTGATTGTATTAAGGCGATGCAGGATGCCTGCTCTATTCCCGTGACCGTCAAACACCGTATCGGGATTGACGATATGGAAAGCTATGAGGAAATGGTGGATTTTATTCGACCGATTATGGACACCGGTTGCAACACTTTTATTATTCATGCCCGCAAAGCCTGGCTGCAGGGTTTAAGTCCCAAGCAAAATCGCGAGATTCCGCCACTGGACTACCCGATGGTTTATCGCCTAAAGCAGGACTTCCCCGATCTTGAGATTATCCTTAATGGTGGCATTACCGATCTTGAACAGAGCCTTGAACATCTTGAGCATGTAGATGGCGTAATGTTGGGCCGTGCGGCCTACCATAACCCTTATATTCTGGCTGAAGTTGATCAACGTATTTATGGCCAGCAAACTATTACCAAAAGCCGTGACCAGGCCTTACTGGACTTTTTACCCTATATCGAGGAACAATTAGACCAAGGTGTGGCCCTAAACCATATTACCCGCCACCTATTAGGTTTATTTCAAGGGGTGGCCGGCGCCAAATTATTCCGCCGCCATATTAGCCAGCAAGCCCATATAAAGGGCGCTGGTATTGAGGTTATTCACCAAGCCAGAGAATTAATGTTAGATGCACAGCGGCGCAATGAAGAGCATGCTAAAGAGCGGGCTTTGAATCAGGTATCGCCGGAATAACATTGCTCGTCATTC
>JAAELM010000593.1 GCA_024226635.1 Oceanicoccus sp. | reverse complement strand
GAACCCAGACTGTATGCTTATACTGTTATTCCCGCCTTCGCGTATTGCTGTCTGGGATAATCCTTCTTGTGTAATGCTGATGGTTTTTGTCGCTAGGGGCGCCAAGGTATTGGGTGGGGTTAGTTGTTGACGGGAGTGAAGGTATTAAAATCTTCCATCACCGCTGAGTCATCCGGGTCAACTTTCCATTCTTTACTTTTTACCTGCTCCTGCAAGCCTCGCATAAAGTTATAACGACGCTGGGTGATTTCGGTGATCTGCGCATCATCTTTTAAAATGGTAGGGTGAATAAACACCATTAAGTTCTTTTTACTATTGGTTTTACCCGTACTACTAAACAGCTTTCCAATCAGGGGCAGGTCGCCAAGAAAAGGGACTTTTTCCTGAATCTCTGATTCCTCTTCACTAATTAAACCGCCTAACACTAATATTTGGTCATCCTTAATTAGCGCCTTGGTTAAGATCTCGCGTTTATTGGTAATAATATCCGAGGCAACGTCAATGGACGGTGCAATGTTTTCTGTTTTTTGTTGTATATCTAAAGTAATTGAATCCCCTTGGTTAATTCTTGGGGTAACGACTAAAGAAATACCAATATCCTGTCTTTCTATCGTGGTAAAGGGGTCGTTAGTAGAAGAAGCGGAGCTGGTCGATTGCCCGGTTTTAAACGGTACATTTTGCCCCACTAGTAATGAGGCTTCTTCATTATCGATAGCGACAATGGTTGGAGTAGATAGGATATTGGCATTTTGTGTGGCGTTTAAGGCTCGTATAGCAGCCTGTAAATCACCGTCATTAAAATACCCAAAGGTAAAACCCTGGCCCGGTGCAAAGGCCAGCGGGCTGTTATCGCCGCCGGGGTTTGCCAGCGGTAAATCCCCCAGGGTATTAACCGCCCCAATAAATTCCTGGTCCGGGTTGGTTATCCAGCTCACGCCTACATCATTGGCAATATCGCCACTGACCTCAACGATTAAAGCTTCCACCATGACTTGGGCACGGCGGATATCCAGCTTCTGGATAACATCCTTCATGGTATTTAGCATGGCCGGCGGAGCATTAATGATTAAAGCATTAGCGCTTTCGCTGCTATCAATACTGATGGTATTGCTTTCGTCTTTTTGCGTGGCCTGAATACTTAGTGCCAGGCTTTTCAGAATAGGTAATATCTCGTCGGCATCGACATAATGCAAATAAATAACCCGGGTATTGCCCTGACCATTTAGGGGGGTGTCCAGTTGTGCAATCAGTTGTTTAAACTGTTTGCGCCTGGTGGGGTCTCCCGCCATTAACATGCTGTTAGAACGTTCATCCATAGAAATAGCAATCTCCATGGCGTCATTGCCCGTTATGGGTATCAGTGAGCTAAGGCTTTGTAAAACACTCTTGGCATCAGCATGTTTCAGGGTGATCAGCTCAATGGTGTTGTCAGAAGATTTATCCAGCTGCTTAATAATACGCTTGGCCGATTCAATGCTGGTGGCGTTATCGGCGATGACCAGGGAATTGGTTGCCGGGTAGGGTGTTATAACCGCCTCGGCGCTTAGTAATGGGCGCAAAACCCCAGCCATCTTCTGGGCAGATACATTGTCAATATTGATCAGGCTTACCACCATATCGGCATTCGCGCTGCTGCCTGCGGCGGGTAAGCCGCCTTTGGTGGCCAATGCCTTGGGTACAATTTTTAAGGCTTCCGGGGTTTCAATAACGGCATAGCCTTGTACCTGAAGCACGGATAAAAATACCTGGTAGGCTTCGTCGGTAGTTAGCGGTTGGGGAGATAAGACGGTGACATTGCCCTGAACTGCGCGGTGTACAACAATATTTTTGCCGGTGTTATCTGCCACCCATTGAATCAGGGCGCGAATATCTGCATCGCGCATATTCATAGTGACTTTTTCAGCGGCATATAGCGGTGCCTGGAGCAAGCAGCCCAACATAACTAGCACAGTGATAACTTGCCTTAAAAGGGACTTTATTGTTATTGCCTGTACACTCATCAGCGTTGTTATCCTTTGGCTATTGTTGCTGGTCTATTGTTGCTGGCCGGCTTTGGAGCGGTTGCGTAATTCCTGCAAGCGCTTGCGGATAAGGTCCTGTCTTTGTGCAGGTGTCATAGCCGAGCTTTTGAATTGTTGGCTGGTGGCCTGAATCTCTTCCGCGCTCATCGTGTCTTGCACCAGTTGTTTGATATCGTCCGGAACAGCGTCAGCAGAGAAATTATTGTCGCTGGATGTTGTTGCTGTGCTGCTGTCAGGTTGCGGGAAATACAAAGTTTCCAGCTGGCCATTTCGGGATAAAACAACACGATCACCCAATACCTGCTGCAAGCTGGCCTGGCCGTAAATCCTGCTGCCTGTTTTATAAGACCGAGTCTGGCCATCCGGTCCCTCAATAATGGCGCTGGCTTGCTGTGGGTTGGATGAGGTAAAGGCACCACGCAGTATCAGTTGCATGCGGGTAACGGGGATATTGGCCTGGTTAATAAACTGGCCACCTTCCAATCGACCAAATAAATAGCTATTGGTAATACTGCTGGCCTGATAATTGGATTGTTGGTTGGATGCCGTTGGTTTTGCGGTCGAGCTGATGGCGGGTTGGTAGTTCAGTGTCGCCAGCAGGCCGTTGCTCTCCACGGCCAAAACCAGCAATAGCGTGCCTGCAATCAACAGCGCGGCATAGCGATTTACCGACGAAGCATTGAGGTCTTCGAGCTGTTGGCGAACTTTGTCGTAAAATGGGTTTGGCACGGTATTTGGCGATTCCGGTTAAGAATGTGAAGCTGGTTAAATTATAGCGCAGGAACAAGAACTTAGGCGTCAAACTTAGTGGAATTTAGCTGGATATCTATTATTCTTGGTAAGTATTGCTTTGAAATGAGAACTCTATGGAAATCCCCGCCGCTAAGCTGCGCAATTTGCCCTTTGGTTTTGCCAAGCGCCATGGCGTGTTTTTGCAGATTCAGGATGACCAATCCAGCCCAATACTTTGCCACCAGAACAATATCAGCCCGACTTTATACGCAGAGGTTCGCCGCTTTCTGCAGTCTGGCTTTGCTTGCCAGCAGATTGAAACTGATACCTTTGACCAACTGTTAGCCGCAGCCTATGAACGAGATTCCTCAGAGGCCATGCAAATGGTCGAAAACCTGGGTGAAGAGATGGATTTGGCCAGCCTGGCCAATGCCGTGCAAGAAACAGAAGATTTGATGGAGCAGGAGGGGGATGCGCCAATTATTCGCCTGATCAATGCGGTTTTGTCAGAGGCGGTAAAAGAGGGTGCTTCAGATATTCATATTGAAACATTTGAAAAGCGCTTATTAATACGTTTCCGGGTAGATGGCGTGTTACGTGAAGTAGTAGAGCCCCGCAGAGAATTGGCACCACTGTTGATTTCCCGTATTAAAGTAATGGCCAAGCTGGATATTGCTGAAAAGCGCGTACCGCAGGATGGCCGTATCTCCCTGAAAATTGCCGGCCGTGAAATTGATGTGCGTGTGTCAACCATGCCCTCTAATACCGCTGAGCGCGTTGTACTTCGTCTGTTAGAGAAACAGGCAGGACGTTTAAGTTTAAATTCGCTGGGTATGCCGCGCTTGCGAGACCAGCAATTTAATGACTTATTAAATCGCCCTCATGGCATTATTCTAGTCACTGGCCCAACCGGTTCCGGTAAAACCACCACCCTCTATGCTGGCTTGTAAGAAATTAATCATAGCTCCCGCAATATTTTAACCGTTGAAGACCCCATCGAATATAACCTCGAAGGCGTGGGTCAAACCCAGGTTAACCCAAAAGCGGATATGACCTTTGCCCGTGGCCTGCGTGCCATGTTACGTCAGGACCCCGACGTAGTGATGGTCGGGGAGATTCGCGATTCGGAAACCGCAGAAATTGCCGTGCAAGCGAGTTTGACAGGGCATCTGGTGCTATCCACCTTGCACACCAATACCGCGGTGGGAGCCATTACCCGACTGCGCGATATGGGTGTAGAACCTTTTCTGCTTGCCACTAGCTTGATTGGCGTTATGGCCCAGCGTTTAGTGCGAGTGCTTTGTGAAGACTGCAAAGAAGAACATTTCCCAACCATGTTGGACCGAGAGTTTCTGGGGGATCTACTAGAGCCAGAAAGCAAAATTTATACGTCGGTAGGTTGTGAAAGCTGCAATTACCAAGGTTATAAAGGCAGAACGGGTATTTATGAATTATTAATTGTGGATGAGCAAATCCGTCAGTTAATTCATAACGAAGAAGCTGAGGAAGATGTGGTTAAGGCTATGCGGATTAAAAGTATGCAAAGTATTCGAGCCGATGGCCGAGCCAGGGTTCTTGAGGGTGTGACTACCGTTGAAGAAGTATTGCGCGTCACCCTGGAGGATTAAAGGGTTATGGCTTCATTTTCCTACGCGGCACTGGACGATAATGGCAAAGAGCAAAAAGGGATTATCGAGGCCGATACCCCGCGTCAGGTTCGCCAGATACTGCGTGACCGGGGTCTGGCGCCTTTACAGGTTGACAGCGCCCAGTTAAAAACTGCGAGCAATGATGGAGCCAACGTCGGTGAGGCTTATGCAACCCCTTCGTTATTTAATCGCGGCCCATCAATAAAAGTCGGTGAGCTGGCCACCATTACTCGTCAACTGGCTACACTGATTCAGTCATCAATGCCT
>JAAELM010000592.1 GCA_024226635.1 Oceanicoccus sp. | reverse complement strand
TTAATTTTTAAGTTCCATAAAAAGCAAGGATAATATTGTCGCGTTTGTAATACCATGTTTAACTTCTACATTCAAAAAAGAATTAATATAAAGGACGACTTGCTGTCAGGCCTGACAGTTGCGCTGGCGCTGATACCTGAGGCTGTCGCGTTCTCCTTTGTCGCAGGAGTTGAACCCCTGGTTGGTTTATATGCCGCCTTTATTGTAGGCCTTATTACGGCAGTAGCCGGTGGCAGGCCAGGTATGATTTCTGGCGCCACAGGCGCTCTCGCAGTCGTAATGATTGAGCTCGTCGCGAAAAACGGAATTGAATATCTTTTTGCCACAGTGGTACTGATGGGTATTATCCAGATAACTGCCGGACTACTGCGACTGGGGAAGTATATCAGCCTTGTTCCCCACCCCGTCATGCTGGGTTTCGTCAATGGCCTTGCAATCGTAATCCTTCTCTCACAGTTACAGCATTTTAAACTACCGGATGAAATTGGGACTTCGGCATGGATGAACGGCAATACCTTGTGGATAATGATAGGACTGGTTTCGGCTACTATGGCCATAATTCATTTCTTCCCTCGTTTAACGCGAACCGTGCCCGCCCCACTGATAGCCATTTTGGCAATCTCTGCGGTAGTAATAGGGTTAAACATAGAGACACTACAGGTAAGTGACATGTCTTCTGTGGGCGGCGGATTACCACAATTCCATATTCCCGTGATCC
>JAAELM010000591.1 GCA_024226635.1 Oceanicoccus sp. | reverse complement strand
GGACGTATTTACTTTCAATCAATCAGCTGTTGCCATTAGATATAAAAACTATGCAAAAGGTATTCACCCTCAAAATAATCAGCCTATTGAGTACTCTCAAACAATGATGGAAGTTTTAGAAATTGAGGATGGAAAAGTGGCTGTAATTCGTAAATATCACGAATAAAAATCACATAACAAGCCATTACAGTAACGGGACTGCTAACAGCTTGCTCGGTTCCGCTTCGCTTCACAATTTTAGCAAGCTATTATCAGCCCCTGAATGGGGCGTTATTTGTACAATGAAATCAGCGACTTATGCGGGTGATAAATATACTGTATAACTATACAGTATATTTTGACCCGTTTTAGCGCCAACAAAATCTAAGTAATGTACTTGACGAGAACTATACTTACCTACACTTCCTTAAGTTAGGTTTGGGCAACATAAGCGGGGCGATGCTTAATGATTGACCCAAACCTAACTTAAGGATGATGCAGTCCTATCAAGTGCTACATTTACGCCGCTTTCATTGATTCGCAACCTGGGTTATATTTATTTATCAAGTTGTTATGGATAACCACGCAAAGGCTCAGGTTGCCAAATAACAAGCAATTGAATTGGGATGAAGTAACGGTTTGCTGTTTCGTTCCTCAACATTTTAGCAAACCGTTATTCCCCCATTAATGGGGCGTTGGTATGACTCCCCACGTCAAGTTAAATCGCAAAAATTCCTGCTTTATTTCGAGCCATAATAGTTTCTGTTCAAAAAAATGAGTTAACGCAGTAGATGAAGCAAGTAATTTCGTCGGTTATCTTGCTGATATTCGTGGATTATTAACCTGTTGGTTAACAGCGCCTACCTTACTTGTTCCGTCGTGACACCTGTCTTCAGTCTATGCTCGTGGTTCTAGGTTATGTCAGTAACCTAGCCATCCTAACGCCCTCGGTAGTTGTGTCACACCCGATGCTCGATCTACATGCGTTAACTCAAATCCTGTTGTCATAATGCCTTTACTCTTTATTTCTGTTGTTAATTTGTTGTGTGTTTTGGTTATCAATTTAGTTTTACTACGCGGGTACTCTTGATAATCGTGCGCTTGGGTCTACTGGTGTTAAAATAACTTCTCGTGATATTGCCCAAATATAAGCCACCATTTCACGTGCAATAGCTGCGACAACAACGTTACGATGTTTACCTCGCTGCATTAAACGCTGGTATCGTCTGCAAAGCCTTAATTGGGCTTTCCAAGCAATATCAGTAACCACTTTGGGTAATCCTTCTTGCCGCTTTTGCAGCTCTGTCGATACATTGGCTTTATGCTTATAGGTTTGTGCGCCTTCAATTAATAACCGTCGTGCACGACCATTACCGCATTTGGTGATTGCCCCTTGTTTTCGATTATCCCCACTGGAATTTTCTTTGGGAACTAACCCTAAATAAGCCATTAACTTTCTCGGGTGGTCAAAACGTCTTAAGTCGCCTAATTCAGCAATCGTGCCGATAGCCACCAAAAACCGAATGCCACGCATCGCTTGTAATGCTTGAACCACTGGGTAATAACGCCACTGCTTAGCTTGATGCGTTAACTCATTAACGAGTCGTTCAACACGTTTAATACGCTCGGTAATGGTTTGTATCATTTCTTGCAAAACAATTTGTTGGCTTGGGTGGGGCAGCACTAACTCGGTTAGCCAACGCAGGTGTTGATGTGACCAGTTATCTTTAACTTTACAGGTGATGTTGTTACGTAAAAATAAACCTTTGAGTTGGAATTTTGCATCTTTTAAGTCTTTCATAGCGGTTTCACGGGCACGAGATAAATCACGTATAGCTTCGTCTTCGGGCTCAGGGACATAAATAGGTGTTAACTCTTCATCTTTGAGTAGTTTCGCCAGTTTAAGTGCATCACGCTTGTCCGTTTTGACTTTATCACCGGGTTTTTTAGGAATAAGTGAAGGGGCTACCACATAGCAGCAGTGTCCTAGGCTGGTTAAT
>JAAELM010000590.1 GCA_024226635.1 Oceanicoccus sp. | reverse complement strand
TATCTTGATTTTATTTATCAATATTATTGGTGGTCTGTCCATTGGCATGGTGCAGCATGACTTAGAGTTTTCCCGGGCAATGGAAGTCTACTCACTACTCACTATTGGCGACGGCCTGGTTGCACAAATTCCGGGTTTGTTACTATCAACTTCTGCCGCGATGATGGTAACCCGTGTTAGCGACTCCAAAGATATGGGTGAGCAGATTACCGGGCAAATGTTTAACTCGCCAAAGGCACTCGCTGTTACCGCCTCCATCCTTGGATTTATGGGGATTATCCCCGGTATGCCTCATGTTGCCTTCTTGTCATTGGCCGCCGTTACTGGCGGCGTTGCTTATTTTATTACCCTGCGTAAAGAGAAGGTTGAAACCGAGCGGGTAGAAGTCGAGCGTACAGAAAAAATTCAAGCCCAACAGGAACAGCAAGTTGAGCAGGCCCAGATTCCTGAAATTGGCTGGGATGATGTACAGCCGGTGGATGCTATAGGACTTGAAGTGGGCTATCGATTAATTCCCATGGTGGATAAAGCCCAGGGTGGTGAGCTGCTTAGTCGTATTAAAGGTATTCGTAAAAAACTCTCACAGGAAGTGGGCTTTTTGATCCCCTCGGTGCATATCCGCGACAACCTGGATCTTACACCCACCGCTTACCGTATTACCCTGACCGGTGTTACAGCTGGAGAGGCAGAAATTTATCCCGACCGTGACCTGGCCATCAATCCCGGTCAGGTATTCGGCAAGCTGGATGGTACTCCTACTGTTGATCCCGCTTTTGGCCTTGAAGCCCTATGGATAGATCCTTCACAAAAAGACCAGGCACAAACCCTGGGTTATACCGTCGTGGATGCCAGTACTGTAGTGGCAACCCATATCAATCAAATACTGCTTAAACATACCCATGAGCTACTGGGCCACGATGAAGTTCAGCAAATGCTGGATATGCTGGCCAAGCATTCACCAAAACTGGTAGAGCAGTTAGCCCCCGAAATTATCCCGATGAACGTACTGCTGGCCGTAATGAAAAACCTGTTAATGGAACAGGTGCCCATCCGCGACTTAAGAACCATTGCCGCCGCTGTCTCCGCCAATGCCAACCTCAGTCAAGATCTTGGCGCCTTAACCGGTGCGGTACGGGTGGCCCTGCGCCGGACGATTGTGCAGAACATCTACGGTAATGACGCAGTATTACCCGCAATAGCACTGGATCCATCAATGGAACAGTTATTGCTTAAGTCAGTACATCAGGCGCAACAAAACGGGATTACTGACGATATTGTCCTTGAGCCGGGTCTGGCAGAAAAATTACAGACCGCACTGGCTGAGGCCTCTCAAAAACAAGAGCTGGCGGGTAAACCTTCAGTGTTATTAGTATCGGCGCCTCTACGCCATGTGTTGGTGAAGTTTATTCGTTACAGCGCAGTTGATATGCAGGTGTTGTCTTACGGAGAAATTCCGGACGACAAACAAATCACGATAGAAAGTACCGTAGGTTAAGCAAGCTAGAAAACACTGGGTAAGAAGAGGTTCTAAACAATGCAAGTGAAACGTTTTGTCGCAGCCAATATGCGTCTGGCACTGAATATGGTGCGGGAAGAAATGGGTCCTGATGCCGTGATCTTATCCAATAAACGGGTGCCGGAAGGGGTAGAAATCCTAACTGCTATCGAAGTAGATGATATGGCGGTGCCAGCAACTGAAGCACCGGCAAACTCTACTAACCCTTTTCAGCAAGCGCAGGACTATCATCGCCAGCAGGCGCCAACAGCACCGACTAAGCCCAGCAAATTAGAACGCGAAGTTGAGCGCATGCAAAATGAAGCCAGGCAAAGAGCAGAAGCTCTGGCGGCTACCCTGGCAGAAAAAAACCGCGAGCTGGTAAAGCAGGTGATTAATACCGACCAGATTCCGGAGGCAGCAAAAGAAGAGGCGAAGCAAGCTGGTGAGCAAGACTCTTTCAACCAGATGGTGTCTCAGGCGATGGAAGAACAGTTTAATCAGGCACCAGAAACGACACCAAAAACAACACCAGCAGTCGCCAGCAATACTGAAAAAGATCAGGAACTAAGCCAGATGCGTCATGAATTACAATCCATGCGCGACCTGCTAGAGCAACAACTTTCTTCTATGGCCTGGGGACAGTTTAATCAACAGAGTCCACAGCAAGCCAGCCAGTGGAAGCGTTTAAAACGCATGGGAATTGGCGCTGTTGTGGCTGACAATTTATTGGCAAGCCAGCCCGCCGTAGCCAGTGGCTCAAACGATAGCTGGCAGGCGATGATGACCGAGCTGTGCCAGCAGTTGCCAGTGGTTGATAATGACTTAATCAGCAGTGGCGGTGTGTTTGCCTTTGTTGGCCCAACCGGTGCAGGTAAAACCACCACCATTGGTAAACTGGCTGCCCGCTATGTGTTGGAAAACGGTGCTGAAGATATAGCCCTGGTGACCACCGATACCATGCGCATTGCCGCCCACGAACAACTACGGACTTTCGGACGTATTTTAAACATACCCATAAGTATTGTTGATAAAAACAACAGCCTCGAGCGCGTGCTGTATTCACTGCGCCACAAAGCACTGGTACTGGTTGATACGGCGGGCCTCAATCGTCAGGATGAGCGCTTAAAACTCCAGCTAAACAGCTTGAATGAAATTGGCCTGCGCCTGAAAACTGTGTTGGTGATTCCAACCACCAGTCAGGTTGAGGTGATAAAAGCTGCTTACCATACTTACAAAACTGATAACCTGAATAGTTGTGTGCTAACCAAGTTGGATGAAACCGCTAGCTTGGGTGAGTCGTTAAGCTTGGCAATCGATAAGTCATTACCGGTTGCCTATAGCACCCATGGCCAGGATATTCCCAATGATATTATTGTCGGATGTTCCAGCGGTTTAGTTCGCTCGGCCATTGAATTGGCCAGGCATATAACAACCGATGACGATGCTATGGCCGATGAGATGTCGACCCTGTCGAAAAACCAGGCGAGAGTTCAATCTTTGATGGCCACAAACTGACGCAGCTAACGTCGTACCCGCCTTGGCGGTAATGACGATAGGTTAGGGTAATTACGTACTGGTGTTTTATAGGGATAGTGGTTATAAAATGACTAGTGCGGGCAAAAAAACTTTGAATATCAGTTTATTGTTTAAGAGTTTTGTATAGATAGACAAAGGTTCGTGTACAATGCGGCTATTAGTTAGAGTAGCAATAGCCAGAAAATATAACTAGGAGCAGGTTCAGGCGATGAGTAGTACTCACCCCGTACAAGTAATTGCTGTTACCGGTGGTAAGGGTGGCGTTGGTAAATCTAATGTCTCGATTAACCTAAGTGTTTGTCTGGCAGGAATGGGACGTAGAGTCGCCTTGTTAGATGCGGATTTGGGTTTAGCCAATATTGATGTGTTGCTGGGCTTACGCCCCAAACACAACCTCGAAGATGTACTTGTTGGTGAATGCTCCCTTAACGACATTATGCTAACGGGTCCCGGAGGTATTCGTATTATTCCGGCTTCTTCCGGCACCCAGCGGATGACTATGTTAGGCTCTATGGAGCATGCCGGTCTTATTCATGCCTTTAGCGAAATTAGCCAGCAAATTGATGTGTTAGTGATTGATACCGCAGCAGGTATTTCTGACTCAGTGATCAGTTTTGTGCGCGCTTCACAAGAAGTGTTAGTAGTAGTCTGCGATGAACCATCATCCATTACTGACGCCTATGCCCTAATTAAATTACTCAATAAAGACTACGGCGTTGACCGCTTCCGCGTTATCGCTAATATGACTCGTTCGACCCAGGAAGGTCGGAACCTATATAATAAACTTACTCAGGTCACCGATCGTTTTCTCGATGTGACCCTGCAATACGTGGGTAATATTCCTTTCGATGAATCGATACGCAAGGCAGTCCAGCGCCAGCGTCCGGTTGTTGAACTCTCCCCTCGTAGTAAGGCTGCCCTGGCGTACAAACAATTAGCAGAAAAAGTTGATCTTTGGCCTTTGCCCTCGACGCCGCGCGGACATTTAGAATTCTTCGTAGAGCGTTTAGTGCAGGGCGTGCCCGGACAGTAATAATGTCGCTGTCGGGAAGACTAGCCATGTATGGCGCCGTAGAAAAAACCTCAATGGACGATGTGGTAGAGCAGCATGGGCCGCTGGTTAAGCGTATTGCCCATCATCTGCTGGCGCGCATGCCTTCCAGTGTACAAGTAGAAGACCTGATCCAGGCCGGCTTAATTGGCTTGTTAGAAGCTGCCCGCAACTATGATGCCTCAAAAGGCGCCAGTTTTGAGACCTACGCCGGTATTCGCATCCGTGGCTCAATGATCGACGATGTTCGTCGTGGTGACTGGGCTCCACGTTCCGTTCACAGAAACTCCCGGCGTGTCTCGGAGGCCTTGCGCAATGTAGAAACTCGCCTTGCTCGTGACGCCAGTGATCAGGAAGTAGCAGATGAACTGGGTGTTCCCATCGATGACTACTACCATATGCTGCAAGACTCTGTAGCCAGCAAATTATTCAGTTATGACGCGTTAATTAGTGGAGATGACCGTCCTGAAGAACAGTTGCCCAGTTCCACCGCCAACCCCCTTGAAGGGATTGAGTGCGATGCCATGCGGCAGGGGCTGGCCAAAGCTATTAGCACTTTGCCAGAGCGAGAGCGGTTGGTACTAGTCTTGTACTATGACGAAGAACTGAATTTGAAAGAAATCGGTCATGTTTTAGGGGTAAGTGAGTCCCGGGTTAGTCAAATCCATAGCCAGGCAGCTCTGCGGCTACGTAATAAAATGGTGGATTGGCAGCAATTATCTGGTCAATCTGCCTGAATTTTTCTATGAAAATTGCCATAAAAGTTGCTATAAAGTCGCCAGATTACTGGATACCGCAAGATCAGGGTCTAGACTAGTTAAGTAGTCAATTTTGTAGGGCAAAATGTACAGCAAATACAAAAATTAAGCTGGAGGTACCTTTTGGACAAAGATATGAAAATTCTTATTGTTGATGACTTCTCAACAATGAGGCGAATTATTAAAAACCTATTGCGGGATTTGGGGTTTACTAACACCTCGGAAGCCGACGATGGGCAGACCGCATTACCGATGCTGCAAAATGGCAACTTCGATTTTTTGGTCACCGACTGGAACATGCCGGGCATGACAGGTATTGAATTGCTAAGAGTCGTTCGCGCTGACGACCGTCTTAAAGACATGCCTATTTTGATGGTAACCGCTGAAGCCAAACGCGACCAGATCGTAGAGGCCGCACAAGCTGGCGTAAACGGTTATGTGGTTAAGCCCTTCACGGCCGCAGTACTGAAAGAAAAGATCGAGAAAATCTTTGAGCGAGTAGATGGCTAGCCCTGTTACTTGCCAGACCACTCCAATAAGCCACTGACGCAAGGTATAACAACGCCATGTTGGGACAAGATCAAAGCAATACGCCTGATGACATGTGGGACGAGCTCAAAGGCCGTGCCCGCGATTTGGTAGAACGCCTTGAATCCGGAGATTTACCCGGTGCCAATACTGCGATAGAAGAATTGAATGAGGCCCGAGACCGCAGTATTTACCTCGAGGTAGGTAAGTTAACGCGAGGCCTGCATGACGCTATTGTAAATTTTGATATCGGCGAGCCATCATCGGAGGTCGAAGGCGAAGAGTCACAAATGGCCAATGCCCAGCACCGCCTGGATTATGTGATTAATCTAACCCAGAACTCTGCCGATAAGACTATGGATATGGTGGAAGAGGGCATCCCCCTTGCTACCGAGATGGGCGAAAAAGCTTTGTTCCTGCGCGAAGACTGGGGTCGACTGGTGCAAGGTGATATGAACCCGGACGAGTTCCGTGACCTCTACCGCCGCGTTGACCAATATTTAGAATTGACCGGCAATAGCTCCAGCCAGCTCAGTGAAAAGCTCAATACCATCCTGCTGGCACAAGACTTCCAGGATTTAACGGGGCAGGTCATTAAGAAAGTGATTAGCCTGGTGCAGGATGTAGAAATACGCCTGGTAGAATTAATGAGAGTGGCCGGTCAGGTTGAAGAACTGACTGGCATTGTGCGCAGCACAGAAGAAAAAGCGGCTAAACCAGAGGGGCTGGACTCACAGGCTGAAGGCCCGCAAGTGAATGCAGACAAACGCGAAGATGTAGTTTCAGGGCAGGATGATGTTGATGACCTGCTATCAAGTTTGGGTTTTTAAATAGATGCCTGACTTCAGTTTTAATAGGAAACATTGGGTTTGCTGGGGAATAGTGAATGTTCGGTGAAGACGAAGAGATACTTCAGGATTTCCTGGTTGAGGCCGGAGAAATTTTGGAGCAATTGTCTGAACAGTTAGTTGATCTGGAACAGCGCCCAGAGGACAAGGATCTTCTCAATGCCATCTTCCGAGGTTTCCACACGGTAAAAGGTGGCGCCGGTTTTCTGCAGCTAAACCCCTTGGTTGATTGTTGTCATGTCACCGAAAACCTGTTTGATATTCTCCGTAATGGCCAGCGTGAAGTTACCCCGGAATTAATGGATGTGGTGTTACAAGCACTGGATGCTGTTAATGCCATGTTTGAACAAGTGCAGGGGGGTGAAGAGCCCGATGCCGCAGATTCAGCCTTGCTGGCCAGCCTTGAAGTATTAGTTAAAGGCGAAGATGCTGCTCCCACCGTTCCGGCAACTGCCGAACCTGAAGGTGATATTACCGATGCAGAATTTGAACAATTTTTAAGTGCCATCGCCGAGCCCGGTGAAAGTGAAGCGCCCGCAGCTTGTGTTGTACCCATAGCCGCCAATGATAGTCATGATGATAGTAATAATGAAATCACCGATGATGAGTTTGAGTCACTGCTGGATGATATTCATGGCAAAGGCAAGCATGGCAGCGTTCCCACGGCAGAGGCTGCCCCCACAGCCAATGATAGCGATGCCATTACCGATGATGAATTTGAAGCCCTGCTAAACGATTTGCACGGTGGTGCAGCCCCTGGTTCTGAGAAAGCCAGCGAATTTGCCGCTGCAAAAAAAGGCGCTGCTGCTGCACCTGCCACAGCCGCGGATGATGACATTATTAACGATAATGAATTTGAGGCCCTGCTGGACCAATTGCATGGCAAGGGTCAGGGTCCTACAACTGCCGCACCAACTCCACCAGCAGCAGAAAAAACTGAGCCAGCTGCCAAGCCTCCACCAGGGAAAAAAACACCCACTGCCCAAGTTGCCGCCGAGAAAAAACCCGCCCCTGCGAAGAAAACTCCTACAAAAGAAGGTATCGCAGCAGCAGAAGCTACCGTTCGGGTCGATACCCAGCGACTCGATGACATTATGAATATGGTCGGCGAACTGGTGCTGGTTCGTAACCGCCTGGTGCGCTTAGGCGCCAAAAGTGGCGATGAAGTGATGACCAAAGCGGTATCCAACCTGGATGTGGTAACAGCTGACTTGCAAACAGCGGTGATGAAAACCCGAATGCAGCCAATCAAAAAAGTTTTTGGTCGTTTCCCTCGGGTAGTTAGGGATTTGGCCCGTAACCTGAAAAAAGAAATCACCCTGGAATTGGAGGGTGAGGAAACGGATTTGGATAAAAACCTGGTTGAGGCTTTGGCCGATCCCCTGGTTCACCTGGTCAGAAACTCTGTGGATCATGGCATCGAAATGCCCGATGATCGCGAAAGGGTCGGTAAACCCCGCGTCGGTAAAATTGTGCTGGCAGCAGAGCAGGAAGGCGACCATATTTTACTCTCTATAACCGATGATGGCAGCGGTATGGATCCAAATATGCTGCGCCAAAAAGCTATAGAAAAAGGCCTTTTTGACGAAGATGTGGCAGCTCGTCTAAGTGATAGCGAATGCTTTAATATTATTTTTATGCCCGGTTTCTCTACCAAAACTGAAATATCCGATGTCTCAGGTCGAGGCGTTGGTATGGATGTGGTTAAAACTAAAATCACCCAACTTAACGGTTCGGTGGAGATTACCTCGAAAGTAGGCGAGGGCACCCGTTTAGAAATAAAAGTACCGTTAACACTGGCCATTATGCCCACCTTAATGGTGATGTTAGGTGAGCAGGCCTTTGCCTTTCCGTTAGTCAGTGTTAATGAAATATTCCATATGGACCTGACCCGCACCAATGTAGTAGATGGTCAGGAAGTTGTCACCGTAAGAGACAAAGCCCTACCGCTGTTTTATTTGAAGCAGTGGTTGGTAGATGGTACCCAGACTATAGAACCCACTGGAAGTGCCCATGTGGTGATTGTTACCGTTGGTACCCAGCGAGTGGGTTTTGTTGTCGATCAATTAATCGGTCAAGAAGAAGTCGTTATTAAGCCTCTTGGGAAAATGTTGCAAGGTACGCCAGGAATGGCTGGTGCAACAATCACCGGTGATGGTCGTATTGCGCTGATTCTTGATGTTCCGAGTATGCTTAAACGCTATGCGGGCTAAGTATAAAAATAACATGTCCTCGTCCAGCCAACACACAGGGGCAGAGATTTTAATAGAGGTTATAAATGACGGTTACCGTCCTGATAGTAGATGATTCCGGATTTTTTCGCCGCAGGCTAGGTGAAATGATTAACGGGTTTGACGGTTTAAAAGTTGTTGGCGCTGCTAGCAATGGTCGCGAAGCGATTGATATGGTTTTAAAACTAAAGCCGGATGTCGTGACCATGGACTATGAAATGCCAGTGATGGATGGCATTACCGCCGTGCGGCATATTATGGATCAATGCCCAACCCCTATCTTGATGTTTTCCTCGTTGACCTACGAAGGCGCCAGAGTGACACTGGATTCACTGGAAGCCGGTGCTGTTGATTACCTGCCAAAAAACTTTGAAGAAATTTCCAAAAGCTCAGCTGTATTAAAGAAAAAGCTGGCTGAAAGAATTTTAACCGTAGCCGGCGCAGGCAAGGGAAGTGCATTAAAGCAGACTGTTGCTTCATCTGCTCCGGCTAAAGCGCCTTCGCCCAAACCTGCCGCTCCAGCACCCACACCGAGAGCGCCCACGCCGAGAGTACCAGCAGCTAGAAAAAGTCGCAGCGATTTTGAGCTGGTTGCTATTGGTACCTCTACCGGTGGTCCTGTTGCTTTGCAAAATGTATTAACCCAGTTACAAGCTAACTTCCCGCTGCCAATAGTTTTGATTCAGCATATGCCATCAACCTTTACTTCGGCGTTCGCTGAACGATTAAATTCACTGTGTAAAATTAGTGTGGTTGAGGCCAAAGATGGTGATACCCTTCGCCCCGGTGTTGCCATGCTAGCTCCCGGTGGCAAGCAGATGATGATTGTTAAAGGTGGTCGAGTAAAAGTATTGCCCGGCGATGAACGTTTAAATTACAAGCCCAGTGTCGATATAACCTTTGGCTCGGCGGCCAATGTTTTTAATGATAAGGTGCTTGCGGTGGTGTTAACCGGCATGGGTTCTGATGGTTGTGAAGGCGCTAAATTACTAAAGCAAAGGGGCGCCACAGTGTGGGCCCAGGATGAAGCAACTTCTGTTATTTACGGCATGCCAATGGCTGTTGCCAAGGCAAACCTCGCTGATGAAATATTACCTTTGGCTAAAGTAGGCAAGCGCCTAAGTGAAATAGGTTAGGTACGGTTATGGATATTCTAAGTATAATTGGCGTTATTCTGGGGTTCGCTGCCATCATTGGGGGCAACTATCTGGAAGGCGGTACTATCGCTGCATTGGTTAATCTGCCAGCCGCCATTATTGTTATCGGTGGCACCCTGGGTGCTGCCATGCTCCAGACGCCCTGGTCAGGTTTAAAGTTTGCGGCCAGTCGGTTGTCCTGGGTTTTCTCTCCTCCTGCTTTAGCCTTTAACCAGGGCGTTGGTAAAGTGGTGCGTTGGGCTATTGCCGCGCGCAAAGAAGGTTTATTGGGCTTAGAAACTATTTCAGAAATGGAAAGCAATTTTTTTGCCCGCAAAGGTTTGCAGTTATTAGTTGATGGTACCGAACCGGAAAATATTCGCAGTGTGATGGAAGTTGAGTCACTGCTGTTAGAACAGCGCGATGTTGATGCCGCCAAATTTTATGAAAGCATGGGTGGCTATGCACCTACCATCGGTATTATTGGTGCGGTAATGGGTTTGATTCAGGTGATGAGCAATCTCTCTGACCCCAGCAAATTAGGTTCGGGCATAGCTATAGCTTTCGTTGCTACTATTTATGGGGTTGGTTTTGCCAATTTATTATTACTGCCCATTGCCAGCAAGCTTCGCAACCTGGCCCGCCTTGATGCCCAGTACCGCGATTTAATTATTGAGGGTATTATCTCTATTGCCGAAGGTGAAAACCCTCGCGCCATTGAATTAAAACTCAATGGCTTTCTGCATCGTTAGGAGGCGAAATCATAGTGGCGCGTCGCCGTATAGTTGAAGAACCTGTAAGTCATGAACGTTGGCTGGTTTCCTACGCAGATTTTATTACCCTGTTGTTTGCGTTTTTCGTTGTGATGTATTCCATCTCACAAGTGAATGAGGGTAAATATAAAGTATTGTCCAATACCTTATCCGAAGTGTTTACCACCACCCAAATCGTTTCCACCAATAACCCTGAACGCACTCTCGATCCCTTTCAGGTGGGTGATATCGTCAAATCCAATCCGCAAAGTTTTATTGAAATGGAAACGGGTAATGCCCTGATTGAAAACCAATCTGAAAGTGATGAAGAGGGCAAAGACCCACAGCCGATTGAAGGGGGCTTCCCCTCGGAGTTTGAGCAAATCAATGTACAAATCGACCAGGCTTTTGCTGATTTAATCCGCGATGAAAAAATAACTATTCGTGGCAATGAGGAATGGTTGGAAGTTGAGCTTAAATCCTCGTTATTGTTTTCCAGTGGCGATGCCACCTTAAGTGTGCCGGCATTGGAGTTGTTGGGCAGTATTGCCGAGATTTTAAAAGGGCAGAGTAGTCCGATTCGAGTGGAAGGTTTTACTGATAACCGGGCCATCAATACCCCACGTTTTCCCTCTAACTGGGAACTATCAACGGCCAGGGCCTCCTCTGTTGTTCAGCTATTTATAGAAGAGGGTGTTGATCCCAGTCGTCTTGCCGCTATTGGTTATGGTGAATTTCAACCGGTCAGTGATAATGATACCGAGCAGGGTCGTGCAGAAAATCGTCGCGTAGTCTTAATGATCTCCAAAACGGATGAGTTGCGCCCGGAGCTTAGAACAGTGACCTCAACCGAGGATTTATTAAAACGCTCAGAACAGGAAACGGCTTTGTTGGAGCAAAATACCGGCATTGAAATTATTATCCCTGGCGTTAATACCCCTGATCAAGCAACGACATCCGAGGCGGCTGAAACACCACCAGCTGATCCATTGCGGGGTATAATAACCATCGAACTCGATGATGGCCGCTTATTATTTACCAATGACGCCCCAAGAGAAGAATAACCACCGTCGTTCCCGCGAAGGCGGGAACCCAGCACTGTAGATTCCCGCCTTTGCGGGAATGACAGGAGGCGAGAATAGAGAGAGCAGCACACAGGCTGGATTCCCGCCTTCGCGGGAATGACAAGAAGCGAGAACAGCAGTTCCGATGGCAAGGAATTTGCTTTATCCTAGTCAAAAATACACACACATCTGTTAATGACGAGTAATTGACGGCGATCAGGGGATCTACATGCGCGTTTGGGCAGTGGCAAATCAAAAGGGAGGCGTGGGTAAAACCACCTCAGCGGTGACCTTGGGTGGTCTATTAGCTGACCAGGGAAACCGGGTATTACTGCTTGACCTTGACCCTCATGGTTCGATGACCAGCTATTTTGGCTACGACCCTGATAGCTTGCAGAAAAGCAGTTTTAACCTCTTCGCTGATGATGACCTGACAGTTAACGATATTGAAACCTTATTACTGAAAACTCCCTCAGATAAGCTAACATTGCTGCCTTCCAGTATGGCGTTAGCTACTGTCGAACGCCGTGCCGCCTCTGAAGGCATGGGCTTAAAGGTGGCCAAAGCGTTGGCTCTGGTGTGGGATGCCTACGATTATGTGGTGATTGATAGTCCGCCTGTGTTGGGCGCCCTGATGATTAATGCATTGGCAGCCAGCGAGCGTTTGCTGATACCGGTACAAACTGAATTCCTGGCGCTTAAAGGACTGGAGCGGATGATTCGCACTATCACTATGGTGACCCGTTCATTAAAGAAAGAGTTGAATTACCTGGTGGTCCCCACCCTATTTGACCGCCGTACCCAGGCCTCCATCAAATCCCTGCGCACTATGCGCAACGCCTATACCGATAGCATTTGGGCCTCAATGATCCCGATAGATACTCGGTTTAGGGATGCCAGCAGGGAGGGGCAAGTCCCCTCCCAATATGACCCTCAAGCCCGAGGTGTTACTGCTTACAAAGCCCTGTTAAAATTTCTGTTATCACAACAGGAGCAACGCCTGCGAGCCTGATGATGGGCCCGTTGGCGTAATCACCGTTATGAGCAAACCCCCCGACAACAATGACAATAGTAATGACAATGATCAGGAGTTCGTGCAGGACTATCTTGATTTGTTATTAATGTCGGCAACTGAAAACCCCCAAGCTCAAATAGATACTGTCGCAGCCGATGTGATGTCTTCTAATAATGTAACGCCTATTACCGGCTCGTCCCGCCGTTCAAGAAACTCTTCTGTACATAGTTTGAGTGGTAACCCCAATACCGTCTCCGAGCGCCAGCTTTATAGTGCCGATATCGAGAACAAACCTTATGCTGAGCCATCGCAGCCGCTAACCCTGAAAGCGCCATTGCCGTTGGTAAAGCCTGAAGTAAAAATCGAGCCACCACCACCTGCAGAGGTTGTTGAGACTGCCGAAGAGGTCAAGGTCGAGGCACCTGTTGAAGTAGAACCTCCAGCACCAGAACCTATTCCCGAGCCGGTGATTGAGGTTGAGGCAGAGGTTGCGGTAGCTCCCCTAACAGAATGGTCCAATGGCCGCCCCGCATGGGCCCAGGATCGTTTCGAGTGTCTATTGTTTAGCGTCGGCGGCCTGACACTGGCGGTACCTTTAGTAGAACTGGGAACCATCTATCCCATGAACGATGAAATTACCCCATTATTTGGTCAGATAGACTGGTTTATGGGACTGCTGCCAGTCAAAGAAGGCAACCTGCGCACCGTCGATACCCCAAAAGTGGTGATGCCAGAGCGCTACCATGAAGGTATGAAAGACAACTTCCAGTATGTGATATCAATTAATACTATGGATTGGGGACTGGCAGTCGATACAGTCTCTAATGCGATTATGCTGGAGCCGGAAGATGTCCGTTGGCGCAGTAAGCGCAGCAAGCGGCCATGGTTGGCGGGCACCGTCATCGAACATATGTGTGCCTTGATTGATGTCAGCCAGTTGGCAGCGATGTTTGAAGCTGAGGGCGCTTAAAGTAAAGGTCTTCGCTAGTTATAGATTTAGAAACAGAGCGACAAAGGCTGGCACAGATAGTGCAATGTTCTATAGTAATGGGACGGCAATGATTAATTATTGACGCCCGGATCGCTACCACTAGCGGTGGGAGTTATACGTTAAGGATGGAAATATGACTACAAATACAGCGAAAAATGCTGATGACCCAATGCTGCAATGGGTAACCTTCCGGTTAGAGGGTGAAATCTACGGCATTAACGTCATGCAGGTGCAAGAGGTGCTGCGCTATACTGAAATAGCACCGGTACCAGGAGCACCGGCCTATGTGTTGGGGATTATCAACCTGCGCGGTAATGTAGTGACGGTTATTGATACCCGTCATCGTTTTGGCTTGCCCACCACTGAAGTGACCGACCAAACCCGTGTCGTGATTATCGAAGCGGACAGCCATGTGGTTGGTATTCTGGTTGATGCTGTAGCGGAAGTGGTTTATCTACGTCAATCCGAAATCGAAACCGCTCCGAATGTAGGCAATGACGAAAGCGCTCGTTTTATCCAGGGCGTATGTAACAAAAACAATCAACTGTTGATCCTGGTTGAGCTGGACAAGCTACTTACCGATCAAGAGTGGTCAGAAATCGAAGAGTTCTAAATGATAATATCGCTGTGGATTGTATTAGTTGTCTGTTGTATTACCCTGGTGGCAGTGGCGACCTATGCAGTCCAGTTGAGCAAGCGTATAACGCAAGTTGAGCAGCAAGCCGAAAAAGAGACCCTTGACCTTAGTCATGAATTGGCCGCTGTAAATAATGCAGCTATGGGTGTAGGCCAGCACTTAATCAGTGTAGAGAAAAAACTTAAACTCTCGATCGAAAAACAGCAGCAAATCACATTAAATACTACCGAAGCCATACCCTACAACCAGCCGACTTCTTTGGCGGGTAACGGCGCTAATGCCGATGAACTGGTTGAGCGCTATGGTGTACCGGAAGCAGAAGCTGATCTTTTAACCTTGCTAAAATCTGCCGCTAAATAATCCCTCGCCTTCGCCAGAATGATAGCTATTGGGTGGCAAGGAACGGATTAGTCAGTGATCTATTGATCAACTGCGTATGGTCTCACTGATAGAATCCCAACCCTTTGGGTATTTCCCCTGTACTTTATAAGCAAAGGCAATGACCTGGGCAATACATAAATACAGAGTTTCAGGAATTTCCTCGCCAACACCAATATCCACCAACAACTTTAGTAGTGCTTCGTTTTCAAATAGTGGAATATCGTGCTGGCGGGCAATTTCAATAATCTCTTCTGCTAATACGCCGCTGGCAGCAGCGGTAACCGTGGGTGTATTTTTTCCGTCATAGTGTAACGCAGCGGCTTTTTTATCCGGCTTTTCAAAATCGCTCATGTTCTCACATCCACTAACTGCTGATAGATCGGTAAATTATTTTTTGGCGGCAGACCCAGTTGACAGTCGACATGCTTAACATTAACGCCCACTTTCTCCAGACTCTGGCTTAAACTCTTTACCTGTTGTTTGACTTCGCGATGTGTGTTTTCAAGTTGAGACCAAACGACAGCGGATACCGATTTTTCAACCACCTTTAGTTGCACGTTCATTTTACCGAGGTTGTGTAAATCAAAGGCCAGCATAACTGTCCATAGTTTCTTGCCATCAGCGGTTTCACCTTGATCTTCATCTTCTATTAAATCCTGGTCAATGCGCAGTTCAAGATTATCGATATTTTTACCGTGAACAATGGGTAGCTCCATCGTCCAGCTATTAACCGGGCCCTGATTGTCAGGTGTGTTAGCTTGCCTGGCGGCTAGTGTTTCTAATTGGTTAAGTTGTGTTCGCGCCAGGCTGGCCAGCAGTTGATTACTAAGCTGTTTTAACAATACATCTACACGTTGTTCAGAGCTTGCAAGGCTGTTAGTCGTTGAAATTGGTATATCAGCTGTCATGGGAGGTAATGCAGTAGGGTTGTAAGTTAGAGCTTGCCTGCCATCAGTGGTGTTACTGGTTAAGGGGGTTGTTGTAGTTTGTTGGGCGGCCGGTTTATCGACTTGTGAGACCAGTTTTTGCAAAATAGCTTTTACGTCCTGGTTGATGGGGTTGCTAGCTAAACGCGTTGTGTCGTTTGGGTTTAACGGGGTATTACCTTTGGCAGGTTGTTGCGCCAATTTTGCCTCAAAGAAAATACCGTTGTTATTCAGCGTCTGTTGCAAGGGCTTGGCCTGTTGCACTTGCTGCGAAGTGGGAAACTGTTGCAATAAAGTGTTGAGATTTTGTAGCAGTTCCCTGGGAATTTGCTGCGGTGGCAACTGCACGATTTGTTGTATTAATGGTAATAGATTTCGCAGTGGTTGTTGTTGCGGCAAAGCTTGTCGTATACCTTGTTCAATAGCAGGGCGGTTATTGATAGCGGGAACCACATCAGGCTTTGTTGAGCCTGTGACTAAAGGCGCAGCATTCAATGTTGTATTACTTGCAGGAGAGATTGTTGTATTGGTTTGCCCGGGAGTTTGTGTCGGGCTGGCAATATTTAAAATCGTAGCAAGATTATTTTGCGCCACACTAAATTGAATACGTGTACCCGCAGCAATGGGCACCTTGGTGACTAACTCAAAGGGTTGGTTATTGACGCTGATTCTTACTTTAAATTGTTGGTCGCTATTAGTTGTTGTGGAGGGCTTTAACAGCTCCGCATTCACTAGCGGTTTGCCGGCTATTGCTTTACCGTCGGCAGCCTGGCTTGAGAGTACTATCGCTTCCAGAATGCCCGCTTTAGCTAACGCCGCAAGATTATCGCCCGCCGCTGGCTTCAGGGGGATAAGCTGGTTTATTAATGAATCAACGGTCACGGCCATAGTTTTAGTTGTAGTGTTAGGTGTAGTGTTAGGTGTAGTGTTAGGTGCACTCTTCGATGAAACGCTAATAGGGATACCCAAAGATTGTGTATATAATAACGTTCCTGGTCGCATATAACAGGCAATGGCTGCTTTCATTGTTACTATAGCGGCCGCTATAACAATAACTTTGCTGGTATTTTTGCCGATTTATCTCCATGGGGGCTAAGGCTCGTTTGACTGCGTTATTAACAACTACTGATCTATGCTGTGAGCGGGATAGCCGAACCTTGGTCGATGGCCTGAATCTCAGCATTGAGCCCGGTCATATCTATCAAGTTGAAGGCCCCAATGGCAGTGGTAAAACCACCTTATTGCGGGTGCTCTGTGGTATTTCATCCCGTTATACCGGCGATATTCACTGGCAGGGTCAGCCAGCCCAGAAGGTGAAAACGGTTTATCACTCGCAGTTACTTTATCTGGGGCATAGTTCCGGGGTAAAAGCTGCCCTTAGCCCCCGTGAAAACCTGCAATGGCATGCTTCCCTTAAGGGCTTACAGGGTGATGAAGCCGAAAGCGCTATTCTCGCTGCTTTAGATAAGGTGGGTTTATACGGCTATGAAGATGCCGCTTGTTTTACTTTGTCCGCCGGTCAGCAACGTAGAGTAGGGTTGGCCAGGTTATTTCTTGGTGACGCTAAACTCTGGATTCTTGATGAACCTTTTACTGCGATTGATAAGCAAGGTGTTAAGGAGTTGGAGTCATGGATTGCTGATTATGCAGCCAATGGTGGTACGGTAATCTTAACGACCCACCATGAACTGACCATTGAAACACCAATTAACCGCATTCGATTAGGGGAGGTCTAAGATGGAAACACAGGCACCTTCTTTTATGTCAGCTTTTTCAGCCACGCTAAAACGCGACTTACTGCTGGCCTTCCGTCGCCGCAGTGATTTTATGAATCCGCTGGCGTTCTTTTTAATTGTTTGTTCCTTATTTCCCCTGGGTATCAGCCCTGACCCCAAGCAGTTGGCGATATTAGCACCGGGGATTTTATGGGTAGTGGCTTTGTTGGCTTGCCTGTTATCCAGCGATACTTTATTTCGCAGTGATTTTGATGATGGCAGTCTGGAGTTAATGCTGATTAGTCCTGTTTCTATGTATATACAGGTCCTGGCCAAAACCGTTGCACACTGGCTGCTTACTGGTTTTCCCTTAACCCTATTAGCGCCATTATTGGGGCTTTTGTTGCAGCTACCTTCGTCGGGTATGGCTGCGCTGGTGATCGCTATGGCTATGGGCACAGCGACCTTAAGTTTTATCGGTGCGATTGGTGCGGGTTTAACGGTGGGCATAAGAAAAGGGGGCTTGCTGCTATCGTTAATTATCTTGCCACTCTACATACCTGTACTGATTTTTGGCGTGGCTTCAGTTAAAGCCGCCGTTGATGGTTTTGATTATGCGGGGCAATTAGCGGTATTGGGTGCCTTTTTAGCCTTGGCGGTTACACTGGCTCCTTTAGCAATCGCAGCCAGCGTAAGAATTAGCGCTGATAACTAGGCAATGATGGTCACAGCTACGATTAAGCCAACAGCGACGCCAACTAGCACAACCACAACGATTCCGACGCGTTTCATTGCAGTGGCATCATCAACTACTTGATCGCTCATAATAGTTTCTCCTTGGTTGGGTGAGATTATTGTTAGTGATGGTTTAATCCTACTTTCTGTAAGGTTTATCCACATTGACGCAGGTCAACAAAAGTAGGGTGGATTCCCGCCTTCGCGGGAATGACAGTCATATCTGCTGATTAATCAAGGTATTAGCTATCGGCTGGGGTGGATTCTTGTATAATGATCGCCTGTTAATCACCGTCATTTTTAGTGGACAGACTTAGATATTATGTGGACATTCTTCCATAAAATGGGCTCACCACGCTGGTTTTACCAAATCAGTGGTCAGTGGCTGCCCTGGATTGCTGTATTCGCATTTGGCCTGCTGGCCGTTGGAACTGTTTGGGGGCTGGCTTATGCCCCGGCGGATTTCAGGCAGGGCAACAGTTACCGAATTATCTATGTACATGTGCCTGCTTCGGCGATTGCACTGGCGGGTTATATGCTGATGGCCTTTGCTGCTGCCATCAGCCTGATTTGGAAAATGAAACTGGCTGAAGTGGTGATGAAATGCGCGGCGCCCATTGGTGCGGGCATGGCCTTTATTTCCCTAATCAGTGGTGCGCTTTGGGGTAAGCCAACCTGGGGTACTTACTGGGTATGGGATGCCAGGCTGACTTCCATGTTAATTCTGTTTTTTCTCTATCTGGGTGTTATCGCACTCTATGAAGCCTTTGAAGACAATGTCTCCGCCAGCAAAGCCTGTGCGGTGCTAAGTTTGGTGGGGACGGTGAACATCCCTATAATCTACTGGTCCGTAGAGTGGTGGAATAGCTTACACCAGCCCGCCACCTTAAAGTTGACGGAAGAGTCGACCATGCACTCGGATATGTTGCAGCCTTTATTAATTATGATCGCTGGTTTCTATGCCTTCTATGCCTTGTTATTGCTGATGCATAGTCGCAGTGAAATTTTGGTGCGTGAGCGCAATACCAAGTGGGTGAAAGAGTTAGTCGCCAAGAGGTTAGGGTAGTATGCAGTTTGAAAGTTTGGCAGCGTTTATGTCGATGGAAGGCCATGGGGTTTTTGTTTGGTCGGTGTATGCGATTGCTTTTGTGGTGTTGATGGGTTTGGCGGTTGCTCCTTTACGTAAGGACCGTCAGTTTTTTACTGAGCAAGCTATGTTGGTTAAGCGTGAACAGCGGTCTCAGGAGAAGAGTTAGAGTGGTGGTGGATTGCAATCCACCAAAAGAGGATTAAGAAGAAGTGGGTATGCACCCTGTTAGAAAACAACGTTTGATTATTGTGCTGTTTATTGTATTCGGTGCGGCTATTGCAGTGGCTTTGGCGACCTTTGCACTGCGTGAGAATATTAATTTGTTTTATCCGCCTGCAGATATTGCAGCGGGCAAAGCCCCTGTGGGTAAATCCATTCGTGCCGGGGGTATGGTGCTGGAAGGTAGTATAAAGCGTGATACCCAAAGCCTACGTGTTGATTTTATTGTGACGGATTACGAAGCACAGGTGCCTGTGGTTTATACCGGTATTCTGCCTGACCTGTTTGATGAAGGGCAGGGTGTTGTCGCCTCTGGCATGCTCGATGAAAACGGCGTGTTTCAAGCCACAGAAGTATTGGCCAAACACGATGAAAATTATATGCCCCCTGAAGTGCAATCCGCATTAGATTCTGCGGCAGAGTCAAAGGCTAAGCCTGGTAAAGCGGCCTACTAACCCCCCCCAATGAGATGCTTAGATGATTCCTGAGTACGGACATTTTGCTTTAATCCTCGCCCTCTGTCTGGCGCTATTACAATCCGCTGTGCCGCTGTGGGGGGCATTAACGGGCAATCGCTATATGATGGCCATGAGTCGCTCACTGGCTGCAGGGCAATTTACTTTTATTGCTATTGCCTTTGTTGTTCTCAGTGTGTTGTTTTTACAGGATGACTTTACCGTTAAAGTGGTTGCCGCCCATTCCAATAGCCAGCTGCCCTGGATGTATAAACTCAGTGCGGTATGGGGTAACCACGAAGGCTCTTTACTGCTTTGGGTGTTGATTCTTTCTATGTGGAGTTTGGCGGTAGCGATCTTTAGCCGGCAGCTGCCTGTTGATATGTTGGCCCGCGTGCTTTCTGTGATGGGTATGATCTCCGTAGGTTTCTTATTATTTTCCCTGCTGACCTCCAATCCCTTTGATCGTCATTTACCGAACTCTCCAACTGATGGCGGTGACTTAAACCCCTTGTTACAAGACTTTGGCCTAATCGTTCACCCTCCGATGCTGTACTTTGGCTATGTAGGGTTTTCGGTGGCCTTTGCTTTTGCTATTGCCGCCTTGAGTAGTGGTCGTTTAGATGCGGCATGGGCTCGCTGGTCACGACCCTGGACCAATATTGCCTGGGCCTTTTTAACCATTGGTATCGCCCTTGGCAGTTGGTGGGCTTACTACGAATTAGGTTGGGGTGGCTGGTGGTTTTGGGACCCGGTTGAAAATGCATCCTTTATGCCCTGGTTAGTGGGTACCGCGTTAATCCATTCCCTGTCAGTGACAGAAAAGCGTGGTGTGTTTAAAAGCTGGACTGTGCTGTTAGCTATTTTTGCTTTCTCATTAAGTCTGTTAGGGACTTTCCTGGTTCGCTCCGGTGTACTGACTTCAGTGCATTCATTTGCTGCCGATCCAGAGCGCGGTTTATTTATTCTTGCCTTTTTGGCTTTGGTCGTTGGTGGTTCATTAACACTTTATGCGCTTCGAGCTCCGACGGTTTCCAGTAAGAGTCGTTACGAGTGGCTGTCCCGTGAAATGTTATTGCTGGTCAATAATGTGGTGTTTTTAGCGGCGATGTTGACTGTGCTATTCGGTACCTTATTTCCTCTATTGATGGATGGTCTGGGCCTGGGTAAATACTCCGTGGGTCCACCGTATTTTAATGCGGTCTTTGTGCCGTTAATGGCTATCCTGATGGTGTTTATGGGTATTGGCCCCAGCGCTCATTGGAAAAAAACCAAAGCCTCTTATTTAAAAGCTCGACTCCTGGTGGCCGCAAGTGCCAGTGTGATTGTTGGTCTGTTATTCCCGCTAATATACGGTGAGGAATATAAAATTGCTTCAGCTTTGGCGGTGTGTTTTTCAGCTTGGGTTATTCTTTCCACCTTCGCTAATCTTAAAGATAAACTGAGAAATGCCCCCAGCTTATCCGCAGGCCTGGCCCGTTTAACTCGCGCCTATTACGGCATGATTATCGCCCATATGGGTTTTGCTATATGCGCCCTGGGTGTTTGTCTTACCAGCCAATACAGCCTCGAGCGTGATCTGCGTATGGTGCCCGGCGATCAATTAACGCTGGCGGGTTATGCGTTTCAATTCCAGGGAACTCGCTCTATTGTCGGCCCGAATTACAAAGGCGATGAAGGTATTATCACCGTAAGTACGGATGGTGAAGTTATCGCCACACTGAATCCCCAGAAGCGCCGTTATAATGCCCAGCAAGGCCAGGTTATGACTGAGGCTGATATTGAGAATGGTTTTTTACGCGATCTCTATGTAGCTCTGGGTGAGCCTCTTGGTGAAAGTGCCTGGGCGGTGCGTGTGCATTACAAACCCTTTGTACGCTGGATATGGTTGGGTGCTATTTTGATGGGCTTTGGTGGTGCCCTGGCAGCGGCAGATAAGCGTTATCGCCTGCCAGTTAAAGCTCAAAAATCATCGGCATCTGCTGTGGCGGCGTCATCACAGGGAGTGGTGTAACACCATGCAGCGTCTTAAACTTTTTTTACCCCTGATTGCCTTTGTTGTAGTTGTTTTGTTTTTTTATATCATGGTTAGCCGTATTGGTGATGGTGATTATAATCCGCAGGAATTACCTTCAGCATTGGTTAATAAATCCTTTCCGGCTTTTAGTTTATCGAAACTGGAAGAACCTTCGATTCAAATTGAGCAGAAAGATTTAGTGGGCAACATTGCGCTGATTAATGTTTGGGCCACTTGGTGCCCCTCCTGTCATGTTGAACATGGTTATCTAAATTATTTGGCCACCGAAAAAGGGATTACCATTTACGGTGTTAATTATAAGGATAAGGCGTCTCTTGCCCAGCAGTGGCTGGCAGAGAAGGGTAACCCATATCGCTTTAATATCTTTGACCCCCAGGGTCGCCTTGGCTTGGATATGGGAGTGACCGGTGCGCCAGAAACCTATGTGATTGATCATCGTGGTTTTGTACGCATGCGCTTTCAAGGTCCCATTGATGAAACTATATGGCAGGAAAAATTCCAGCCGATGATGGATCAATTACGCGCTGAGCAAAAAGCTCCGGGAGGTGCATAGGATGAAGTATGGACTTATCTTGCTTTGCCTGTTGTCGCCTCTGTGCGTGGCCGTGGTTGAAACCTATAACTTTGAAAATGAAGTTAATCGTGAACGTTACCATCAGTTTATCGATGAGTTGCGCTGCCCCAAATGCCAAAATCAAAACCTGGACGGTTCTAATGCACCTATCGCCAAAGACTTGCGCCGTGAATTACATCGCCTGTTAGAGGATGGGCAAACCGATGCTCAAATTGTTGAGTATATGGTGGGCCGCTACGGCGAGTTCGTTTTGTATCGCCCTCGCTTTAACGCCGAGACAGCGGTGCTTTGGTTGGCTCCGGCCATCTTTTTAGTGCTGGGTTTTGTGCTGATCTTTATGGTGTTTAAACGGCAAAAGCCCTCCGCATCCACTCAGGGCAACAGTGCAGAACTGGATGCCGATGAACAGCGGCGTCTACGGGCGTTATTAACGGATAAGGATCAACCTAATGCCTGATTTTTTAATGGTTTCGGTATTGCTGGCAGCGCTGGCTGCATTGTTTGTGCTGTCGCCGTTAATGCTTAACCGCAGTGTGCAAAGTGGTGAGCGGGGCAGCATTAATGTGAGCCTGTTTAAAGATCGTTTGCAGGAATTGGAGAATGATCGCAAACAGGGGGTGATTAGTGATGATGAATTTCAGTCACTAAAAACCGAACTGGAGCGTCGCCTGCTGGAGGATGCAGGAGAGAGTGGCGAAACAGTGGCTTCAGTATCAGGTAAACCTTCGAAAGTAATCATTGGACTATTAGCTTTATCTATCCCTTTGGTTGCCTGGAGTATCTACCAACAAACCGGAGCCAGGGCGGACTGGGAGATTACTCAAACCCTAAAACAAGCTCGCCAAAAAGCAGCGGCAGGTGCCAATACTCAGCGGGAAGTTACCCAGCTGGTGGCCCAGTTAAACCAGCGCCTTGAGCAGCGGCCTGATGACTCACGCTATTTGATGCTGGTGGGTAATACCCAAATGGGGCTGGGGAATTATGCGGCGGCTACTGATGCCTACCAGCGCTTATCGGTTCTCAGCCCTGAAGATCCTGCGGTATTAGGGCAGTATGCCCAGGCGCTTTACCTTTCCTCTGGTCGCGCCTTAAGCGATAAGGTCAGAAGGCTTGCCGATAAGGCCTTAAGTCTTGACCCCCAGCAGGCCACCGTGCTCGGTATGATGGGTATTGCCTATTTTGAAGAGGATGATTACCAGCAGGCAATTAACTATTGGGAGCGACTGCTACCCTTATTAGGCCCGGTTTCGCCTAACCGCCAGATGATTGTGGCGGGAATTGAGCAGGCAAAAGAGCTGTTGCGAGAGGGTGGTGTTGAAGTGACTGAAACGTCAACACCTGTTGAGCAGGCTGCTGTTAGCCTGCAGGTTCAGGTAGCCATAGGCGAGGGGATTCAAGTCGAACAGGGTGCTTCAGTCTTTGTCTATGCGCGAGCCATGGGCGGCCCGCGAATGCCGCTGGCTGTTGCCAGAATGACGGTGGCGGACTTGCCGACGACTATCACTCTGGACGATTCAATGGCAATGGCGCCCGGCTTTAAGCTATCGAGTTTTGAGGAGGTAGAGTTGGTGGCTCGTATCTCTAAGAACGGTATTGCTAATCGTGGTTCCGGTGATATCGAAGGTTTATTCGGACCAGTCAGTACCGCTTCACCGGCAGAAAACCTGTCTCTATTAATCGATCAGTTGGTTAAATAACCCTCCTTTTTTAAACCCCCGTCATTCCCGCGAAGGCGGGAACCCAGCCTGCATGCTTATGCTGTTATTTCCGCTAGAGCGGAAATCTGCAGCGCTGGATTCCCGCCTTCGCGGGAATGCCGTGTGGAAACTTTGAAGTCAGTGGTTGGCAGTAAAAAAAATCCAAAAAACCGCTCAATCGGCGTAGTCCTACCCCATTAAAAGCTATACACTACGTCGAGTTTTTCGGGGAAATGGCGGCATGGAATACCCGCTCGCTATTGAATTATTTATTCTAATAAATACAAATACTTAAATAACAAAGTTAATGTAGAATGCGACTAAAAAGTATCAAGCTGGCGGGGTTTAAATCCTTCGTCGACCCTACCAATGTGTCATTTCCATCCAATCTTGGCTGCGTAGTCGGCCCTAACGGTTGTGGTAAATCGAATATTATCGACGCGGTGCGTTGGGTGATGGGTGAAAGCTCCGCCAAAAACCTGCGTGGCGAAAATATGACCGACGTTATTTTTAACGGCTCGGTTAACCGCCAGCCTGTCGGCCAGGCCTCTATCGAGTTAGTGTTTGATAATAGCGATGGCACCGTCGGTGGTGAGTATGCCCGCTTTGCTGAAATCGCCATTCGCCGTAAAGTCACCCGCGAAGCCATTTCTGAATATTATCTCAACGGCACCAAATGTCGTCGCCGCGATATCACCGATATTTTCCTCGGCACCGGCTTAGGCCCACGTAGCTATGCGATTATCGAGCAGGGTATGATTTCCCGCCTGATCGAATCCAAACCAGAAGAGCTGCGGGTCTTCATTGAAGAAGCCGCCGGTATCTCCAAATACAAAGAGCGCCGCCGCGAAACGGAAAACCGCATGCGTCGTACCCTTGAAAACCTTGAGCGTTTAACCGACTTAAGAGATGAGTTAGAGCGCCAACTCCAACACTTGCAGCGTCAGGCCCAGGCCGCCGAGCGTTATACCGAGCTGAAAAAAGAAGAGCGTTTACTCAAAGCCCAGTTGCAGGCCCTGCAATGGAAGAGTCTGGATGTTCAGGTTAAAGGCCATGAACAGACCATCCGTGATTTGGAAGTGAAGCTGGAAGCCGTTATCGCCGAGCAGCGCGCCGTTGATGCGGATATTGAGAAATTCCGCGATGTGCATACGGACTTAATGGACAAGTTCAATGAAGTGCAGGCCCGTTTCTACGGTGTTGGCGCTGAGATCGCCCGTGCTGAGCAGTCTATTCAGCATCAGCAGGAACGCAGTCGTCAGCTAAAAGAAGATTTACAGCAAACCGAGCGTAGCTATCAAGAGTCCAAAGAGCATTTGGTCACCGATAGCGAAAAGCAAGAGCGCTGGAGTGTTGAGATAGAAGAAATTCAACCTGAGCTTGAAATGGCCCAGGGCTCTGAAGAAGAGACCGCTGAAAAGCTACAGTCCGCAGAAGAAGCGATGCAGGAATGGCAGCAGCAGTGGGATGACTTTAACCAGAAAGCCCTTGAGCCGCGCCAGAAAGCAGAAGTGCAGCAGTCTCGTATTCAGCATATTGAGCAACTATTGCAGCGTGTTCAGCAGCGGATTGAAAAGCTGGAAGAAGAGAAATCCACCCTTACCGCAGGCCCGGTTGAAGAAGACATTGAATTACTTAGCGAGCAGTTAGCTGAGGCCGAGTTATTTGCTGAAGAACAACAGCAAAAGCTTGATGACCAGTCTGAACAAATCAATATGCACCGTGAGAAGAATACTTCCCTGGGTGATGAGTTGGATAAGGCCAGAAATGAGCTGCAAAGTAAGCGTGGTCGTCATGCGTCGTTAGAGGCATTGCAGCAAGCCGCTTTAGGTCAGCAGCAGGGTGCAATCAGTGATTGGCTGTCATCCAATGGCTTAGACAGCAAAGCCCGTTTAGCGGAAGGCTTAAAAGTAACCACTGGCTGGGAAAAAGCCGTTGAAACGGTATTGGGTGAAAACCTGCAAGCCGTCTGTGTTGATGGTATTGATGCTGTTGCTGAACTGGCAGAGAAATTAGAGCAGGGCAGTATCACACTGTTAGACAATGGTAGCGCCGTTTTTACGGGTAGCGATATTGCCGAGACTTTGGCCAGTAAAATAGAGAGTGGCCAACAAGCTCAAGGTTTATTGGCCGGCATTTATACCGCCGCTGATTTATCTTCAGCGTTAGCCTTGCGTTCAAAGTTAGCCGCCAATGAATCCGTGGTAACCGCAGAGGGTTTATGGATGGGCTCTAACTGGCTACGAGTAGCAAAAGATTCCGATGAGCAAGCCGGTGTACTTCAGCGTCAGCAAGAGCTGGAACAGTTAACCGCCAGCATTGCTGAAATCGAAGAGCGTGTAGAAACACTGGATGAATCATTATCCGAGTGTCGTCAATCACTACGTGACCTCGAAGGTCAGCGTGAAGAATTACAGCGCACCGTACAATCACAGAACAGCAAACATAATGAATTGCGTTCCGAATTAAGCGCCAGGCAAGTTAAAGTTGAGCAGATTAGTTCTCGCCGTGACCGTCTCAATTCAGAGATTGATGAAAGTCGTGAGCAGTTTCAACTAGAGCAAGAAAGCCTGAGCGAAGCTCGTATTATTTTATCGGAAGCCATCGAGGGTATGGAGCAGGATTCTACCCAGCGTGAAGATTTATTGGCTCGCCGGGATCAATGCCGCACGGTATTAGATCAAGCCCGTCAAAGTGCCCGCCACGATAAAGATTCAGCGCATCAGTTAGCTATGCGTTATCAATCTCTTCGCGCTCAGCTAGATTCAATGAGCCAGAATATCGAACGTACTCGCAACCAGGTTCAACAGTTAGAAGGCCGCCGCGCTACCTTGCAGGAAGGTATTGCCGGTGCCGATGAGCCGATTGAAGCAATGAAGCTGGAACTGGAAGCCCAGCTAGAAGCGCGTCTGGTGGTAGAAGAAGAGCTGGCAGAAGCTCGTCGTAGCGTTGACGAGGTTGAACATAGCTTGCGTGAATCCGAAAGCAAACGCAGCAGTATTGAGGCTCGGGCACAAACCGTTCGTGGTGATTTGGAAAGAGGACGGGTTGAGGTGCAGGGCTTGCAGGTTCGTCGCCGTACTTTAGAAGAACAGCTGATTGAAACCCAATACGACCTTGAAACCGTACTGGAAAATCTACCAGAAGGCGCCGAAGAAAAAGTTTGGAATGATAATCTGGAAAGTATTGGTCGCCGCGTAGCTCGCCTTGGCCCCATCAACCTGGCCGCAATCGATGAGTATAAATCACAGTCTGAGCGTAAGACTTATTTAGATGCCCAGAATGATGATTTGGAAGAAGCGCTCAGTACACTGGAAAACGCAATCCACAAAATCGATAAAGAAACTCGCCAGCGCTTTAAAGATACCTTCGAGCAAGTCAACAGCAGCTTGCAGGAGTTATTCCCGAAAGTCTTTGGTGGTGGTACCGCCTACCTTGAAATGACGGGTGATGATTTACTCGATACCGGTATTGCGATTATGGCCCGCCCCCCGGGCAAGCGTAACAGTACTATTCACCTGTTATCCGGTGGTGAAAAAGCGCTAACCGCCATCGCCCTGGTATTCTCAATCTTCCGTCTTAACCCCGCACCATTCTGTATGCTGGATGAGGTTGATGCACCACTGGATGATGCCAATGTGGGTCGCTATGCTCGTCTGGTTAAAGAAATGTCTAAATCGGTTCAGTTTATTTACATCACCCATAACAAGATTGCTATGGAAATGGCCGATCAATTAATGGGTGTAACCATGCATGAACCAGGTGTTTCTCGTCTGGTAACCGTAGATGTTGATGAGGCTGCTGAACTGGCGGCTTTGTAAATGATCAATGAACGCATTAGCCAACTTGAAATCTCAGTTTGAACAGTAGACAATTTGGGCTAATAATAAGAATGATGTTCAACAAGATAAAGCAAAAAGGTTAACAGGCTGCGATGGAATTAAATGTTCGTGACTGGATGATTATTGTAGGGGTGCTGCTTATCATAGTAGTGCTGTTGGATGGTTATCGCCGTATGCGTAATGAGCGACGAGGTAATATTCGTATGTCGCTCAATAAACAATTTTTAAATTCAAATGGTGCTGGTGAAGAATCCTCCAGCGAGCTGCCCAATGGTGGAGCCCGCTCCGTGGGTCGAGGTACTGACGGTGCTTCCTTTCACGATGTGTTAATGGAAGATATTCCCCCCGCTGAAAATGGCAACATTGACCTTGGGAAATCAGTACCTATGTTAATGGACTCGGTGGCAGCAGAACCACCAGTCGCGGAAGAAGACATTATCACTGAGCCGATGGTTACCGAGCCTGAGCCTGAAGAGCTTGTTGCTGAAGCTGAACCTGTTGAAGAAAAAGCACCAGAACTTCAAGAGAAAACCACTGAGCCTCAAACCGGCGAGCAAGAAGTTGTAGTGATTAATATTGTTGCTAAAGATGAGCCCTTTAAAGGCCCTGACTTATTGCATATTTTATTGGCCTGCGATTTACGCTTTGGCGATATGAATATTTTCCATCGCCACGAGCAATCCAACGGCAAAGGTCCCGTACAATTTAGTATGGCTAATAGCGTTGAGCCCGGTTATTTTGACCTTGATGCCATTGACGATTTTTCTACGCCCGGTGTGTGTTTCTTTATGAGTGTGCCAGGTCCTGAAGACGCTATAAAAGCCTTTGAGTGCATGGTAGAAACCGCCCAGTGCCTGGTCAGCAATCTTAATGGTGAAATGCTGGATGAATCTCGCAGCGCCATGACTAATCAAACTCTGGAGCATTGCCGCCAGCGCTTGCGTGATTTTGAGCGACGCCAGCTAACCCACGCCTAATGTCCTTACCTTTTGAGATTACCCAGCAGCTCGAGGAGCTGCGCGCCGTTATTAACCAACATAACTACCGTTATTACGCCCTAGATGATCCATCAGTTCCCGATGCGGAATATGATCGCCTGATGCGTGATTTGCAGGCTATTGAAGCGAAATACCCCGAGGCGGTTAATCCCGAGTCACCGACACAGCGAGTGGGTGCTGAGCCCTTGGAAGGCTTTAATCAAATTCAGCATGAAGTACCCATGCTGTCACTGGATAATGTCTTCAACACAGAAGAATTGTTAGACTTCGATCGGCGTATTACAGAGCGTTTAGATAGTGATACCGGCTTTCGTTTGGTCTGTGAGCCCAAGTTAGATGGTGCGGCTGTCAGCCTTCTATACAGAAATGGCAAGCTGGAACGTGGTGCAACCCGTGGTGACGGTTCAGTGGGCGAAGATATTACCCATAATGTCAGAACCATAAAATCCATCCCATTAACGCTAATGGGTGAGGGATACCCGGATGTGATCGAAGTGCGCGGCGAAATCTATATGCCGAAAAAAGGCTTTGATAAGCTGAATGAACGCGCCCGAGCCAATGATGAAAAAACCTTTGTAAACCCTCGTAACGCAGCGGCAGGAAGTTTGCGCATGTTAGATGCTCGTATAACTGCCGAGCGTCCGCTAGAGATGTGTTGTTATAGCGTGGGTTTAGTCGAGGGCGGTGACCTGCCAAATGATCACAGCGCCATACTGGAGCAATTACAACAATGGGGGTTTCGCATCAATAGTGAAATGCGTGTAGTTGATAATGTTAATGGCTGTCTTGAATATCATGACTATCTATTAGCTAAGC
>JAAELM010000589.1 GCA_024226635.1 Oceanicoccus sp. | reverse complement strand
TGTTTCGGGCAGTTGCCCGAAAGTTGATTTGAATTTTGGTCGGTTGGGCTAAGATTACTCCTAACTTATAACCAGTATAGCATAAGTATCAGGCTGTGTCAAGTTTTGTGGTTTGGTGGTGTAAGGTTGCGTAAGGTTGTATGTACCATCATGTACCACCACGGTGGTCTGTAAGTGGTTGATATTAAACGAATGTAGCAAAGTAGTGTTTGTACCAGAAGGATACATCAAGATTTGTAAAGGGGTTTTTAGGTCAGAAGCCCCCTTCTTACCCCTTCAATAAAAAGAAGATATATATACTTCTAAAAGTGGTACAAATGCTACATTGCTTTAAAATCAATGACTTAGACCCCATTTGCAGTGGTACAAGCGTGGTACAAATGATACATTCCTTTGTTTTCAATGACTTAGACGCGTGGCGCTACTCAAGATACTGGTATCACAAGTTTCGGGCAGTTGCCCGAAATACCATCTGGTGACATCTTATGCGCAGTGTTGGTGGTACAAGGGTAAAACGTGTTAGGCGCAGAGCTACTCAGGATACTGGTATCATATCTTTCGGGCAGATGCCCGAATAAAAAAAGACCCGCCGAAGCGGGCCAGTACAGGCATTATGGTATGAGCCAATGCCAAGGTATCACATGTCGTACCAATACGCAACACGTAATGCGTGGAGCTACTCAGGATACTGGTATCAATCTTTCGGGCATCTGCCCGAAAACATGGGGGAAATTTAGGCACAAAAAAAGGGCCGACCCGAAGGCCGACCCGATAGTATGTTAGATGATGCTGTCGATATCGACAGTCTGTTTTGTTGGTACGCGGTATTTCTTGCGGAACGCTTTGATTACCGCAACCGCCTCTGGCGCGTCAAACCACTCTGGCAATCCCTCGCCTTGCATGATCTTTTCTGCGGTGTCGATGGCGATGCCAAGTTTCTCGATGGCCTCTTTACGATCCGCCGCGCCAGTCGCGTACGCCTCTGGATTGTTGATCTTATCTTGTGTGATAAGACCGCGGCGTATGGTCTTGAGCAATTCGGTCTTGCGATCCTGCAATTGCTTGCGCTCCGCCTTTTCCTCCGCTGTCGCATCCTTTGGAAGTTTGGCCGACAGTTGAGCGCGCTCCGCCTTGGTGTAACATATCATGGCCGCGATATTGCCGCGCTCCGCGTATGCCTCCGCTGTCGCGGTGCTCTCTCTGTTCTTGTGCGACAGGTAATCTGTCGGGCGTATGCCTGAGGCATACATGGCCGCGTATGTCGCCGCCAGTTTACCCTCGGCAGTGTGCGCCGCCTTCATGCCACCCGCCTCAAGAGCAGAGATATTTTCGACGCCCATCTTTGCGCCAGTGTTAGTCAGTTCGTTTACAAGTTTAGAAATTGTCATTTGATTTACTCCAAATAAATCGGCGCTTGACCCAGTGTCTTGCTGTCCCGATGAAACCTTTATGCCATGTCCTAACATGTTACGCAATAGGTTTACCCACTAAAAGCAATCAAACCACATTAGATATCACTAAAAGATAATTCGGGCAGATGCCCGAAAAACCTAATCTGTCGAGGGTACACCTACCCCACCCCCCGCGCTGTCATGTGGGACTCCGCGCTATCCTGTATAATACTAATACGCTCAAATATGGACCAACTTTTACGTTTGCCCCACACAGAACACCCCCACCTCTTTTTCAAAACCCTTGTCAAAAAATTTTTTGTACCCTATTATTACGTTATCGGTTACCAACCTGCGACGTACTATGACAATGAATGCTATTCCAGAGCTAGGGGTTCCCCTAGAAGATGAGGTGAAGCACATACCTCTACCAGAGCGTGCCGATGCACTGGGTAAAACCGTTGACGAACTAGAAAAACACGGTGCGGACCTTGAACCCGACGAGGTAGACAAGGAAGTAGCTGCTACATTAGCTACTGCATACGCCCAAGACCCCGACAAAACATCTAAGAAGGTGACGCATAAGCGTGCAGCGGCCCTAACACCTGCTTCTGTGCGCCTAACAAGCAACATCATAGACGAATTTAACCATTCTGTAGTAGAATCTTCCAAGCAACTGCGCAATCTGGTGACTAATAAGCTCATCATTGAGAGCGAAAACCCTGATCCAAGGGTACGTATGCGTGCATTGGAGCTTCTTGGTAAGATATCAGACGTAGGGTTGTTCACTGAGAAGTCCGAAGTGACGATTACCCACCAAACAACCGATGACATCAAAGAAAAACTACGCGGTAAACTTGCAAAACTAATAAACCCACAACCAGA
>JAAELM010000588.1 GCA_024226635.1 Oceanicoccus sp. | reverse complement strand
ATCGCACCATACCATTGCGGGTAAGGGAAAGGCATTTCTCTGCTACTGCCGGGCGGCTTATATAGCGACACAGACGCTCCAGCTTTTTCCGCTGTGGAAAGGGACAAAACTTGAGAGGGTATCGCAAATTTGGAAACTCGGGCGCAATAAGCGATAGCGCATTGCACAAATATCTTAATGGTAGAACAACTGCGGCAGAAACAATGAAATGGCGGGAATCAGCGTTAATAACAACAGGCGAATGATATCTGCAAACCAGAACGGCGTAACCCCCCTGAAAATGGTGCCGGTATTGACATCTTTAAGCACACCACTGAGCACGAATACATTGAGGCCAACCGGGGGCGTAATGAGGCTGATTTCGGTCACGACCACCACGATAATGCCAAACCAGACCAGATCAAAACCCATGCTTTGCACCACTGGATAAAAAACCGGCACCGTGAGCAACAGCATGGAAAGGCTTTCAAATACGCAACCCAGGATAATATAGATGGTGAGAATAATCAGGATGACGGTCATCGGCGCAAGATCATGGCCGGTAATAAAGCTCAGTAACTGGT
>JAAELM010000587.1 GCA_024226635.1 Oceanicoccus sp. | reverse complement strand
TCTACAGCGCTGGGTTCCCGCCTTCGCGGGAATGACGGGGTTGTGGCAGGGTTTAAAAACGGAATTTGAATGATAGGCGAGCAACGTATAGCTCAAAGCCAGTTATAATGGCAGACTATAACAATTAACTCTATTTCGGGAATCTTCGCCTATATGGCCCGCAAGATCATCAAACGCTTTCTGCCTGACCCTGACTGGGTGAAAGAGCAAAAGTCGCTTAAATTGCTGGATAAGTGGCTTCACGACCCCAATCTATGGCATTTAAATCGCCACTCTGTGGCGGCGGCCACCTTTATTGGTCTGTTTGTCGCGTTTATCCCGTTGCCAACCCAAATGATTATTGCCGCCCTATTGGCCATAATGGTGCGAGCCAATTTAGCCATTTCTGTAGTGCTGGTCTGGATTTCCAACCCCTTTACCATGGGCCCGATGTTTTATCTCGCCTATAAGTTGGGCTCAGTAGTCATAGGTACCGAAGCTACCGATCTGGGCAGCTTTGAACTGTCCTGGGAGTGGTTACAGAATGGGCTGCAAAACAACTGGCAACCTTTCCTGCTGGGCTGCCTGCTATGTGGGTTATTTACCGGGTTGCTAGCTTCTACCCTGGTCAGGCTGGCCTGGCGGCAGCACGCTATTAGCCGCTGGAAAAAACGCCAGCGCAAGCGCGAGGCTCAGCAGTAGCTATTCATATCGCAAGGCTTCTGCTGGCAGTACCCGGGATGCCCGCCACGCGGGATAGATTGTCGCCAATAGGCTCATTATAAAGGCCGTAGCGCAAATCATCAGCACATCGGGTAGTCGTAAATCTGAAGGCAGATAGTCCACGGGGTAAACATCAGAATTTAAAAACTGGATATGGAACAGGCTTTCCATGGCCGCCACGATATCGGTAATAGTCAACGATAGCACCACACCCAATACAGTACCTACCGCCGTTCCAATTAAGGCAATCACCGTGCCCTGCACCATAAATACCGCCATTATCCCTGAAGGGCTGGCGCCCGCTGTGCGCAGGATAGCAATATCACCTCGCTTATCCGTCACCACCATGACTAATGCAGACACCACATTAAAAGCGGCTACGGCAATAATCGTTAGCAGCATCAGGCCAACTAATTGTTTCGATAACTGAATGGCGGAATATAAGTTGCCATGGGTACGTGTCCAATCACGTGTGGTGTAACCGTAGGGAATATTTTGCGCCAACTCCCAGGCAACCCGGGGCGCTTCAAAGGTATCTTTAACGGTGATGCGCATACCCTGACGCCTTTGTTCAGGAGGCATTAGTGATAAGGCGGTATTGATAGCAATTAATGCCACTGACTGGTCCAGCTCAGTACCGGTATCAAATATATCTGCAACGACTAACTGCATAAAGCGCGGCGCAATACGCCCCTGGGTATTTTCCTGCGGCACCATCACATTGAGCACACCGCCCGGTTTTACACCTAAACGTGTGGCCAGTGCTGAGCCTAATAATATTTGCCGACTATTGGCATCGTTAGACTCAAGTCCACTTAGTGCCTCTGCACTGACATAATCGGAAATAATCGAAACATGTTTTTCTTGTTGCGGGTCTATACCATAAATCAGTACACCTTCAACTTTGTTGCCTTTTAATAACATGGCATTCAATTGGGCAAAGGGCGCAACCGCTTTTACATCGGGGTGGTGTAAAACTTTTTCACGAATGTGCTGCCAATCCTGCTCGGCATTGGCGGGCTGTCCATAAGCAATCACATTGATATGTGGCACCAGGCCCAGAATGCGCGTACGCATTTCACGATCAAAACCATTCATCACAGAGAGCACTAAAATTAGAAGCGCAACACCCACCGCCATGCCCGCCATGGAGACCAAAGAAATAAACGAAACTAATTGGCTACGACGTTTAGCTCCGGCATAGCGCAGGCCAATAAAAAGCGGATAAGGCTTAAACAATGGCTTAACCTTCCTTTAGCCGGCCATCGACTAGCGATAATTTGCGGTCCATTTGGTCAGCCAATGACAAGTCATGGGTCACAATAATAAAACAGGTGCCCAGTTCTTCATTCAGGGTTTTCATTAAGGTATGTATGGACTCGGCGGTATGCTGGTCCAGATTGCCCGTTGGTTCATCCAGCAATACACACTGAGGTTTGGTCACTAAAGCTCTGGCTATGGCAACGCGCTGGCGTTCACCACCGGATAGCTCTGAAGGTTTATGGTGTAAACGTTCAGCCAGTCCCACCTTGCTTAATATATCCGTTGCAACGGGCGTAATAGCTGCCGGACTATCGCCACGAATTAATAAGGGCATGGCAACATTTTCCAATGCGGTAAACTCACCCAGCAAATGGTGAAACTGGTAAACAAAACCTAAATATTGATTACGCAACTGCCCCCGCTGTTTTTCGCTCATGCTGGCAATGGCCTGGCCAGCAATAACCACCTCGCCGGAGCTTGGAATATCCAGCCCGCCTAACATATTTAATAAGGTAGACTTACCCGCACCAGAAGCGCCAACGATGGCCACCCGCTCACCTCTGCGAATAGAAAAATCTACACCGTCCAATACCACCAGAGGCTGCGGGCCTTCCTGATAACTTTTATATAGTGCCTGACACTGTAAAACTATCTGCTGTTCCAAGAAATTATCCACTCCTTCAATCAATCTATTCATAACGCAATGCTTCAGCGGGCTGTATTTGCGAGGCACGTATGGAAGGGTAAATGGTTGCAAGCACACTTAGCAACAAGCCACAGACCGCTATCCAAAACACATCACCCCACTGCAATACTGATGGTATGCGACTAATAAAATAAACTTCCGGGTTGAAAACTTGTGTTCCTAACATTCCCTCTAAGGCAACGACTATATCACCCACGTTTAATGCCACCGGAATACCAATAGCGATACCCACTACGATACCGGCAAAACCCACCGCGACACCCTGAATCATAAACAAGCGCAAAATAGCTTGCGGGGATGCACCCATGGTACGCAGCACAGCAATATCTGAGCGTTTGTCTGAGACCATCATAGTCACAATCGAGACGATATTTAACGCTGCTATCAAAACAATAATCATTAACAATAGCGAGATCATGGTTTTTTCCATCGCCACTGCGCTAAATAAACTGCCTTGAGTTTCAGACCAGCTTTTGGCCTTGCTACCCGCAGGCATTTTGTTAAGTAATTCGGGCAAATAAGATGGCGCTAAAAATAAATCGGACAACTGTAAACGCAGCCCTTTAACATCCCGCCCTAGTTGAAATAATTTTTGCCCATCCGCCAAATGAATAAATACGGTGGTGCTGTCCAGTTCAGCACCCACCTGAAAAATACCCACTACCGTAAAACGTTTAACGCGAGGAAATACACCTACCGGTGTTACGGTCACACGGGGCAAGATAACACTGACCTCATCACCAATATAAACCCCGAGATAGCGCGCAAGAATTTCACCCAGCAGAATATTATATTGGCCCCCCTGTAAATCCTTTAACTGACCGTCAACCATACTGGCATTAATGGTTGAGACTTTGGATTCTGCCTCTGGTTCTATAGCATGCAACACCGCACCACGGACCATACCGGGACGACTAAGCATCACCGTGCCATCAATATAGGGAGCTGCGGCCACTACCGCATCAGACTCGACAAGCTGTTGCTGCCATTTATACCATTCTGGCAAACGCTGCTCCGGGCCATCGATATAGCCATGGGGCACCACCGACAAAATACGCCCGCGGAGTTCGGTCTCAAAACCATTCATCACTGACATCACCACCACCAGGGCTGTTACTCCTAGAATCATACCCAATAGTGAAATCAACGACACAAAGGAAATAAACTGATTGCGCCGCTTAGCTCGGGTGTATCGCAGGCCAATAAACAGAGATAGAGGTTGATACATTAATCAGGCGTCGGTGAGTGGGTTGTAGTGATATTTCAGTGAAGCTGTACTAAAGTATGATCTAATCAAGCTGTTAACTCATATCTGGCAGCCACAGTACAGAATAGTACAGAATAATACGGAGCAGCTCCACTTGAACAATGACAACCCCTCCCAATCCACAATCAATGAGCGACGTAATTACTTTCGTGTCGTTGACAAGGTGCTGCTGCGCTATCAGCCAGTAGATAAGAATTGCGCGCTGGCCAACATTATTCCCACAGCGTTTAAAGAAGATCCCAGCTACTCACTAATGCGCGAGCTACAGTCTATCGACCAGGATAATGCCAAATTCCTGAGAGCTATTGGCGAAGACAATCGCGATCTTGAAGCTTATCTTAAAGGCCAAAACAAAAAGCTGGAGCTGATAGCCGCCAAAGTGGCCGAACATGAAGAGCAAGCTCCGGGGCAGAAAAAGCAGCAGATCTCCATTAGTGAAGGCGGTCTCGCTATTCACACCGATACCGAACTGGCTAACGATGGTTTTTTAGCCTTGCAAATCACCCTGCTACCCAACCACCACACCCTGGTGGTTTTTGCCAAAGTGATCAATTGCTCCGAACACCAGCAAGGCGGTTATAATGTGGCGCTTAGCTTTACCCATTTAAAAGATAGCGACCGCCAATTGATTGCCAAACATATTATGCAGCTACAACTCGCCGAACGAAGAAAACAACATGAGCAATAACACCAAAACCGACGACGTCCATATTGACGAGTTACGCCCACTGCTACCCCCGACCATTTTGATGGAGGAGCTACCCGTAAGCGATAGTACCGCCGCAATGATCAGTCAGGCTAGGGATGATATTGCCAATATCTTTAACGGCAGCGATGATCGACTACTGGTGGTGGTTGGCCCCTGCTCTATCCACGATACCGAAGCCGCCCTTGAATACGCCAAACGCCTAAAGGCTGTAGTAGACCAGCATAAAGATGAATTATTGATTGTGATGCGGGTTTATTTTGAAAAACCCAGAACCACCGTTGGCTGGAAAGGCCTAATCAACGACCCGTATCTGGACGGCAGTTTTAATATTAACCAGGGCCTTCGTATCGCCAGAAAGCTGCTGATTGATGTTGCTGAAATCGGGCTGCCTACAGGCTGTGAATTTCTCGACACCATTTCCCCCCAGTTTTTTGCAGACCTTGTTTCCTGGGGCGCGATAGGTGCACGCACCACCGAAAGCCAAATTCATCGTGAACTCGCCTCCGGCCTATCCATGCCCATCGGCTTTAAGAATGGTACTGATGGCAGCACACAAATTGCCATTGACGCCATTGGTGCAGCCTCACACCCGCATCACTTCTTATCGGTAACCAAACAAGGTATTTCAGCCATTGTTACTACCAAGGGCAATAAAGACTGCCATATTATTTTGCGCGGCTCTAACAAAGGCCCCAATTACGATGATACAGCGGTGACTGAAGCTACTGCCCTACTTGAAAAACACAAGCTGGATATTCAACTAATGGTTGATTGCAGCCACGGCAATAGTAATAAAGACTTTTCCAGACAACCTATCGTAGCCGCTGATATAGGTGAACAGATTGCCAGGGGTTCCAAAGCCATTGCCGGCGTTATGATTGAGAGTCATTTATTTGAAGGCAACCAGAAAAAACCTGAGACTTATGGGGTGAGTATTACGGATGCTTGTATTTCATGGAACACTACAGAGTCGGTTTTAGAAGAATTAGCCAAGTCAATAAGAGCCCGACGAACTTAATAACCTACACCGCCTAACCCACACCGTCATCCCCGCGAAGGCGGGGATCCAGTGCTGTAGATTTCCGCCCAGGCGGAAATAACAGCATGATCATGCAGGCTGGATTCCCGGCTTCGCGGGGATGACGGGGCGGGGTTAATACTGTCTATTACTACTAAATCGCTGGATCAGCTTATCAATAACGCCATCCGTAGCATAAGACGCCGCCAACCCAAGCTTTTCCTGTAAAGTTTTCTTCGCCTCAAAACTCACCGAATAAATATTACTATCCTCACGGCGAGACATCAGATACTCATCACTGGTTTGAATATCATCGATAAGATTATTTTCCAGAGCGCGCTTGCCGTACCAGATTTCACCAGTAGCCACTTCAGCAATATTCACTTGTGGACGATGCTCAGTAACAAAACTTTTAAATAACTCATGGGTATCTTCAAGCTCTTCTACAAACTTAGTCTTACCCTTCTCCGTATTCTCACCAAACATAGTGACCGTACGCTTATACTCACCGGCGGTAAACATCTCAAAATCCACATCATTCTTTTTCAATAGACGATGAAAATTCGGCAACTGGGCCACAACACCAATCGAACCGATAATGGCAAACGGTGCAGCCAAAATTTTAGTACCAATGCAAGCCATCATATAGCCACCACTGGCAGCCACAGCATCAACCACAATCGTTAGGGGGATCTCCTTCTGAGTGATACGAGTTAACTGGGAAGCCGCCAAGCCATAAGTGTGCACCATGCCGCCTGGACTCTCCAACCGTAACACCACCTCATCATCCGGCGTTGCCATAGTTAATACAGCGGTAATCTCTTCGCGCAAACTCTCAACGGCAGAAGCTTTTACATCGCCATCAAAATCCAGCACATAAATGCGCTTTTTGTTATCTTCATTATCCCCTGACTTGTTCTTTTTCTTATCGTCCTTTTGCTTTTTCTTTAAATCTTTAGCTGCTTGTTTTAACTGTTCGTCATTTAACACAACAGCCTTAATTGCCTGCTCATGCTCGTCGTAGCTGTCATTAACCAGCGTGACTTCTATTTGACCGTCCTGCTCTTTTTTACCACGACTACTGGCAGCAATAATGCCGATAACAACAAACAAAATAGCCGCAACAATAGTGATAGATTTGGCCAGAAACAGGCCATAATTACTCAGAAATTCCAATGTGTTACCCCGATCATCTTTATTTTAAATGCAGGCGGGCAATCTTGGAGGCATAGCAAGATTAAGTCAAGATAAGCAGGGGCAAGACCGTATTATTGCCAGCCTTCTACAGCCTGTATGGCACGGTCATTGAGGGGGCGGCTTAACAAGCCGGTACTAGACAGGTTTACCGAGAACAAAGCACCATCATCCATAGGTAGATAAGTTGCACTGCCGTAGGTGGCATCGATAATGGATAAATTTTGACCATGATCATGCAGCCAGGCCCAGACATCCAATACGCTTTTACTCACACCCAACTGATAGACCGTACGCTCGGCGCTATGCTCTTTTTCCAGGGAATAATACCGACCGCTAAGACGATCGAGGCGATAACCGGGCTTTAGGCCTATACCTGCAAACGCTTTATTCCACTTAATAATGCGGGCATCCAACTGCCATAGATCACCGTTAAGCTCATAGATTTGCTCCGAACCTTCACTATCGACAAGGGATACCTGAAAACGCTGTTGCTCAAGCTGGGTAAAACTAATGGTGGCTATCGTCTGCTCTTTGCTCAGTTGCTTATAACTGTAAAAATCAAAAGCGGCCAGGGCCAGCATCACCGAGGCCAACAATAATAAAAAGCCGAAGGTACCGCGAAGCCAGCCTAACAGCCAATTGCGTTTAAATAATAAACGCCCTGCCATTAACACCACAAACAGGGCAACAACAATGATAACGCCAGCCAATAAGGTATAGGCCATACTCTTTATCCTTAATAATTATTCAGCAGCACAGGACTCCACTGTAAAGCCAAGCGCTGCCAAACTTTCTTCAGCCACCAATAAAATATCTTCATTAACCCTACGACTGGAATGAAGCTCGGTTAAATAATACTCCAAGCTGATCAACGCATCCGCGAAGGTCTCCAACAATTGGTGACGCTGTTCACTCGGGTTGCGTTCGTCAATATGGTGCGAGACAAAATCGTGACAGCTTTTTAATACCGCAGCTGCACGACTGTAATTGAGCAGATGCAAGCCACCCCTAACCGTATTCAATGTAGTCGTTACGTTAGAGATATGGGCCACATCAAAATTAGAATCAACATAAGAGGTAATTGCCCGCTTGGCCAAAGCAATACCAGATTGCGCCTCTTCTATTACCAGCTGTTCAGCTTGTGCCAACTGACTATTGGCAACAATCTTCTTACGGGTTATCGCGGTGGCCTCATTAAGATCTTCAACAGTCAACTCACGCCGATCAAGACCCGATAAGGCGCTTTCGATATAGAGTAAAGTGTCAGCCACCTCAACAAACTCAGCACTGCCGACATCACTACCAACCCCCTGCCAGCCGCGCACTTTTTCTAACTGTTCAATTAAGGTGTCTTTTGGCCCCTGTAAATTCAACACACTGAGAGTATCCGCCACACGGGATACCGTATCAATGAGCAAAGACAGGTCGTCACCATCAATCCCGTTATTTTGTGAACCAATCTCCAATACATCTTTAGCGTTACGTAACTCTTCAGACAGTACTTTGATAACCGATTCAATGGTATCGTGACTAGGGCCATGCATTGACGCGCGCTGACTGGCAATATCATCATCAGACATCTCCAAATTGGGCAGCGAATAGGATTCGCGAAGGGCGGTTATTTCAGCACTGTTAAAGCTGCTAAGCATTAGCATAAACAACAAGTCTTTTTTCAGTGCTTCAGGGGCCGGGTCATCAAAAGCCTCTTCACCCTTGCTGACAATCAAGCGCATCATCTTCTCAATCTCGGCCAGATTGCGCTTACGATTCAGGGTCATCTCCAGTTTACCGGCAGCAAAAGCGCCTAATACCACACCCGCCAACTGCCAAATTTCTGCCTGGGGATGATTGCCTAACAGCGATACAAAGCGAGCAACGGCTCGCGACATCAATAAATAATGAGGACTACTTTCAGGCTCTTTGATAACGCCCACTAAACCGGTTTGGTACATATGGCGTAAGCGCGAAGCGGTTGCCATCAGTAAACACAGGTCTGGAGCTGCGGCTTCAGCAGCCAACGCCCCCACCATCGGAATATCACCTTGGTAAAAATAAGATTCCGCCAGCAAGGACTCACGGCGGCTCACTCGCAATTCATTAATATAGGGGATAACCAGAATCGACAGTTCAGACTGCCTGATGGAGATAAATTCAATATAGCGGGGCAACACAAACAGGGCATGGGTCAGCGCCTCAGTCATTGTGTTAGTTGTTTTAAGCTCTTCATCGGCAATCACCGCAACTAACGAAGCCATCTCATCGGCCAGCAAAGCAGCACCCGGGTACTGCAATAAACGGAATGTGCCGCCCACCTGCACCAGACACTCATGGCAAGCCTTGATATGGCCGGTACTGCTTTGATCAACCGTATAGGCCTCAAACTCAGTGGCGGCCTGATTGAGAGTATTACTCAACTCCTCTTGAATCACCTGCAGGGAATGCAGGTTGATGCTAACGTCTAAAGACACAGAAGCTCCTTTTTATTGACCACTTACTAAATAGTGCCATTGGTAATGTTAGTGACAGTCTTGTTGAAAGCTGACGGAAGTATTGCTCAGTATAGTCTGATTTGCCCGGTTACCCCGCTCTTTTAATAACATTAACAGGTACTTGCATCACATAATTAAAGGGAAATCCCCCCATACCCAAGCTTATCGGCCGGACAAAAGAGGAAATTAAGCAATAAAGCCCTGAATTCGCATAATTTCTCTGCAAAATTGGAAAAAACCTATTATATTCAGCGGGTAATGAATTTTAATTGATAGTCCCAAGTCTACTTTAAGGAGTACCCCAATGGCGCAAACCATGCCCCAGGCCCTCGTCGCGAATTTTCTCGGTCAGGCCCCTCAATGGTATAAAAAGACAATAATTGCCTTTTTAATATTGAACCCCATCTTGCTTTATACCGTTGGCCCCTTTATTACCGGCTGGCTATTAATCCTGGAATTTATCTTTACCCTGGCTCTCGCCCTTAAGTGCTACCCCCTGCAACCGGGCGGCCTGTTAGCGATCGAAGCCATTGCCATTGGTATGGCGCCCCCCGAGGCTGTTTACCATGAGGCCCATAATAACTTTGAAGTTCTCTTGCTATTGATCTTTATGGTGGCAGGCATCTACTTTATGAAAAACCTGCTGTTATTTGTATTTACTAAAATACTGCTAGGCGTTAAATCCAAAAAGCTTCTCTCCTTGCTATTCTCTTTAGTTGCCGCGGTACTTAGTGCTTTCCTGGACGCCCTAACCGTTACAGCGGTTTTAATCAGCGTCGGTACCGGCTTTTATGCGGTGTACCATAAAGTGGCCTCCGGCAAAAAACTCGATAACCCCCACGATCACAGTGATGACGGTGGCGTGGTTGAGTTCCATCGTGCCGACCTTGAGCAGTTCAGAAGCTTTTTACGCAGCCTGCTAATGCACGGCGCTGTGGGTACTGCGCTAGGTGGTGTTTGTACGCTGGTTGGTGAACCACAAAATCTATTGATTGCCGAAAAAGCTGGCTGGGACTTTCTTGAGTTTTTCTTGAGAATGGCCCCTATCACTATGCCGGTTTTAGTGGCTGGTTTATTTACCTGCCTGATGCTGGAAATCACCAAGAGCTTTGGTTACGGTGCAGAGCTGCCTAAATCGGTAAGGGATGTGTTAGAAGAATTTGCCAGACAGGAAGATGCCAAGCGCACTACCCGTGACAATGCTGCATTAGTTGTCCAGGCGCTGGTTGCCTTATTCCTGGTGGCTGCACTGGCTACGCATGTCGCGGCAGTAGGTATTGTTGGCTTGAGCATTATCGTTTTATTAACAGCCTTTAACGGTATTATTGAAGAGCACCAGCTAGGTCACGCTTTTGAAGAGGCCCTCCCCTTTACTGCACTGTTAGTAGTGTTTTTTGCGATTGTTGCGGTGATTGAACAACAGCACTTGTTTAGTCCTATTATCAATGCCGTGCTGGAAATGGATAACGATGTCCGACCCACGATGTTCTTTGTTGCCAACGGTCTTTTATCAATGATTAGTGATAATGTGTTTGTGGCAACGGTTTATATCAATGAAGCCCGAGCAGCTTTTGATGCCGGCACTATTACCCGCGCCGAGTTTGACACGATGGCTATTGCCATTAACACCGGTACTAATATCCCCAGTGTTGCAACGCCAAACGGCCAGGCCGCTTTCCTGTTTTTATTAACCTCTGCTTTAGCACCGCTGATCAGATTGTCTTACGGTAAGATGGTGGTTATGGCTTTTCCTTATACCATTATTATGGGTGGTGTTGGCTTGGTTGCGGTTTATATGGTGCTTTAATAATACATCGTCATTCCCGCCCTCGACAAATACACTCGAGGGCAGGCTTCGACGCAAATGACTACCGTCATTCCCGCGAAGGCGGGAATCCAGCCTGCATGTTTATGCTGTTATTTCTGCTAAAGCAGAAATTGACAGCGCTGGATTCCCGCCTTCGCGGGAATGACAGAGTTTTTTTAACGCCAGTGATTATTTCCATCGCTGGCTTTATCTATCTCTTGCAGCCTCTCTTCATGTGCCGCCAATTCTTCACCATCAGCAACAACCACTTTTAAGGCTGGTCGACTTGTCGCTAAACGCCTGATTGAAGCATCCATACTACCCCCTTCCTGAGAGTCTTCACCGGCTAGCAATAAATTGGTTTGCCCACCGGTCATAAATAAATAAACGTCAGCTAGAATCTCGGCATCTAATAAAGCGCCGTGTAAATCACGGGCCGAGTTATCAACTTCGTAGCGGGAGCAAAGGGCATCCAGGCTATTACGTTGACCGGGATGCTTTTGTCGCGCCATCACCAGAGAGTCTACCACTGAGCAGTAATCAACTACCTTGCCCGGACTTTTTGCGCCCAGCAGCTTAAATTCATGATTAATAAAACCCACATCAAACGGCGCGTTATGAATGACTAATTCTGCGCCATCAATAAATTCAAGAAACTCCTGGGAAATTTGGTGAAACAGAGGTTTGTCGGCCAGATATTCATTGGTAATACCGTGGACTTCCATCGCTCCGGCATCGACTTCGCGTTCGGGATTAATATACTGATGGTAATGGCGACCGGTTAATTTACGGTCGACTAATTCCACGCAGCCTATCTCAATAATCCGGTGACCCTGGGAGGGTTCCAGGCCGGTGGTTTCGGTATCGAGTACGACTTGTCTCACTACTAGCTCCTGAAATTATTTATGCTGTCATTCCCGCGAAGGAACGTCATTCCCGCGAAGGCGGGAACCTAGTTTCCCGCCTTCGCGGGAATGACACTGGCTATAATTGATCGCAGCCTTGATTGGCTAACTGGTCGGCAATTTCATTTTCACGGTGGCCACTATGGCCTTTAACCCACTGCCAGGCAACCTTGTGACGAGCAACCTGCTCATCCAGCGCCTGCCAGAACTCAACATTTTTAACCGGCTTTTTTGCAGCGGTTTTCCAGCCCTTGGCTTTCCAGCCCTGTAACCACTCGGTCATTCCCTGCATAACGTATTTGGAGTCGGTATACAGCATCACCTCACAGGGCTCTTTTAACGCTTTTAAACCTTCAATCGCCGCCTGCAACTCCATCTTATTATTGGTGGTATTTTCCGCACCGCCACAAAGACTTTTTTCAGTGGAGGGCTGGCCCTTTAAGCGAATTAAAGCACCCCAACCTCCGGGCCCCGGGTTACCGCGGCAGGCTCCATCGGTAAATAGTTCAATCTGTTTCAAGCAACATCCTCTTCACGCAGTGGTGTTATTAGTGTTTTTTTAATCGGTGCATGATGAGTTGCTCGCGGCTTAACCGGCGTCAAACCCACAAAAGGCTTGTGGACAGTTTTCCAACTCGGCTTGATCGGCATCATTCCAGCTTCTTTTTTTATCGCTGAAATCATATAAAAACCACCCAGCGGCCATTGTTTTAATAACCGCTTTAACAGGGGCTTGTCACTGCGCTCCATCAATGCGGGGCTATGATAACCGAAATGGCAACGTTGTGTTTCAAAACCCAGCAAGCTTAGCCAATCTTTTATGCGGCGAGGGCTAATACTATGATTTTGCCAAATGGAGCGCGGAAAAAAGCGAGCAACCTGTCCATATAGGCCCAGTATTGACCAAGGATTAAAACCAACAATAACCAGGCGACCATGGGGTATAACTACCCGCTGCACTTCACGCAACAAGGTGTGGGGGTTGCTGACATATTCCTGCACATGATGCAGCAGCACCACATCAAGGCTTTCGCTGGCAAAAGGCAGCTGGTCAAATTCGCAGCGGGCATTACCATTGGATGCCAACGGGTGACAGTGATAGTTATTTTGCACGCGGCTTTCATCAAATAAATGCAAGCGAGAGTCAACACTAAGCTGCAACAGGTGATAGCCAAAGCTTTCAGTAATCGCTTGGCTCACCAAAGCCTGCTGACGCCTGAGCATTAACTGGCCAGCCTCACCTTCAAACCATTGCTCCAGCAAGGGTAGTAAAACTTCTGTATCTGGCTGTCTTTTAAATCGGCTAAGAATATCTTTCACGCTATATCCTCAAGATTGGCCAATAATCATAACCGATAATAGTTATTTTTCTATACTTAGTGCACACTCTCCTCATAGTACACGTCATTCCCGCGAAGGCGGGAATCCAGCGCTTTAGATTTCCGCTTGAGCGGAAATAAAAGTATAAGCATGCAGGCTGGATTCCCGCCTTCGCGGGAATGACGGTAGTCATTTGCGTCGAAGCTTGCCCTCGAGTGTATTTGTCGAGGGCGGGAATGACGGTAGTCATTTGCGTCGAAGCCTGCCCTCGAGTGTATTTGTCGAGGGC
>JAAELM010000586.1 GCA_024226635.1 Oceanicoccus sp. | reverse complement strand
TTTCAGTTATATTTCCTCCAAATGAAGCCAGACGTCTTTTGCTGCCGGATGATACCTCATTACCAATTGTTTCATCTTTCCTTCTTTGGGTCAAAACCCTTGCAGCCGCTGTAGGTATAACCGTAATCGCAACAATAAGTGACAGACCGACAGCAAAACTTATGGCCAATGCTATATCCCTGAAAAGTTGTCCAACTTCCTGCTCAACGAGGATAACCGGAATAAATACCCCTATGGTAGTCAAAGTAGAAGCCAGAACAGCACCCCAAACTTCTGTAGTTCCTTTATAAGCTGCTTGAAAAGGGCTCTCCCCGGACTGCCAATGCCGGTAAATATTTTCCAGAACTACAATAGCACTGTCAACCACCATCCCGACAGCAAACGCTATCCCGGCAAGACTAATCACATTAAGCGAACGCCCTAAAAGAGTAACCATAAGAAACGTACCGACAGCACTTATAGGTATCGCCAGACCAATTACAAATGTACTCCGCCAGCTTCTAAGGAATACCAAGAGTACTATAACTGCCAATAGCCCACCAATAACAACATTCTGCCGCACCAGGCCTATAGATGACTTTATATATTCCGTTTCGTCATAAACCTGTTCTAACTGCAAGCCCCTATCTCTCAGCAGATTATCATTTAGCTCGCGGCAGGCTTCTTTTATACCTTCCATAACCAGTAGTACGTTAGCCCCTACCTCTCTCTGTGCGTTTATGGCAATAGATGCCTCATTTTTCTGCCTGACAAATGCCTGTAGC
>JAAELM010000585.1 GCA_024226635.1 Oceanicoccus sp. | reverse complement strand
GTTACTCCGGTATCGCAATTCTATTTCCAACAGGCATATGCTAACGTAACGCAGGGTAAATGGAAGAAGATTACAGATGGTTATGGCAATATGGTGCTTGGATATTTCGGTCGCACACCCTCCAAACCAGACTCGGAGGTTGTTAAACTTGCAGAAGAGCAGTTAGGCAAAAAGCCTTTTGACGGTCATCCACTGGAAATCCTTGAACCTGGAATACCACAAGCGACTAAAACACTTCAAGAGAACAATTTAGAAGTAAATGATGAAAATATTTTTATTGCATATGCGTGTGGTGAAAAAGGTATTAGTTTTCTAAAAGGAGACATGAAGGCGAATATCAGAAAGATTACTACTGAAGCGGAGGCAGAAGTGGCAGCCCCTGCTAAAGCCAAAGGCACGAGTGAACCAGGGAATTATACAGTTACTGTTGATGGAAAAGCGTTTAATGTTACTGTTGCAGAGGGTACCGATGCCGTTCAGACAATTACACCAACCTCACCGGCGGTTGCGATTAAAGGCGAACCAATTGTAGCCAGCATGCCAGGCTCCGTCATGCGTATAGAAGCTG
>JAAELM010000584.1 GCA_024226635.1 Oceanicoccus sp. | reverse complement strand
TATGCCTTGCAAGTCAAAAACCCCGGTGAACACATGGCGGCTTACCTCTATGTAGGCAGTGCGCTGGGTGTGGTTTTTGCCGGTGACTATTTTACCCTGTTCATCTTCTGGGAAATCATGGCTTTCGCCTCGGCCTATCTGGTTTTTATTCAAGGCGGGGCAGCAGCAATTAGTGCCGGCTTCCGCTATCTGTTGGTACATATAAGTGGTGGTGTTTGTCTCCTGGCTGGCATTGTCATCCATTATTACGCCACGGGTTCGATCCTGTTTGGTGCTAATGAAATAGGAGATAATGCCCAGGCTAATCTTGGCTTCTATCTTATCCTCGCTGGCTTTTTGCTTAATGCTGCTGTGCCACCCCTTAATGCGTGGCTTACAGATGCCTACCCGGAAGCGACCATAACGGGTGCTGTTTTTATGTGTGCTTTCACTACTAAAACGGCAATCTATGTTTTGCTGCGGGCCTATCCTGGCACTGAATTATTGATCTGGTTGGGTGTGATTATGGCCATCTACGGGGTTGTTTATGCAGTGATGGAAAATGATGCCCGGCGCTTGCTGGCTTATCACATAGTCAGTCAAGTGGGCTATATGGTAGCGGGTGTGGGTATTGGTACTGAAATGGCCGTCAATGGTTCTGGCGCTCACGCTTTTTCTCATATTCTATACAAGGGATTACTTTTTATGGGAACGGGTGCCGTGGTCCTTATGGCAGGTAGGCGTAAGTTGACTGAGCTTGGAGGGCTCTATAAACAGATGCCGATTACACTGGTGCTTTACATGGTGGGTGCGCTATCTATCTCCGCGTTTCCCTTCTTCAGTGGCTTTGTTAGTAAGTCCATGGTCGTTGCTGCCGCTGCGGGGGATGAGCGTGCTGCTGTGGCACTGTTGTTATTACTTGCCTCATCCGGGACCTTTTTACATACGGGATTGAAATTGCCCTACTATATGTTTTTTGGTAAAGATAAAGGATTGGAGGCTAAAGAACCCCCGTTAAATATGCTCATCGCTATGGGTATTGCAGCGACACTCTGTATTGGTATCGGTATCTTTCCTGATTTGCTCTATAGTTTGTTGCCATACGAGGTTACTTTTGAACCCTATAGTGGCGCTCATGTTACTGAGACCTTAGGTCTTTTACTCTTTACCGGGCTCGGGTTTGCTGTTTTTCTTAAACACCTGGATCCGGAGAAAACCATCAGTCTGGATACTGACTGGTTTTATCGTAAAGGGGCACGGGGCTTGATGTGGATCGCAGAAAAACCTGTTGCCCGTTATGAAGCTGTGGTAAGTAATTTTTCCAATAGTCTCATACTTAAACCCTTGCATGCTGTGGCATCAATTGGCTTGTGGGTGGATACGCATATTATTGATGGTGCGGTGAATGGATTAGCAAAAACTATTCTTCTCAGCGGGACTAAGCTTCGCTACTTACAAAACGGCATTCTCAGTCATTATGCTTTGTCCATCGTTATTGGCGTCACGGCTTGTATCGCCCTGTATGTGGTGGTGTGAAATGAGAGGTGGAAAGTGCTAGCGACCACAGCAAACACTTTTGGCTTTGCCATGTTAAGCCTCATTATATTTGTGCCATTGTTGGGTGCTGGACTCTTGCTGTTCATTCCTGGCGAAGCCAGGGCTCGGCAACTCGCGCTACTCGTTACCAGTATCGATCTATTACTTACTGTGCAGTTGGTCTTTGCCTTTGATCCTTCCACCCACGCTATGCAGTTTCAGGAGCAAGCCGAATGGATACCGTCACTGGGGATTAATTACGCTCTGGGTGTGGATGGGATCAGTATTCTTTTTGTTTTTCTGAGTGCTTTTTTAGGCTGGATTTGTGTGCTTGCCTCATGGCGTGCTATTAAGCAGCGGGTAAAAGAGTTCATGATCGCGCTGTTAGTTATGCAAACCTTAATGCTTGGGGTTTTCACCGCTTTGGATCTGTTTCTCTTTTACATCTTCTGGGAAGCCATGCTGATCCCTATGTATCTAATCATTGGTATTTGGGGTGGTGATAATCGCATTTATGCCACCTTTAAATTTTTTCTCTATACCCTGGCAGGTAGTGTGCTCTTTTTAGTGGGAATTATTGCACTTTACTTTCAAGCTGGGGAAACCTTCAATATTCTCGCATTGATGAAACAGGTGCCACCATTTGAAATTCAAATCTGGATTTTTCTTGCTTTCTTTGTAGCCTTTGCCGTAAAGGTGCCCATGTTTCCGTTTCATACATGGTTACCCGATGCTCATGTTCAAGCGCCTACTGCGGGTAGTATCGTTTTAGCAGGAATTTTGTTAAAGATGGGCGCCTATGGATTTCTTCGCTTTTCAATACCTATGTTGCCCCAGGCCACCCAGTACTTTGCCATGCCCGTTATTCTGCTTTCTCTTGTCGCTATTATTTACGGTGGTTACCTGGCGCTGGCGCAAAATGATTTAAAAAAACTCGTGGCTTACTCCAGTATCAGTCATATGGGATTTGTCACCATTGGTCTGTTTGTGCTCAATGGTCAAGGGATGGAAGGCGGTATATTGCAAATGTTCAGTCACGGTATTGTAACCAGTGGTTTGTTTTTACTGGTTGGCTTGGTTTATGAACGGACTCATTCCCGTGCGATCAGTGATTACGGTGGATTGATGAAAGTGATGCCTCTTTATACCACCGGGCTGGCCTTTTTTACTTTGGCCTCCATGGCCTTGCCGGGTACCAGTGCCTTTATTGGTGAGTTGCTGGTGCTAGTTGGGACGTTTAGCTATAACAAAATAATTGCTGCCCTTGCTGTAATAGGCGCGGTATTAAGTGCGGCGTATCTACTCAGCATGTTCAGGCGCGTTGCGCTAGGGCAGGTGAACAACAAACTGCAATCAGAGATTTGGGATCTGGATAGTCGAGAGATTGTCGCCATTCTATCTCTGGCTGTATTTGTAATCTGGATCGGCTTTTATCCCGGTCCCTTTCTGGGTTTGATGCATGTGTCAGTGGAACACTTGCTAGAGCAAGCAACTGCATCCGGGATAACCAGGTAAGTCGCTATGGATCAAGAAGCCATCATTCGCTCACTCATAGCCAGCTTGCCGGAAATTACGGTTCTGGCTGCGGCTTGCCTGTTGTTGATGCTGGATCTGGTTTTTAAAAGAAAGCGAGTCGATTTAATTGGGTACTTATCTCTGGCTGTTGTTGTTGTTGTAGCTCTGGAAACCTGGTTTTTAGTTATGCCTGGTGAAGCTGTATACAGTGGGATGTTTATTGCGGATCCTTTTTCAGCCTTTTTCAAGATGATCTTTTATCTGACGGCGGCGCTTTGCATCCTCG
>JAAELM010000583.1 GCA_024226635.1 Oceanicoccus sp. | reverse complement strand
GAGTCGCTTATGCAGATATATTTGGGATTACTATAGGAGCATACGCACAACTTCGGTAATTCCTTCATCCCTGATAACTCTAGTTTCCAAAAGCAGTTACAGCTTGAGTTCAAACAGATGAACATACGAGCTGCGCTGTGCTATTTACTTCTCTTACGGACATTTTTGCGGGTTTTGAGGTTCTTCCTGCAGACTTTCGAAGATTATGAATCAATACTAGTAATTGAATTTTTTACTGAGTTATGATTTTCGTTTGGTTTTAGAGCGCATTGATTAAATTTACATATCTTCAATAACTATTCTTTATTTTTAAAAGCAACCGAAGAAGCCACCGTTAAACGACAAAAAAGTAACCTTATCTCCTATATGGTGGACTAAATACACCCACGCCTTTTATACTCTTCTACCCATTCCTTGAAGCGTTTTTCATCGCGCTCTGCGGTCTTTGCGCGTCTATGTAAGGTTTTCTTAGACAATGCTTTTGGTTCTTCTTTATCAAAAGTAACTCCAGATAATGCATCTGCAAACATCTCGGGTTTTACATGACTGTAATGCTGCTCGATCATTTCTGTACTGGTTCCACATTGACGCGTAATTACGTCTATGCTGGTTCCGTTGAGAAGCTGCCACGTAATGTAAGTGTGTCGGAGTATAGAGCGACAATTAACTTGAACGGTTGAGCGACAACTATCTTGACCGGTTGTTCTGTTAAGGTTCGACACGACAATTCGAGGAGAATGGCGTGTCGGGAAATCACATCACAGAAAAACAAGTCAGGTTATATATGAAGTTTCGAAAGGATTTCACGCAGGAAGTTGCCGCCAGCAAAGCAGGTATCTCTATCAGCTCTGCCAGACGAATTGAGAACGGCCGTCACCAACCCAATAAATCACACCGCCATTGGCGTACCCGCCCTGATCCACTAGAGGCAGTCTGGAACAGCATTGTTGTTCCCATCTTAGAGCAAGACGACCTCATTACACCCGTGGGCGTATTTGATTATTTGTGCGAGTCGCATAGCGACAAGTTCCCAACCTCAGCGCGGCGTACACTTGAGCGTAGAATTAAGAAATGGCGACAACTACATGGCAGCGCGAAAGATGTCATGTTCTTACAGCACCACGAGGCAGGCTTGTTGGGTATCTGCGACTTTACCCATGTTAAATCTCCTATCACCATTGGACGTCAGCCATGTAAGCATATGTTGTTCAACTATCGCCTGGCCGCCAGCGGTTGGCAGTATTGCCAGGTAATTTATGGTGGTGAGAGCTTCGCTGCCTTCTCTGATGGTCTCCAGAATGCCTTCAGAGCCAGCGGTGGTGTCCCCAAAGAAGTCCGCACCGACAGCTTGAGTGCTGCGTACCGGAATCATGATGATGCCGGTAAATTTACAGAACGTTATGCTTCACTGATGGCACATTATGGTTTTACCGGCACACGCAATAACACCGGTGTGGCGCATGAAAATGGTGTCATCGAGTCCAGTAATCGCCATATTAAAGCGCAGCTTGAGCAGGCACTGCGTATTCGTGGCTCGTGTGACTTTAGTTGTCGTGACGACTATGAAGACTTTATCCGGCAACTGGTTGCCAGACGAAACAAACGTATCAGCGCGGCATTTATCAAAGAGCAGCGACAATTACAGCCTCTACCTCCGGTGGGTAGCGTCAATTACTCAACAGAATATGTGCGCGTCTCGCGCACCAGTACCATCAATATAAAACGCGTCACTTACACAGTGCCTTCGCGTCTGATAGACAGTCGTTTACGGGTACAGGTGTATGATGTGCATATTCCGGCCGGATCTGAACAGCGATTCCGGAAACACTTGAACACCTATTCTGGAATTATTTGAACACTGATTCCGGATTTATTTAGTACACTTTTGGGCTGATTTCCGGAATCGGTGTTCAAGTACACCGGAATCATTTCAACGCATTGAAATCACTATTAATTTGATAACTTAACCACTGACTTTTCGTTGGCGAGTGAGGGTTAGGTTTGAAAAGGATTACAATGCGTAAAATCAGAGAGGTTTTAAGGCTGCATTTCTCGGCGGGATTGAGTATCCGCGAGATTCATCGCAGCACCAAAGTCAGTGTCGGCAGCATTCAAACGCTGCTCAGCAAAGCCAAGGTCATGAACCTATCCTGGCCGCTGCCAGATGAACTGGATGATGCTCAGCTAGCCCGGCGCTTTTATCCGCAAGCCGATACCCGCCATGCCAAGCGATTCCAAGAGCCGGACTGGGCAGACTTGCGTAAGCAATTAAGCCGTAAAGGCGTGACCAAATTGCTGCTGTGGGAAGAATACACCCAGCAATACCCCAATCGCTGTTACAGTTACTCCCAGTTCTGCGACCGTTATCTGCACTGGCTGAAGAAACAGCGCCGTTCGATGCGCCAGCATCACCGGGCGGGTGAAGTATTGTTCGTGGACTATGCGGGGCAAACCATGCCTGTCGTGAATCCACAAACAGGCGAAATCCGACACGCGCAAATCTTCGTCGCGGCCATGGGCGCGAGCAGTTATTACTACGCTGAAGCGACCTGGACACAGGGCTTACAAGACTGGCTGGGCAGCCATGTGCGGGCGTTTGAGTATCTCGGTGGTGTACCCACCATGGTGGTACCGGATAACTTAAAAAGTGCGGTGACCAAAGCCTGTAAAAGCGACCCGGATATCAACCCAGCCTATCAGCAACTAGCGGCTCATTATGATACGGCCATCGTGCCTGCCAGACCGTACAAACCCAAAGATAAAGCCAAGGCCGAAGTGGGTGTGCAAATCATCGAACGATGGATATTAGCCCGGCTTCGCCATCACACCTTCTTCTCATTACATGAGTTAAACCAGTGCATCAACGCCTTGCTGACGGAGGTAAACAACAAGCCCTTCAAACAAATGTCAGGCACACGTCAGCAGTGGTTCGACGAACTGGATAAGCCCGCCTTAAAACAGCTACCGCGCCATGCCTATGAATACACCGACATCCGCCAGGCTAAGGTAAACATCGATTACCATGTGCAGTATGAGAATCACTTGTACTCGGTGCCGCATCAACTGGTGAGTGAACGGGTAGAACTCCACGCAAAGCCACGCTTGGTAGAAATCTACTTCCAGGGCAAACGTGTGGCCAGCCATCCTCGCAATGACCGTTACGGCTTTACCACCACGCCGCAACACATGCCTGCGCAGCATCAGCACTACCACAAAGTCAGTGAGGGCAGCCTGATGAACTGGGCCAAGGACATCGGTGATGACGTGCTTATCTGGGTGAAAGCCCAGCTTAAACGTAAACCGCATCCTCAACAGGCGTTCCGCGTCTGTCTGGGTGCATTGCGGTTAGCCAGTCAGTATCCACCGCAGCGGCTCAATACGGCCTGCAAACTGGCTAATCAGCATCAGCTCTATCGCCTGCAACAGCTTAAAGACATCTTAAACAGTAATCAGGACAAGCTCATCAGTGAATCCAGCCATGACACCCTGACACTCCCTCAACACCACGAAAACATCCGTGGCCCACAGAGCTTCCACTAAGGAGAAAACCTATGCTAACCACCACACTCTCACAACTGCACCAACTCAAACTCAGCGGCATGGCTAAAGCCCTGAGTCAGCAACTGGAACAACCGGGCCAGTATCAGGACTTATGCTTCGCGGAACGGCTGCAACTGCTGACCGACCAGGAAATCCATGAGCGGGATAACCGTAAACAACAGCGCCTGCTCAAACAGGCGCAACTGAAACTCGCGGCCACCGCCCATGATATCGACTACCAGCATCCACGCGGCCTGCAAAAAAGTGTGATGATAGGCCTACTGCAATGCGACTGGCTACAACGGCAACAAAATCTGTTACTCACCGGGCCGTGCGGCACCGGGAAAACCTATATCGCCTGTGCCCTCGCTAACACCGCCTGCCTGAAAGGTTACACAGTGAAATACTACCGGGTGAGTCGCCTGCTCATGGAACTCACCCAGGCCAAAGCGGATGGTACGTACAGTAAAAAACTAAAGAGCCTGGCTAAACTCAACTTGCTCATCCTGGACGACTGGGGACTGGAGCCGCTAAAAGCGGCTCAGCGTAACGACCTGATGGAAATCATGGATGATCGCCACGGGAGCAGCTCAACTATCCTCATCAGCCAGTTACCCACCGACCAATGGTATCAATCCATCGGTGACAACACGCTGGCCGATGCCATCCTCGACCGCCTGATGCACAACGCTCACCGGATCAAACTGAAGGGAGAATCAATGAGAAAAACACTGGCGACCGTTGACGCCACTTGAACACTTAAGGTAAAAATCAACTAGCCAACGATGCGTTGATCTGAGGTGTTCAAATAAAACCGGCATGGCTGTTCAAGTAAAACGGAATACGCAGTATGCCAACCTGACAGCGGAATTCTTTTATCGCTTCGCACCTAAATTTGGCGTTTATACTCTTACCCAGGTTACTGCCAGTAAACACAATTATGCTGACCTGCCCGTTGCGCTTGGCGGCGAAAGCGGCGTGCGCGGTTATCCGCTGCAATATCAACATGGTAAATACCGAGCAATTAATGCACTTGAGCTTCGTTACTACCCCAACTGGAATGTTTATCGCATCTTTGACATAGGGTTCGCCGCTTTTGCTGACGCAGGCAAAGCCTGGCAAAACGAAAGTGCAAACCCGAATGAATATAGCGGCACGCTCGCCAGTACGGGGATTGGCGCCAGAATCTATTCCAGTCGTTCAAGTCATCAACATG
>JAAELM010000582.1 GCA_024226635.1 Oceanicoccus sp. | reverse complement strand
TGCCCAAGGTGATGGCGGTGCGGGCGCAAAGCATGTATTTGCGGTAGTCGGCAACCGAGCAAACAACAGAGAGCCTTTTTATCTGGTTGATACCAGGCAGGAGGTAATCATGGTATATGAGTACGGTGTGCAGGGTGATGGCTTGGGGCTGTCTTCTGCAAGGAGTTATAAATATGACAAACAATTGGAACAATATGGTCGAAGTAGCTTTGGCCCGAAAGTTGAAAAGATTAAAAAGGAAATAAGGACGGTTAAGCAATAGAGGATGTTTTTCAGATAGTAGCGATTTTATAGAGAGTACACGGTTTTTTCATTTTTATTTCTATTAGGTGTTGCAGTGTATAAATTAACGGCTTGATCTATAGGATATATAATGTATACTATTGCGCTCTGCTAGGGTATAGCTGCAAATGTCTGTAGCAGGAGCCTTTCTTTGTGGCGGTGTAGCTCAGCTGGTTAGAGCGGCGGAATCATAATCCGTAGGTCCGGGGTTCGAGTCCCTGCGCCGCTACCATATCATTTAGAATTTAGCCGTAATC
>JAAELM010000581.1 GCA_024226635.1 Oceanicoccus sp. | reverse complement strand
GGCAACCAGAATGCGGCCCCTGCTCCATGATTTTCTGTTAGATTTTGGTTACCAAATTTGTTCTTGAATTCCATTGCTTGCTACCCAGTGCTATTATTTGGGCTTGTGAGTTATTTGTTAATATAATTAAATTAGTAAATAAAGTAAATTTCTGCTACCCGCTTTTCGCTCTATATCTTAATTTATTTTGAAAAGGATTATTAAGATAAACAAGTTGAAAGACATTCTGTTTAATCAAAACCGGCGTGCAGGATAAAACTGATAGTTTTTTACAGGAATAAAGAATTGGTGCAACTGCCTTGCAACGGGCGCGTCGAAGATGGAACTCACAACGTCATATGTTACGGCGAATCAGATGGTGTGGGCAATTGCAGGAAGACACTAACCAATACCAAATGCTTGCAGGCAGTTTTTTTGCGAGTTGTTAGCTTATGATTTGGATAAGATATCCAGATTGGTCCGTTTTAATAATTGAAATGAGTACAATTTTTTCATAAATTTAGAGGTCATTATGTGTTATATGTAGAACAGGCATCGGAGCTATTACCATAGTTTGATGGAGTTTATCCTGATTCTAAGTAAGAGTCCATAAGCCAACCAAATTTATTTTTAATCAAAATAGATTTTTTGAAAATTATTCAAAAAGGAGCTTTCATTATGAAAGTACAAAACTTTTCAATCCTGTTGACCGCTGTTTGCCTGTTTGTTTTTAGCAGCCTGGTGCTGGCACAAACCGGCAACGTACACCAGGCGTCACCTCAAAATGGTGCCGGTGAGAGCATCACTACTGGTAACTACAACACATTTATAGGTGAAGACGCCGGTACAAACTACAGCAGCGGCTCGAATAGCATATTCATAGGCAAGAACGCCGGATCCAGTCTTGAACGATATGATGATAACATCATTATCGGCGCGTTTGCCAAAGCATTAGGTACCGCTGGTTCCGATAACGTCTTCATCGGGAACTTCTCCGGCTACGCTAGCAGGGGAACGGACAACGTCGTTATCGGCAGTGAGGCCGGCAGAAATATGACCACCGCCGGCAATGTCACCATTATAGGTGAACAGGCCGGTTATTCTCTCACCAGCGGATCTGACAACACTTTTGTTGGTGAAGACGCCGGTTATAACACCACGACAGCAAGGTGGAACACGTTCATAGGTTCTACAGCCGGGCGCAGTAACCAGATCGGTTACCGCAATACCGCTGTGGGCTTCCAAGCGCTGTACGATCTTGGCTACGAAGGCGTAAACGTGCACCATAACACAGCCGTGGGGGATTCTGCAGGAATCGATAATAGCTCGGGCAATTATAACACCTTTCTCGGTGCGGGTTCGGGCTCCAAAACCGAGGACGCAGATTACAACACCTTTGTCGGCGCTTATGCCGGAGATGAAAACAACCGGTACAGAGACGCTAACCGCAACACATACGTCGGCTATCGTGCCGGCTATACCAACAGGGAGGGTGAAGACAATGTTGGTATGGGTTACATGGCCGATTTCAATAATACTCTGCGCTCCCGCACAACTTTTCTCGGTGCAGCCGCAGATGTTGATAATAATGATGTAGTTGTCATTGGTTATCAGGCACGAGCAACTCAGCAGGGTTCAATCACTATAGGTACAAGTTCCGATGTAACGGGTCAGAATTCTATCGCCATCGGTTATCTGGCCCAGGGTCTCAACAACGACGTCGTGGTTATTGGCGATGAGGCCGTCATCCAAAATGGCGCCACCCATTCGGTCGCCATCGGGCGCCAGGCCACTATTGACGGAGATTTCGATCAGAGCATTGTCATCGGCTCTCAGTCTGCCAGTACCGGGGGTAGTACGGTGGCCATCGGTTATGCAGCCAACACATCCGCAGGCAATGCCACTGCCATCGGGCACAGCGCCGGCGCTTCCGCTGCTAATTCTATGGCCCTGGGTAATGGCATCAGCGTATCTACGGCCAACGAAGTCTATCTTGGCAACAGCGCCATTGCCTCAATTGGCGGTATTGTCAATTGGACCACGACTTCAGATGGGCGCTTCAAAAAAAACGTGCGCAATGATGTGCCCGGACTCGACTTTATCGACGGACTACGGCCGGTAACCTACAATTTCGATGTAACAGCTCTAACAGAATTTAGGGGTGAGGCCATTCCGGACAATCTTAAACACCACTACAATGCAAAAAATGACATCCGCTATTCAGGATTTATCGCCCAGGAAGTCGAGGAATTAGCGAACTCGCTGGGTTATGAATTCAGCGGCGTGGATGCACCACAAAATGAGCAGGATATTTACGGATTGCGTTATGCAGAATTTGTTGTACCATTGGTGCAGGCAACGCAGGAGCTGCACCAGAAGGTTAAATCCTTAGGCTCTGCAAGCGAATTACAAAGCTCGCAACTTGCCGCCCACCTACGAATTATTTCGAGAGTAGAAAAGCGGCTGGCGGCCATCAAAGACAAGAATTCAAACAATGTATCACAATCCAAAGTTGTTTCGACAAAAAACAGCCAAACT
>JAAELM010000580.1 GCA_024226635.1 Oceanicoccus sp. | reverse complement strand
ATTCCCGCGAAGGCGGGAATGACGGGGCTTTAGCTATCTTAACCTCCATTAACCCCCTATATATTATTGCTGCATCTTCAGAAAGGGGTTTCCCATCACCCGAATTAAGGGTAATGTTTGTTAAAACACCCCCAAAAACTTGGATTACCATGTCTATTCTCGCCAAAACCCAGCTTCAGCAACTGCAACTCCCTCTCGCCATCAGCCAGCAACTCGCTGATTTACGCTATCGACAGGGCCTGCTGAGTGCCAGCTCTTCGCTATCCACTGACCTATTGGCGGGTATGGCCGTTAAGTCACAGCTTAGTGCCAGTAAAATCATGGCCGCCAAAGATTCATCACCCAACTTTAACTATTCACAGGCCCTTAGTTACTTATCCACTATCAAAGCACAGCCCCTCAGTTGCGCGTTGATTAAAGCGCTGCACCAACAGCTTAACCCGCAAGGTGGCCGCTGGCGCAGTGTAAAGCTGAAGGTCTCACGAAGAGACCAGCCCGATAAGCAGTTGCTGGTGCCCGCCGGCCAAGAGGCTATCGCCGCTGCGATGGAGCTATTAGTCAGCGAATTTAACCAGGCGATTCACAATGGCGTTGAACCGCTGGTAGCCATTCCGCTATTGCTAATGGAATTAATGAAAACCTTCCCCTTCTTTGATGGCAACCGCCGGCTGGCTTTATTGCTGGCCAGGCAGCTGCTTGATCACCAGGGCTACGATGTTGTTAACACGATTGACCTGGAATCCGAGATGATTGCTACAGAGCGCGCTTTTTACCGTTCACTGAATCATAGTGATAGCACTAACCCGATCCCGTGGTTAAGTTATTGGTGGGTATTAATTCGTCGTCTGTACCAGCGCTTTGACCGACAAATTCAGCACGCTAATATCAGCCCGGGGCGCGGCTCTAAAACCGCATTAATAGAGCGCTTTGTTAAACAACAGCAACACCCTTTTCGCTACGGTGATGTTTGCCGGGCTTTCCCCACCATTAGCAACGATCATATTCGAATGATCTTACGGAGCCTGAAAGAGAGGCATATTATTCTCACTGAGGGCAAAGGCCGCGGCGCGGTATGGAGGCTCTGTTAATCCCCCCCCCCCCCGTCATTCCCGCGCAGGCGGGAATCCAGCCTGTATGCTTATGCTGTTATT
>JAAELM010000579.1 GCA_024226635.1 Oceanicoccus sp. | reverse complement strand
GCTGCGACAAAAGATCAATTATCTCAGGCACAATTTCTTTGCTGCCTTGCGGATAAAATTCGCCGGTAACATTTGAAATAATTGGTACTTGTGGTGGCTGCATATTCATGTCACTTAGTACGCGGCCAATCGGGCCACTAGCAGAGGCAATAATTTTTGTATGGAAAGCATGGCTAACCGGGATTAGCTGGGCATTCATTCCTGCCTCCTGGAATGCCTTAATAGCTGCATTCACCGCTTTGGTTTCACCACCGATTACAGCCTGTTTGCCACTGTTGATATTTGCTATGACCACATAACCCTTAACTTTTTCAAGAACCTCCCTGATTTTTTCCAATGGACCAAGAATGGCTGCCATCAGACCATTATCATCAACAGAGATTCGGGCCATTTCAGTGCCACGGGCGCTAACAGCTTTAAGCGCATTGCCAAAGTCTAAAATGCCTGAGGCGACCATTGCGCCGTATTCACCAAGGCTGTGCCCCATAACCATGTCCGGTTTAATGCCGTACGATTCCAGCATTCGGGTAAGGGCAATATCTGATGTAAGCACAGCTGGCTGGGTAATTTCGGTTTGTTTTAAATCCTCTTCTGCTTTTTTGATCGCATCATCATCATCATTGACAAAAATATAATCAGTAAGTGGTTTGCCTAAAAGCGGGGTCATTGTATCATCAGCAT
>JAAELM010000578.1 GCA_024226635.1 Oceanicoccus sp. | reverse complement strand
CATGCTATTTATCAGGCTAGAACTTTAGCCAGATTAACCATTGCCGAAGCGTTAGAGCAAGAACTATGGCAAGCCTTCCGCAATAATCATTGCGATGACGCCTACCAACCCTCAGCACTTCAAATAGCCCAGCGTAGTCTAAAAAATACGGCTCTGGCTTATTTAATGCTGTTGGGCACTGATGATGCCTTAGCGGCGGCCGTTGAACAGTTTGATCACGCCAATAATATGACCGATGTACTGGCAGCCTTTAATGTTATTTTAAATAGCGAATTTGGGATGCAGAAACAACGTGTATTGAAGTTGTTTTATGAGCGTTGGCAACATGAGTCGCTGGTGGTCAACCAGTGGTTTATGGCGCAGGCGGTCTGCTCGGTACCGGGTACATTAGACCATGTTAAAGGCCTGATGACCCATCCGGCTTTTGATATCAAAAATCCCAATAAAGCTCGAGCCTTAATCGGAGCCTTCTGTGGCCAGAATGCGGTTAATTTTCACCAGCGTGATGGTGCAGGTTATCGCTTCCTGGTAGACCAGGTTGTTGAGCTCAATCGACTTAACCCACAGATGGCCTCACGCTTGCTTGGGCCTTTAACCAAGTGGAAGAAATACACCGCGGATAGCCGCGCCTTAATGAAGGCAGAACTGGAAAGAATTATGGCTGAACCGGATTTGTCACGGGATGTTTTTGAAGTGGTTTCTAAAAGCTTAAAGGCTTAGGTGAGGGCAGGGTGTTTAGTAGCTGAACACCCTAAAGTCTGACACGTAGCCGAGCCTCTCCCAAACAACACATTTAGCCATATAGTCATTAACCACGGGGTAGTCTTCTTGATTCTCTTTGATACTAATGCGGTAGTAAATTGTGTACTGGCGTTTGCCAGGATCATAATGGGAAGAAATATCATCAAAGCTTTTATTGACTAAATCCTCTTTGTACTTATTGTTAATCGTGGCCTCACAGTCATAGGATGCATCATTAATACTGCGGGCAAAAAAAGTCGTTTTCTTTTCTTTATTAATGGTTAAGTAAAGTATTGTTGTAGTGGCTGCAAGCAGTGAAAGGAATACTATAATAACTAATACAACTTTAGTGGTTTTACTTTGGTTACTCATGGCGTGAGCTCGGACTGGTTATCGCCAAAGTATAGTAGAGATTAAATAAATATAAAGCATGGTTTCGTATCAGGCTCACTACTTATTACTATAAAGAGAGATTGCATCTTGTCATTAGTTTCGTTCAGTCGGTTTTGTTTTTATTGGGTATGGCTAATTGTCACGCTGCTGGCAGTGTTGCCACAGGAACAGGTATTGTTGACTACCGGATGGGATAAAGCCAACCATGCGCTAGCTTTTTTTGTTTTGCTGGGTTTGTTAGATCGCGCCTATCCTTCAGCTAACCTATGGCTCGGGAAAGTGATGCCGTTGCTGGCCTATGGATTGGCGATTGAATTAGTGCAGTCTCAAATCCCTGGACGTTTCGCCTCATCATTTGATGTATTTGGGGATGCAGTGGGCTTGGCTATGTATTTATTGCTTCGCCCGATATTAATCAACAAAATCCCTTTTTGACCCTTAATAGGGGCGGTTGCATGAAACACTTACAAATTATTTACCATACCCAATCAGGCAGCACCCGTGCACTTGCCGAGGCGGCATTGAAAGGTGCGTTAAATGAGCCTGAGGTAGAAGCAAGGTTGTTACCCGCCATGGAGGCAGGGGTGGACGATTTACTCTGGGCCGACGCCCTGATTTTTGCTACGCCAGAATATTTTGGTGATATGTCCGGTGGACTCAAGGACTTTTTTGATCGCACCTTTTATGCGGTTGAACCGCAACAGCTGAATTTGCCCTATGGGGTAATTATCAGTGCCGGAAACGATGGCTCTGGTGCACTCAGGCAGTTAGAGCGTATTGCCAAAGGCTATCCACTGCGTTGTGTGGCTAAACCGCTTATCATCCCAGGCAAGCCATCAACCCCTGCTTTTGCACAAAGCGAAGAGCTTGGTAATGCGCTTGCTGTCGGGCTTTCGATAGGTATGTACTGACTACCTATTTTGTTTCTGTTTTAATTCACTTTCTTTATAAGGAAGATCAAAGATCTAAAAAGACTAAATAGTATCCAAGTATTATTTACAGACACTAAGAAACAGCTAGAATGTATATGGAAATAAATAATATTTATAATTAAAGGGGAAGACAATGACTTACCTGAAGTCTGTAGTTAAACCAATGGCAGTTAAACCAATCGTGGCGGGCATTTTGTTAAGCTCAGTTGCTCATTCTGGTTTACTTGCTGCTCAAGTCCTGGAAGAAATCATAGTTACCGCCCAATTACGTGCTGAGAGCTTGCAGGATGTTCCTGTCTCTGTCTCGGCTATATCGGGCACCAAGATGATGGAAGCCGGTATCGATAAAATCGAAGACCTGCAAGCTTATGTACCCAACTTAACAATGTCTGAAACGGGCATTGGCACCAATATTTATATCCGTGGTATTGGCTCTGGTATTAACCAGGGCTTTGAACAATCTACGGGGATGTATGTAGATGGTGTCTCCTACGGTAGAGGGCAATTATCCCGTGCTCCTTTCCTTGATCTTGAGCGTGTGGAAGTGCTTCGCGGCCCACAAAATATTTTATTTGGTAAAAACAGTATTGCCGGTGCCCTAAGCCTTACCACTGCCAAGCCTGGTGATGAGTTTGAAGGCTCTGTATCCGCGCTATATGAGCCTGATCATGGTGAAGAAGTGTATGACCTGGTGTTGTCTGGTCCTATTACCGCTGATTTAGGTGCGCGACTGGCTTATCGCAATCGGACTATGGATGGTTATATGGAAAACCTGACTAACGGTAATGATGAGCCTAATCGCGATGAAGAAACTATTCGCGTCATTTTTGACTGGCAGGCTTCTGAAGATCTGGATTTGACCTTTAAATATGAAACCAGTGATTTTGATGTTAATGGTCGACAGATAGAAATTGATAAAGAAGAGCCTTCCCTTAACCCGAGCTTTGGTGGTCTTAATTATTCCCAGATTTTAGCCGGTGCATTTGGTCAGGATCTGAGTGTGTTGAATAACTATCAGGATGGCCGTCGAAGCTCTAATGGTGATTATAGTGAAAATAGTACTGATAACTTCACCCTGAACGCTAACTATGCTTTAGGGGAAGGGACCCTTACGGTTATTGGTGCCTTTATGGAATACGATTACGAAGAGCTCTGTGATTGTGATTTTACCGCCGGTAATGTTTTTAGCTTAATTAGTGAAGAAGAGTATGAGCAAACCAGCCTTGAGGTAAGGTTTGATTCAGGTACTGGTGAAACCTTTGAATATATTACCGGTTTTTATTACCAGGATAGTGAGCTTGAATTTGCGGATCAGTTCTTTCTGCCCGCCGATAGTGTTTTGGTTGGCGCGCTCGATGCGTCATGGGCTGCTGGAGATGTTCCGTTTCCATATGCTCCCGGTAGTGCGATAGCTAGCACTTCCGCTCCGAGGTCTTTTCAGCAGGATACTGAGCTGTGGTCTGCGTTTATTCAGTTTACTTACAATATGTCCGACGACTTAAGACTCACCTTTGGTGGACGTTATTCCAATGAAGAGAAAGATGCATCCCGTTCACTGGATGTTGCAAATCTTGATGGTAGTGATATTACTGATCCGCTCGCCAAAGGCCAGGCAGTTGGTGTTTATACTGGTGTCTTCTTATTTGAGCCTCACGATCTGAATGATTCACGTTCTGAAGACAATTTCTCACCGATGATTACAGCTGAGTATGACCTTAACGAAGATGTTATGCTTTACGCCACAGCCAGCCAGGGCTTTAAGTCAGGTGGTTTTGATGTTCGCTCAAATGCCTCCCCGGATACACCTTTCCCGGTAGGTACTTTTGCTTATGATGAAGAAGAAGCCACCAGCTTTGAAGCGGGTGCCAAAACAACCTTGCTGGGTGGTGCGGCCGAGCTAAATGTTGCGGTGTTCTTTACCCAATACGATGATCTGCAGGTCAGTGTCTTTGATAGCAAGGTAGGCTTCAATGTAGGTAATGCTGCAGAAGCTGAAACACAGGGTATCGAAATTGATGGTCGCTGGATGCTAACCGACACGTTGACTCTGACAGGTGCTCTGGCGTTTTTGGACTTCGAGTTTAAGGATTTCGAAGATGGCCAGTGTACTCAAGGTGTATTGCCTGATCAGGTTCTGGTTTACCCTGGCAGTACTGAATTTGACGGCTTCTGTGATTACACCGGTGAAACCAACCAATATGTTGCTGACTGGAGTGGTAACATAGGTTTGGATTACACCAACACTATCGGCAGCGCGCTGGAGTTCCGTGCCAACCTTGACGTCATCTTTACCGATGATTATAACCCAAGCCAGACACTGGACCCTGCGGTTGAGCAAGATGGTTATAGCAAAATCAATGCACGCGTCGCTTTGGCAGAAATTGAGGGTGTTTGGGAAGTGGCGGTAGTCGGTAAAAACTTAACCGACGAAACTATCGTGACCTACTCAAACGGTACGCCACTTGCCTTTAGTACTTTCCAGGCAAAAAGTCGTTATAATTTCTATGAGCGTGGTCGTAGTGTAGCCATCCAAGGTACTTATCGTTTTTAGGTTCCGGCTAAGCGTCATTGCATAAATGGCGCATCTTTATATCCCATCCCCGTCTACGTACGGGGATTTTTATGTTGGCCTTAGCAGTATCGAACATCTGTAGCTCTAATAAATAATGACGTGGTTTGTAAGTATAATGCGCTTTCCCCTTACTGTTTGTGCAGTCTATTTGTTGTTTTCTTTTTTCTCATTAATGACTCAGGCCAAGCCGGCAGATAACGCTGACTTTATCGGTAGTCAGCGATGTGCGGCTTGCCATCAGCAAGCTTATAAAGAGTGGCAAGGTTCCCATCACGATCAAGCAATGATGGTAGCAGACAGCGCTGCTGTGCTGGGTGATTTTGATCAGGCAACTTTTGCCCTAAACGGTATTACTTCAACCTTTTTTAAAAAAGGGGATGAGTATTGGGTCAATACCGATGGCGCTGATGGCAAGCT
>JAAELM010000577.1 GCA_024226635.1 Oceanicoccus sp. | reverse complement strand
GCAAGTTTATGTGGCAGCAAGGCGTTGATATGAATACTAACCATGTCTCCAAGCGCGGCTGAACGCTGTTTTACGATACCTGCGGCATTAATTAACACATCCGGTTTAAAGGCCGCGAATATCTCCAGCACCTGCGAATCTGACCTGATGTCAACGCCTGGAAATGCATTAGATTCAGAAAATATACCAAACTTTTCATACGCAGATAGCTGCTGGCTCAGGCTAACCTTGACCGTATGCATCTCAGATAGTTGGCCTAGGAGCTGATGCCCCAACATGCCGTCGCCACCAATTACAAGGACATTCATTAGATCATTTACCGATTTCATCCAGCCATGCTTCAAGTCGACTTATCTGCAACTCTCGTTCAAAGTTCAGATTAAAGTAATCAAGCCCACATAAGCCCATTTTCTTGCGTTTTTCTTCCGTTTTCTGGTAAATCAGTCTTACAGCTTCTGCGAGACCATCAACATCACCCGCCGGGGCCGTAAGACCGGCCCCAGCCTGTTCAATTACCCGCGCACCTTCACCATCCAACGACGCCACTATCGGTTTTGCGCAAGCTAGATAGGACTGCACCTTGGATGGTATGGTCAATGCAAATATTGGCTCCTTTCTTAAACTAACGAGCATCACATCCGCCAGGCTGAAATAAATAGGCATCGTATTAACCGCACGCCGGCCCAATAAAAAAAATCTATCCTGCAGCTCCAACTCTACTATCTTAGCCTCCAGCCAATCCTTACGTCGTCCATCACCTAAAATAACCCATTTAATTTCCTTTTCATCTCTTAATTTATTCGCCGCTGCGACAATCGTATCAAATGCTTGCGCTTCACCAATATTTCCGGCGAACATGACACAAAACCCATCTGGCACCTCCTTGCGCTCAGGAGCATCATCCAGCGGCGTTACTGGATTATAAAGTGTCTCGGCAAAGTTAGGAAAGTACAGCACGTCATCAGCTGACGCTCCATCGCGAATAACCTTATCGCGAAAGGCCTCGGACTGTACAAGAACCTTGTCTGAATGCTTATATAAGAAACGAACCAGCGAACGCACCATGTAAATAATCGGTCTGGATCTAATGGAACGAGTCGCAATCAGGCTATCCGGCCAAAGATCCTGCACCCAGAATAGAAGTGGGATTTTCTTAATCCAGCGCAGGAAAATCCCTGGGACCCCTATCGTGACGGGCGACAACTGGAAAACCAATATCGCATCATACTTGCAACGACAATGTAACCAGCCAAGCAAAGTCGCCGATGCAGCATAAGAGATATAATTGACAAGAAGCCGCCATCCTGACGACTTCCCACGTGTAATGATCGGCACACGCCGGATTTCAACCCCTTTATATTCTTCTTTAAGAGTGGAAAACCAGGTATAGCCTACGAACAGTTCCCCACCGGGATAATTAGGCAACCCGGTTAACACAGTTACATCATGCCCTCTTTCAACCAATCCAGCAGCCAAGT
>JAAELM010000576.1 GCA_024226635.1 Oceanicoccus sp. | reverse complement strand
TTTAAGCAAAGCCACCGACTGGCTTAAAGCCTATAAATGGCCGATCTACTGCTTTATTGCGGTAGCCTTCTGGAATCTTGTCGGAGCCGGTATTTTCGGTTTTCTCATTAATCCGCCGATTGCTCTTTATTACATGCAGGGACTGAATACGACCCCGGTTCACGCACATACCGCATTGTTCGGGGTTTATGGCATGCTTGGCATCGGTTTGATGCTCTTTGTTCTCAAGGGCCTGGCGGCTCACCATGTCTGGAAAGACAGTGTCATTGGCTTTGCTTTTTGGGCCATTAACATTGGCCTGGCGCTTATGGTCTTGCTCAGTATTCTGCCCATCGGTTTAATGCAGACGAATGCCAGTGTACAACATGGGTTATGGTATGCCCGCTCAATGGAATTCATGCAGCAGCCTCTCCTCAGTAATCTTCGCTGGTTACGCGCTATTGGGGATAGTATCTTTGGCCTGGGGATTTTGGCGCTGGGATGGTTTATCCTTGGACTGAAGACCGGCTGGTCGGTTAAAGAGGAGATTGATTTATCAGAAGAAAAACTTTCTAACGTAACGTAGTGCATTGTCCAGAAAGTTTTTAAGGGTGCTTCTG
>JAAELM010000575.1 GCA_024226635.1 Oceanicoccus sp. | reverse complement strand
TCGATAACCCGCCAAACCGTTTCATAATGATGTGGCGCCTTCTCGATGGTAACACCAAAAATTTTACTCAGTTGAGAGGTTGCGATGATTATTGCGGCTGCATTGGTAAAGCCCACCACAACCGGATGTGATAAAAAATTAACCAGTACGCCCAACCTGAGTAAACCCAGCGTCAACTGGAAAACACCCACAAATAACGCAAGTATGATGGCATAGGTCAGATAAGCCTCTGAGCCGGAAGCGGCGAGTGGTTCGAGTGCCGAAGCCGTTAGCAGAGAAACAACAGCTACCGGTCCGGTAGCCAGTTGACGCGATGAACCAAATATGGCCGCAACCATGCCAGGCAGAAAAGAAGCGTACAATCCATAATAGGGAGGTAATCCGGCCAGTTGTGCGTAAGCCATGGATTGCGGTATCAACACCAGTGCTACCGTAATACCGGCAATCAGATCGGCCTTTAATACAGCCGGCTTTTTTAATTCTCTTATCCAGCCGGTAAAGGGGGTGACTCTCTCACGCCAACCATATATAAATTTAAATATCTGAGATACCAGTTTCATCCCGCTACATTAATTTTATTCTATAGGTCAATTAAAATAATCATCATTCTAAAAGATACCATACAAACTGTAGGAATACCCGCGTCTACCCAATAAAGCTGCAACACTTACCCGCCTTTCTGACAGGAATGATGGGTACTCACTAGTTCTTTGAATCTACAGGCAATTTTCTGAACTTGGCAATATACAGTGCTATTCCACTCACCCAGAAAATCCCCGGTAAATCCAAAGCCCTGCACGATAACCTCGACAACCTGTGAGAAATTCTGCCTAAAAAATAAATTCCATTGTCACAATCATCACAAACAGAAATAAAATCGTCATGATACTGCCCGCCTTCAGAAAATCTGGCACCCGGTACCCGGCTGGCCCCATAATGAGTGCATTCACCTGGTGGGTTGGAATTAGAAACGAGTTGGAGGTGGCAATCGCCACCGTTAGCGCAAACAGGGCCGGGTTGGCGCCTACTCCTATCGCAATATTGACAGCCAGTGGTACCAGTAAAACCGTAGCGCCAACATTTGACATCACCAGAGTGAAGAATGTCGCCAACAGGGCCACCGCAGTCTGAATAACCC
>JAAELM010000574.1 GCA_024226635.1 Oceanicoccus sp. | reverse complement strand
TCTACCATAGGCTCAGCTACATAGGCCATAAAGTTAACCAAGTCATAAATTGCTTGATCATACTCTTCAGGCGTCAACAGGCCTGGCTCGGTAACAACAAGACGTCCACAAGGGTTTAAAGCAGAGCCGTCTTCGGCAAATAAAACTTCTTCACCGGTTAGCTCATCACGCTTAATGCCACCGTTAGCTGCTTTAGCCGTGCCAGGAGCACATTCAGTCATACCTTGCAGTTCAAGCAAAACGTGGGGCATGCCCACATCTTTAAAAGTTTTGTTATTCACGCCATAAGGACGGCTTGGGTCAGCGTGAAAGGTACGCAAGTAAGTGTATAGCCAGTCAGCACCGCGAGAGCGGGCTACCAGTGTTAAATCCGGTGGCGCTGCGCCAAACCATTTTTTTGCCATAGGCTTTGGCATGGCGTTTTCCATCAGGTCACCGATTTTGGCAGCGCCCTCAATTTCACCGGACATACCTTCAAACTTCAGGTTGCCTTCAAACAACTCAACCGGCACACCAATATCGTTAGCGGTACGCTCATAACGCGCATACTGCATAGAGTGACACCCTATGCAGTAGTTCATATAAAGCTGGGCACCTTTTTGCAGTGAAGCCTTGTCAGTGGCATCTACTTCAATATGATCCAAATCAACCTTGGCTGATGCGCCAACGGCAGTCAGGGGAACGAGACACAGTAGTGCAATCGCGATTAAAGAACCCAGTGTTTTCCAGAAGCCCATACCACCATTCATCGTTACACGCTCAGGCTCTGGTAATTCCTGGTTTTTAGCAACCATAAAGGGCAAGGCAAAGAACAGTAGTGCATTAAGAATTGCGTAGATACGCGCTGAATACAATGGTTCCTGTGACGAAGGATCAAAACCGTCCAAGCCAATAAACAGCAGGAACAAGCCGGTGAACCACATGCTGCCAAAACGTAAAGCGGCAAACGCTTTATTGGTCCAGAACGGCATGGTCAGGAAGAACGCGAAGTAAACGATAGTGGTTACCTGCGCCAAAATAGTTCTGCCTGGAGTCGGAGACTTAACACCCAACACACCCAGGATAATAAACGCAGCAGCAAACACACCAATCATAATGGTAGGTACTTTACCTTTATAACGGAATGACTTGGCTTTACTGTGATCAATCCATGGCAGGATAAATAGAATCGCTACCGAGGCTGCGAAGGCGATAAAGCCTAACAACTTATCAGGAACCGCACGCAATACTGAGTAGAACGGCGTGAAGTACCAGACCGGCGCAATATGCTCAGGGGTTTTCAGTGAGTTAGCAATTTCAAAGTTTGCATACTCAATAAAGTAACCGCCCATTTCCGGCGCGAAGAAAAGAATCGCACAGAAGGCAAACAGGAACACAGCAATCGCTTGCAGGTCGTGCACCGTGTAATAAGGATGGAAAGCAACGCCGTCTAAAGGTACGCCGTTTTCATCTTTGTTTTTCTTGATGTCTACGCCGTCCGGGTTGTTAGAACCCACTTCGTGAAGAGCTAACAAGTGCATCACAATCAAACCTAATAGAACAATAGGCAGTGCAACAACGTGTAGTGCGAAGAAACGGTTTAGGGTAATACCCGAGATCAGGAAGTCACCACGAATCCACTGTACGATATCTTCACCCACAACCGGGATAGCACCGAACAAGGAGATGATTACCTGTGCGCCCCAGTAAGACATCTGGCCCCAAGGTAGTACGTAACCTACAAAGGCTTCAGCCATCAGCGCAACAAAGATCACCATACCGAACAACCAAACCAACTCGCGTGGTTTTTTGTACGAACCGTAAATCAAGGCGCGGAACATATGCAGATAAACCACCACGAAGAACGCCGAGGCACCGGTGGAGTGCATATAGCGGATAATCCAGCCGTAATCGACATCACGCATGATGTATTCAACCGACTTAAACGCTTCTTCAGAACTAGGGGTAAAGCTCATGGTGAGCCAAACACCGGTTAATAACTGGTTAACTAATACAACAAGGGATAGAACACCAAAGAAGTACCAAAAGTTAAAGTTTTTTGGCGCGTAGTACTTACCCATATGGGTGTTCCAGGCGCGCATAATTGGCAGACGATCGTCAACCCAATCTCTCAATCCTACTAGCATATTGATCATTAGGCTGCCTCCTGATCCACACCGATCACCATCACGGTATCGGTTTCAAAAGAATAAGGGGGTACTACAAGGTTAGCGGATGCTGGTACACCTTTGTAAACACGCCCGGACAAGTCGAACATTGAACCGTGACAGGGGCAGAAGAAACCGCCGACCCAATCGCTGCCATCACTGGTTGGAATTGAACCCACTTCAGGGCGATATTTAGGTGCGCAACCCAGGTGAGTACATAAACCGACTAGCACCATATATTCGGGGTTGATAGCACGCGCTGCGCCTTCAATATACTCAGGCTGGTCAGCCGTATCCGAGGCGGGATCTTTCAGAGAGCCTTCAAGGCTGTTTAACTCAGCCACTGACTCAGCATTACGACGAACGACGTAAACGGGCTTACCGCGCCATTCAACGACCTTCATTTCGCCAGGCTCAAGCTTACTGACATCAAATTTAACAGGTGCACCAGCGGCTTTCGCCTTGGCACTTGGGTTCCAGGAACCAACAAACGGAACAGCGATACCGACAGCTCCTGCAGCACCTACCACGGAGGTAGCTCCTGTCAAAAAGCGTCGCCGCGTAGTATTAACGCCGTCATTACTCATGACGTAATCCCCCTACAGGCTAACAAGTTTTAAACCAAACCGAGTTTTACTACCCTTAAAGTAGCCACTCTCAGCACGGATTTTTGAAAAATTTCTCTAAAACCGCAGATATCTGCTTCGAATGGGGCCAAATAGTAAAGAAGTTGGCCCCTGCTTACAAGAATGAACCCTAGATAATTCAAGGACTTCCCCCTGCATAACAGTCAAAACTAAAAAGTAAACAGTCAAAATCTGCTGTTTTTCCAGTTGATAGCGAAAACCCTATCAACAGTCATAAAAAAACGCCCAGACTTTAGCAATCGTGGACGTTTTTTTGCGTGGCCTGGCAATCTGTTTAAAGACTTTGCCAGGCGCGAAATACAACCAACAATTAACGTTTCGAGAACTGCGGCTTCTTACGTGCTTTACGCAGGCCAACTTTCTTACGCTCAACTTCACGCGCATCGCGGGTTACATAACCCTCTGCACGTAGTGCTGGACGAAGACCTTCGTCATATTCCATAAGAGCGCGAGTAATGCCGTGACGAATTGCACCAGCCTGACCAAAGCTGCCACCACCGGCAACAGTGATGTTAAGGTCAAACTTATCAGCCATTTCTACAAGTTCCAGAGGCTGACGAACAATCATACGAGCAACTTCACGACCGAAGTACGTGTCGATAGAGCGCTTATTGATAGTGATTTCACCGGAGCCAGATTTTAAGAAAACTCTGGCTGTTGAAGTTTTACGACGGCCGGTACCGTAATATTGAGTAGCTGACATAGTTCCGTCCGTTATAGGTTAAGTGTTTGAGGCTGTTGGGCAGCATGGGGATGTTCAGTACCAGCGTAGACTTTCAGCTTTCTGAACATTGTGCGACCCAGTGGATTGCGAGGCAACATGCCTTTAACCGCATTCTGGATAGCGCGCTCCGGGGCTTTATCAATAAGCTTCTCGAAGCTGATTGACTTTAAGTTACCCACATAACCTGTGTGACGGTAATAGATTTTGTCTTTTGCTTTATTACCAGTAACCTGGATTTTCTCAGCATTAACAACGACGATATAATCGCCAGTATCAACGTGCGGGGTGTATTCGGCTTTATGCTTGCCACGCAAGCGGTGTGCGATTTCTGTCGCTAATCGACCCAGGGTTTTGCCATCGGCATCTACCAAGAACCAATCTCGCTGAACAGAATCCGGCTTTGCACTGAAGGTTTTCATCTTTTTAACAACCTATATTGTAGAGGTGCTACTAACTTGAGAGCAGGGACTCGTATTTACGAAGAGCGCGGATTGTACAGAGATGAGGCAGGTAGATCAAGGCTTTTGGCGAGTTAATTAGGGGGGAATAAGTGGCTTATTCCCAATATTCCAATGACTTAGGGTCGATGCTCAAGGGCGAGGTAGTCATGGGACTGCATTTCTAACAATCGGCTCTGGGTGCGTTCAAACTCAAAGCTCAGCCTGCCGCCGGTATAGAGCTGCTCGAGGGACACTTCTGCGGATAGCACCAGCTTCACATTGCGGTCGTAAAACTCATCCACCAGATTGATAAACCGGCGCGCCTGGTCATCTTTGCTAGTGCCCATTTGCGGCACATCGCTGACCAAAACCGCATGAAACTCCCGGGCCAGCTCAATATAGTCATTCTGGCTGCGGGGGCCGTCGCAGAGTTCTTTAAAGTCAAACCAGGCCACATCATCAGAGACACAGCGGGCAATAACCGGCCGACCTTCTATATCCAGGGGCTCATTGCGCTGAATATGCTCGGCATCGGGGTTCAGGCTGGTAAAGGAGCGGTCAAGACTTTTATCGGCCCCATCATCCAGGGGATAATGGTAAAGCTCTGCTTGTTCCAGTGCTCTCAGGCGATAATCAATACCGCCATCAACATTCACCACCTCTGTATGCTGCTTGACCAAGGCAATGGCTGGCAGGAAGCGGCTGCGTTGCAGACCGTCTTTATAGAGACCATCAGGGACAATATTGGAGGTAGCTACCAGGGTAACACCGCGACCAAATAGCTGCTCGAACAGCCCCCCGAGAATCATGGCATCGGTTATATCCGACACAAAAAACTCATCAAAACAAATCACTTTGGCTTCAGCGGCCAACTGGTCGGCAATCAGGTTTAAAGGGTTTTTCTCACCCTCAAGCTTGGCCAGCTCTTTATGAACACGCTGCATAAAACGGTGAAAGTGAACGCGCATTTTACGTTCAAAAGGCAAAGCATCATAAAAGGCGTCCATCAGATAGGTTTTGCCTCGACCAACCCCGCCCCAGAAATACAAGCCTTTGACAGGCTCAGCTGTTTCCGGAGTCTTAAAACGACCTAACCAACGAGAAATGAAACCATCACTCGTAGTTTCAGCCTCCGCCGCTAGTAAGCGACTATATAAATCCTGCAAATAAGCCACGGCCTGCTCTTGGGCGGGATCATAAGAAAAATCCGGCTGTTTAAGGTCCGATTGATAACGCTCTGTAGGAGTCATACTATTGAAATCATCATTAACTAAAATGGCTCTGCGCCTTAGGGCGGGCAACTTTACCGAGATAAACAAACAGTATCAACCTATGATCAGTTGCAACAGGGCTCTGACGCGCGCCGATTTAAACGTTATACTAACCCCCCCAAACCCAATTATATTGAAGGATAGATTTGTGTACTCTCTGGAATTAGTTATTACTGTTGTTTTTGCTATGACAATTATCGGCTTGGCCGCTGGCTATCTAATCGCTCTGAAGACTGGCGCCTCGCAGCAATCACAACGCCTGCTGAAAGACCAGCTTAATGAGATGAAAGAGCAACAGGAAAGCTACCAACACGAAGTGTCTGAACACTTTGTAGAAACCGCAGGTCTTTTAAACCAGCTAACCACCAGCTACCGCGATGTCCATAATCATTTGGCGAAAGGGGCGCAGTTGTTAGCGGGAGACAATGCCAAAGAAACACTTGAAGCCCTGGAAGCTGGAGACACTGAGACACCGGCGATTGTTAACGAAGGGGATACCATTACTCCACCGTTAGACTACGCGCCTAAAACGGCTCCCAATGAGCCTGGCATGCTGAACGAAGAGTTTGGTCTTGTTAAAGAGCAACGCCAGCAGGAAATCGAAGGTGTGTTGGCTGCTGAAGACAGAATGTAACAACGTCATTCCCGCGTAGGCGGGAATCCAGTGCTGCAGATTTCCGCTTTAGCGGAAATAACAGCATAAGCATGCAGGCTGGATTCCCGCCTGCGCGGGAATGAC
>JAAELM010000573.1 GCA_024226635.1 Oceanicoccus sp. | reverse complement strand
TCAGACCTTGCTTTGCGCCTGCGCAAAGCAAGGTCTGATCATGGCTAAAACTAAAAGGTGCTTACAAAACGCTGCACTGTGTCGATAGAAGAAGTTTATGTGGAGGACCGGTGGTTAAAAAATAGAAAAAGGATGGAATGTAGTTGGAAAATTTTGAGATATGGCGCCTCTGGTGAATGAGGACATAGCAGCTTCCACTAGCCTGCGGTATAGGAACACCGCCGTTGGACCGCCGGGGCCGTGGTTGCACGGCACGGTGGGCCACGGCGGGGTGTTGTAGTGGTGAAATACAAGGAGATGTAGATGCTGGAATGTGGCTTTAGGGTAGTAAACATGGGACAGGTATGGTTCGCGGTGTATGGTAAGCGTGAGAGAAATCACCGCCGTAGGTTAACATACGAAGGGAGATTCGTTAGGTGGTTTGTGAGCAGCAGCAGAAGCATTGCGCAATTTAATCCGCTGGCTTTTGGCTACGGCAGTGAAAGGATGGTCGCTGTGTGTCAACGTTAACCGAAAAACAAAAAGTATGCGAAGCGGTGCTCCGACTCTGGCAAACACCCTTGAGGTGTGAATGTTATGCAAAGTGTAGTATTTAAGGTGCGGAAGTCGTGCTCCGACTCTGGCAAACACCCTTGAGGTGA
>JAAELM010000572.1 GCA_024226635.1 Oceanicoccus sp. | reverse complement strand
GTAAAACAACGTGGTGAGAATAGTAATCCTTTAGCCTATACCCCTGAAATTGCCGCCATTCAAAAGGAGTTCTTCCCCGAGGTAGCTTCATTAAACTCAGAGCTGACCCCGGCAGAAGCTTTTGCCAGGGCCGTGACCACTGCTGAAACCATGGGCTGGGTAATTTATGCACAGGATGAAACAACTGGCAGAATTGAAGCCGTTGAAACCACTTTCTGGTTTGGCTTTAAGGACGATATTGTTATTCGTATTAACTCCGCAGAGGGTGAAGAGGATGGAGGAACTGGAGAGACTCGCAGTATCATTGACCTGCGCTCAGTATCACGGATTGGGCGAAGTGATTTGGGCGCCAATGCCAAACGCATTATGAGCTTCCAGACTCTCTTTGCTGACTCTAACAAATAAGTAAAGTCTCAGGTAAAGAACGGCAATGACCTTAGCCGCATTCAACTGAAAACTTTTATTTTTTATCAGTTGTGTGAACCCTATTGCTTTGTTGCAATCACTAAGCTGCATCATCCCCGGATATTGTACAAACCACAAAAGCCCAACTAGTCTTTAGTAACGAACAAAACAAAAGCCCTTCTGCTTTATGAACGTTAAATATATCAACCCCTTATTGGAATCTACAATTAGTGTGTTGGCCACCATGGCGATGGTTCAAGCGAAACCGGGCAAACCTTCTCTTAAGCAAGGACAGCAAAGTCTGGGGGATGTCACTGGCATGATTGATTTGGCAGGGCAAGAGGTCAACGGTTCTCTGGCGATCGGTTTCTCGGAGCCTGCCATACTAGATATTGCCGAAAAAATGCTGGGTGAACGTGTTAGTGTTATCGACGATACCGTATTGGATGTGGTGGGAGAAATTACCAATATGATTACCGGTAGCGCCAAACGCCTCTACTCGGAACAGGGTATAGAGTTTGATCTTACCTTACCCTCAATCTGGTCAGGCAACGACAAAATCATTGAACATAAAGTTAAAGGCAACCCAATTATACTTCCCTTTGATACCACGGCGGGGCAATTTTATCTCGAGCTATGCTTTAGCTAGCTAAAAATCAAATATTATGCAAAAAAACACAGCAAACCCTCTAGAAAAAAATACTCGCACTGCCTTTGGCGTTAAAATTCTCACGTCGCAGCATAAAGATATTCGCCGTATCAAACGGGAACAAGATTCCCCGTCGATTCATGGTAATAAATTTTGGGGTTCCAGTTATTTAATGATGGATTACCTGACAGAAAACCCACCGGAAAAGGGTTCTAAGGTTTTGGAACTGGGCTGCGGTTGGGGCTTGGCAGGTATCCACTGTGCCAGGCATTTCGACGCTAAAGTAACAGCGGTAGATGCCGATAATGCCGTGTTTCCTTATCTGCATTTGCATGCCGAACATAATGCGGTGGATATCACCACCCAGCAAAAGTATTTTGAAAAAATTACCAACAAACAATTAGCCCAGTATGATTTAATTATTGCTGCCGATGTTTGTTTTTGGGATGAACTGGCCGATACGGTATATCAACTGATCAAGCGCGCCTGCGAGGCAGGAGCCGGGAAAATCGTCATTGCTGACCCTGAGCGCCCTCCTTTTTTTACTATGGCTGAGCGCTGTATAGATGAGTTTTATGGGGAACTGGAACACCGTCAGGTCGATGAACCCCGTCGTGCCACCGGGGCCTTGTTGGTGATTGAGAACGCCTAAAGCTTCACAGCCCTGTTGATTAGTTCTACAATAATCCAACCTCAAGAAAGGAGATCATCATGCGTCTACTACTTGCATTACTTCTACCCTGGCTACAATTTTTCACTATTGGTCGCCCTATAGCGGGCATTATCTGCCTGATACTGCAACTCACCTTAGTTGGCTGGATTCCCGCAGCCATTTGGTCCGTCTACGCCCTGAGCCAATATAAGACCGACCAGAAAATTGAAAATGCCCTGGGCGACAATAAAGACTAAACCCTACATCCCGTTATTTTTGCAGGTGCTCTTATGTCAACAAAGCCATTAGCCATACTCTTTATCGTTGTACTGGGTGTTTTCCTCTGCGGCTGCGAAAGCACCTACTACTCCGCCATGGAGGAAGTGGGTTATCACAAACGGGATATCCTGATCGACCGTATTGAACAAGCCCAGGAAGCCCAGATCGAAGGACAGGAACAATTCAAATCCGCCCTTGAGCAATTTAAGTCGGTAGTGAACTTTGATGGCGGCGAACTGGAAGAAGTCTATAACCAGCTTAACGATGAATATGAAAACAGCGTTGAAGCCGCTGAAGAAATTAGCAACCGTATTGAAAAAGTCGATTCTGTGGCCAGCGCGCTATTTGATGAATGGAGTGATGAACTCAACCAATATACCAGCACCAACCTGCGCAGAGACAGCGAAAGAAAGCTAAAGGAAACCCAGCGTCGCTATAAAAACCTGCTCAACGCCATGCGCAAAACAGAAAAGTCGATTGACCCTGTACTCAACACCTTGCGGGACAACACCCTCTATCTAAAACACAATCTGAATGCCAGGGCCATCAGTTCACTTAAAAACGAACTGGGTACGGTTAATAAAAACGTTAACGCCTTAATCGATAATATGGAACAAGCCATCCGGGAATCTGACGCCTTTATCAAGCAGCTAAAACAAGGATAAACCACCATGATTAAAAACTTCTGGCCCCACTGATCGCATTAACTTTAAGCTGTCCCCAACATGGCTGAAGTGGAATAGTGGTTTTATTAAACAAGAAGCTTATAATAACCGCCGCCCCCGCGAAGGCGGGGACCCGGACTGCATGCTTATGCTGCTATTCCCGCCACCGCGGTAATGACGTTTCTTCGCAGGAATGAGGTCTGGCAAAACACCCCAATCAACATCAACATCAGGCATCCAATGACAGCACTAACACCCACCCTTGAACTGACCCTCGACCTTATTTCACGAGCTTCAGTAACCCCTGAGGATGAAGGTTGCCAGCCATTAATGATCGAACGCCTGGCGGCTGTAGGTTTTAAAGCTGAAATACTGCGCTTTGGTGATGTCGATAACTTTTGGGCCGTTCACGGTGATGAGGGCCCTATTCTGTGTTTTGCAGGCCATACCGATGTAGTACCCACCGGGCCTGTTGAACAGTGGCAACACCCACCGTTTGAACCAGTTATCGAAGACGGCATGCTCTATGGTCGTGGGGCCGCCGATATGAAGGGCAGCCTGGCGGCGATGGTTACCGCCTGTGAGCGTTTTGTAACAGCACACCCCAATCATAAAGGCCGTATTGCCTTCCTGATTACCAGTGATGAAGAAGGCATAGCCATTAACGGCACTGTTAAAGTGATGGAATGGCTGGAACAGCAAAACGAAAAAATCACCTGGTGTGTGGTGGGTGAACCCTCCTCCTCCAATCAGGTTGGCGATGTGATTAAAAATGGACGTCGTGGTTCCCTTGGCTGCGAGCTTACCGTCAAAGGTATCCAGGGCCATGTGGCCTACCCCCATCTGGCTGATAACCCTATCCACAAAGCCTCACCCGCTCTGGCAGAGCTTGCCGCAGAACCATGGGATAATGGTAATGACTTCTTCCCCGCCACCTCATTCCAGATTTCCAATATCAATGGCGGCACCGGTGCAACCAATGTCATTCCCGGTGACCTGAATATTATATTTAATTTCCGTTTTTCTACCGAGCTAACAGAAGAAGTACTGCGCCAGCGCACTGAAGCGATATTAGACAAGCATGAACTGGATTACGATATTCTCTGGAAACTGAGTGGCCAACCCTTCCTGACCTCGGAAGGTGATTTAATTGATGCAACGGTAAAAGCCATTCGTGATAGCGCCAATATCGACACCGAACTCTCTACTGCGGGTGGCACCTCAGACGGACGCTTTATCGCGCCTACTGGCAGCCAGCTGGTAGAGCTGGGGCCGGTTAATGCCACCATCCATAAAGTGGATGAAGCCATCGCGGCTGATGATTTAAATACTCTGTCTACTATGTATGAAAACATTATGGTTAACTTGCTCGCCTAGCACCTCTCATGCAAATTATTTGTCCATTATGCCAGCTGCCGTTAATCAAAGAGCAAATCAATAGTAAACAAGGCCGCTGGTATTGCGACAACAATCACAGCTTCGATATTGCCAAACAGGGCTATACCAATCTACTGCCGGTACAAAATAAAAAATCCCGTTCACCGGGTGATGATGCCGAGATGGTGGCCTCACGCCAGCGGTTTTTAGCCAAAGAACTTTATGGCCCTGTTGCCACATCGCTAAACGGTCTTGTTAGCGACTATGTTAAAGCTCAGGCATTAAACCAGGTCACGGTTATTGATGCCGGCTGTGGTGAAGGCTACTACACAAACAAAATTCAACAGGGCCTGATTGACTATCCCGGTGACAGCGAGATAGTTGGCGTTGATATTTCCAAACATGCGGTACTGGCTGCAGCCAGGCAACATAAAACCATTCAATGGTTTGTTGCTAAAAGCCAGGCCATTCCCGTTGCAGAACACTGCGCCGATATTCTGGTTAGTCTATTTTCCCCTATTGCCAGTGAAGAATTTCAACGCTGCCTAAAATCCAATGGCTTATTGATTATCGCCAGTACTGGAAAACAACATTTATTGGAATTGCGTGAAATTATTTATCCGCAAGTTAAAGAAGAAGCCTTTAATCCACAAACGGCTTTAGATACTTGTTTTAAACCACTAAACAGCACCCGCATATGCCTGCCTATTGAGCTTGGTGATAACAGCACTATACAAGACCTGCTGGCTATGACTCCCCACTTTTGGCGGGCTTCGCCAGAGCGCAAACAATTGTTAGCCGATATAGACCATCTATCGGTCACCATTGATATTCAGTTACACTGTTTTATCAATACTGGGAAATAGCCATGCATAAAACCTTGCAGGCCCTGATCAACAATCAACCTAAAATCTTAAGGCTCTATGCCCTTGGCGCACTGCTATTTTTTATTGGTATTGGTTTTATTCAATCAGCAGATAAACTGATGGACCCTTCCATAGAACAAGAGGGCTATGCTTTATTAGGGCTTATCGTTGGCGGCAGTGGTTTTGTGATTGCGCTAACTGCCCAAGTGTTTTTAATTATTTATCGCTTCCAAAAAATGGGCAATCGCGACTAACGATTTTGTTGTTTAGGCTGTTATTGCTTGAGTGGATGATCTTCCGGCAGTTGTCGATGTATCCAAAGGGCTAACTTATGCTTCATAGCTGGCTCTTTTTCCTCTCCCTTGGCCAGGGGCTGAATCAATTTATCATGAACCAACAAGCGATAAAGATATTCTACTTTGTCGTGGGAAGAATCCGTGCCTTCAAACTTACCCACGCCACGCTTCTGGGCATAGACATCGCCGACTTTGATGGCCTGCTTCACTAACTCCGCTTCGTTCTTTAGTTTTTTCAACGCTTATCCCTCAATGTCTTATTTATAAAAAAGGGCCTTTATCTTACGATAAAAGCCCTCTCCCATTAGCTGGCAGTCAACACTCTACTTTTCGACTTCCGCTTTTATCACCGCCACCACGCGACGGTTAGCAGCACGTCCTACTTTGCTATCATTGCTCTCAATGGGCTTCGCTTCACCATAACCTTTTGCGGTTAAGCGGTCAGCCGCAATACCAAAGCGCTCAACCAGCACCGCCATTACCGCATCAGCACGACGCTGGGACAGTGACTCGTTATAGCTGGCCTTACCAGTATCATCGGTATAGCCTTCAATGACTGCGGTTACATCGGCATATTGTTTTAAGAAGTTGGCCGCTTTTTCTACTTCAGCCATATAGGCTTCGGTGACTTCACTGGAATCGGTGGCAAAGTTTACATTGATCGCTATCTCTTCTGTAGAGGTCAGCACAAATTTACAACCGCGCTCATCAACCTGGCGGCCTGCCGGGGTATCAGGGCATTCATCTTTATAATCTGGAACACCGTCGCTATCGCTATCCAGTGCACAACCGTTAGCATCAACAGAAGCACCAGTGGGCGTGTTAGGACATTGATCTTTGGAATCTGCAACGCCATCAGCATCAGCATCACCATCGACTGGCTCGGATTGCCTGGCAGCACCGTCAAAGGCATAGCTTAAACCCACCAGCAATAAGGTATCCTGGGTATCATCATCGTGACCATAAATCACTTTGGAATCAGCTTTTAATGACCACTTTTCAGTAAAGGCATAGCGGAAGC
>JAAELM010000571.1 GCA_024226635.1 Oceanicoccus sp. | reverse complement strand
CCGGGAATTGCAAATACCTCTTTGCCATGCTCAAGCGCCCATTTTGCGGTAATGGCAGAACCGCTCCTGAGTGTAGATTCCACCACCAGCACTCCAAGTGACAATCCGCTGATTATTCTGTTTCGAGGGGGAAAATTACGATTATTTGGTGGTGTACTCATTGGCAATTCAGAAATCACTGCTCCATTAGAGGCAATTTTTTCAGATAGCTCTTTGTTCTCACTGGGATAAATTACCCCAAGACCACTACCCAGTACGGCTATCGTCCTGCCTTTTCCCTTGATTGCTCCCGTATGCGCGTTAGTATCGATACCTCTGGCCATTCCACTTACAACACAAAATCCTACTTGTGCCAGTTGCCGCCCAAATCGCTCTGCCGGTGTCAGGCCATAGTAACTGCATCGGCGAGCGCCAACTATAGCAAGCGCAAGCGTATCGCTCTTTATAATTTCTCCTTTAATATAGAGCAGCAACGGTGGATCATAGATTTGCTTGAGGTTGTGTGGAAATTGATCGCTTGAGAAAGGGACTATCTTTACGTTGTTTTTCTCTGCCAGCTTAATCTCTTTATCAACATCAGCCGCCTTTGAACCGTTTACTATTCTTGCGG
>JAAELM010000570.1 GCA_024226635.1 Oceanicoccus sp. | reverse complement strand
CCAAAAAACTAAGTAATACCTTACTATATTGACAAATTGACTCTGTATCCCCCGAAATTCTCCAGTTAGCATAATTCTGCTGCCAGGTTAGAGCCAAATATCTATACCAACGATTAGCATCTTCATTAGATAAATCAAATGTACTTTCTAACTCTAAAACCGCTGCTAAATTCCCTTGAATTTCATTTATCTTTGATTGAATCCTTGGCAGATGGCCATGCTCGATAAATATTAGATTACCAACTTCTTGTTCAGACATTTGTACGTCACGTTCTATTATCCTGGTATTTTGCCGAATCTCGACTCCAACAAAGGCAATTCCAACTAGGACGCCTAAGTTCGTGAGTATTAGCAACCATTGGTTAATCTTGTCGAGGTTCATATTTATTATCAGTATCCACGTTGCTCAGTTAAGAAACATAATAGTGAATATAAGCCGAACAAAACGCCCTGATATGTATTAACTTGCATCTAATTGTTCCAGAAGGTTTTTTCTTCTGGAATAATTAGTGACTTGATACCTCAGACATTATGTATTTACTTGCCAACGAGACGCTCTTAGAGGACAAGCATGCTGGCAAGTTAATACATGATGTCTATCCATCCGTAGTCCAGCAATGCCTTGTATCTTTATATTTACTGCATTATGTCGGTAATTAACCGATGGTAATCCCCCCGAAAAATAACAGGAGCCAAAAGTAGAATTTTCTCGTAATGTACAGGCAGGAGATTCTGCATGAAAAGATCAAAGTTTTCAGATAGCCAAATAATGAACATTCTCAAGCAAGCCGAGGCAGGTACGCCGGTACCGGAGCTTTGCCGTGAACATGGAATAAGCAACGCGACATTCTATAAATGGCGCAGTAAATTTGGTGGCATGGATGCCTCGATGATAGCTCGGCTCAAAGAACTGGAAGAAGAAAACCGCCGTTTGAAGAAGATGTACGCGGAAGAGCGCCTAAAATCAGAGATTGTGCAGGAGGCGCTAAAAAAAAAGTGGTAAAGCCATCTCGACTGAAAGAGGTGGCAATAGACGCGGTGAACACGAAAGGCATCAGCATCCGTGCGGCCTGTGGCGCCGTGGGTATCAGCGAAACCTGTTATCGATACAAGCCCAAGCTCAGCAGTGAAAACGCCGAGATTGCCGATTGGCTGATCCGCCTGACACACAACCAGCGTAACTGGGGTTTTGGTTTGTGCTTCTTGTACCTGCGCAACGTGCGGGGCTTTGGGTGGAACCACAAACGCGTTTATCGGATCTATCGAGAATTGGAGCTCAATCTACGCATAAAACCCAAAAAACGGTTAATCAGGGAAAAGCCTGAACCACTCGCGGTGCCAACGGCCATCAACGACAGCTGGTCAATGGATTTTATGCACGACCAGCTCGAGGATGGGCGCTGTTATCGGTTGTTCAATGTGATTGATGACTTCAACCGAGAAGGATTGGTCATCGAGGTGGACTTTTCTCTTCCTGCAGAGCGAGTCATACGGGCGCTCGATCAAGTGATCGCCTGGCGAGGCAAGCCCAACCAGTTGCGTTGTGACAACGGACCAGAGTACATCAGTGGCTTGTTAGCCACTTGGGCAGAGGACCATGACATCAATCTCGCTTTTATCCAGCCGGGTAAACCGCAGCAAAATGCTTATGTGGAACGCTACAATCGAACTGTGAGGTATGACTGGCTGACGCAATATCTGTTTGCCAGTATCGAAGAAGTACAGGAGTACGCGACTCGCTGGCTATGGATTTACAATAATGAAAGGCCTAATATGGCACTGGGTGGCATCACTCCGAAACAGAGACTGATGCTAGCTGCTTAACCTCTACTTTTGACTTCGGTTAAAAAGGGGGGGATTACCGTAGTAGTCGGCGCGGCCCTGGGCGCCCCCTTGGTAGCGTTGGCCGGTCAACGCTGGGGACGAAAGCGCGTATTTATTGGCGGTTCTATGCTGGCAATTACCGGTGCACTTTGTGCGGCAGTATCGATCGAGTTTTCTTCGTTTTCAGGCTTTGTGCTGAGTTCTACGCTCTTAGGCGTTGCAATAGCCGTGGCGCAGCAGTACAGGTTCGCGGCGATGGAATGTGTGACAGCAGAATTGGTGCCACAGGCCGCCTCCAGGGTCCTGTTGGGAGGATTGTTTGCCGCGTTCCTGGGGCCAGAGTTGGCTGTACAGGGTAAGTCGCTGTTCAACACACCCTATCTAGGATCTCTGCTGTTATTAGCT
>JAAELM010000569.1 GCA_024226635.1 Oceanicoccus sp. | reverse complement strand
TCCTTTTCCTTCTCTGCTCCCGTAATTTCTCTTATTTGCTGCGCGATCTATTCGATCTGCTAACAGGCACCCATCAGGATCAAGGCTAAAGAAATAAATCAGCAGTTCTTAAGCCCCTGGTCCAAAACCGGACCCCAGAAAAAGATCGGTACCTTGCTAAAGCCAATAGTTTGTTACAAGACAAAAGGCTCCATGCGGGCCAACCATCGCGGGCTTATAGCAAGGGCAGATTAAAAACGGACACCCTGTCTGGATCTATTCTGTAGGGAGTGCAGCAGTGTGCCAAGCAAGCTATGGGGTTTTTAACCACCACAAAACAGGGATCACCGCTGCAGTCCCAAACTAATGCGCAATAAGCTCCTCACGAAAGGGGACCTGGTCTCGCATGATATAATAGCAAATACGGGCCAATTTATTGCCAAGCGCTTTTGTTGCCAGGCTTGTATTTACCTCAGCATATTTACGATTATAGTATCGTCTGAATTGTTCATTATGCCGCCGGCCCAAATGAACAGCCTCAGTGAATGCCCAGCTCAAATAGCGATTACCGTTTTTACGGTTGCCGCGGCCTTTACTTTTGCCGGCCGACAGTCGTTGGGAGGGCACACACCGACAATAGGACGCAAAATTACCGACCTTGGCAAAGCGATTGATATCTCCCACCTCCAGCATGATGGTCATGGCCAGGATGTTGCCAATCCCGGGTACCGTCAGTAATTGCCTGAACCCCTTGTTGAGCTTTACTTTCTTTATGATCGCTTTCTCTATCAGTATAATTTTGCGCTTCAAAAAGTTGATGGTATCCAGGCTGGTTTTGGCAGTGCAGACCAAAAACTCCTCTTTTAACCAGTTTTGCAGGTCTGCGCCGGTCAAATGTCGGATATCATTGGCGCTGATTCTTATGGCGCAGCATCGTTGAATGAAAGATTGCAGGCTCAGGATATTGGCGGTCTTATGACGGACCAAAAACATCCGTTTGCGAGCCAGGTCGCGTACCGGGCGGTGTTCCTTAGGGTAAATATAGCCTTCGGGTAAAATGCCTAATATGAGCAGTTTGGCCAGAAAGAAAGCGTCATGCTGATCATCACTGTATTTTAATCCTTCATACTGTTTGATGGCCGCTGGATTGGCTAAGTGCGCATCTTCATAACCCGCATCCATGAGACCATCTATGAGCCAGTACCAGTTGAAAGTGGATTCTACCACATAGCCTGCTAACTGCTCATGAAAAGGGCTTAAGACTTGTAGAATCTGGTCCAGATCGTTCGGGACACGCTTTTTAAAGACACGCTTGAAAGCCGTGTCCATTATCGCGATGTAGGTATTTCTTGAATGAAGATCTAATCCTGCGTATAGTTCCATAAGGCACCTCCTGTGGCTTGGGGGTTGTTTTGGGTTAAACCCCTTATAACGAATCGCAATTAACTTTGCGATTGGGAGGTGCCTTTTAGATGATTATCAAG
>JAAELM010000568.1 GCA_024226635.1 Oceanicoccus sp. | reverse complement strand
GACAAACGAGTTTGTCCGTGTTTTTCACGTACTTTATCAATAAGTAATCAAGAGTACGGTTGGAATGTATAAATTATAGTCTGACTGCTTCTAAGATAATCAACGGGAATGATTTTAGAAATCCTTTAATGGGCTACTGGCATTCGCGTACAATTTCTTTGGTATTCTACCTGACAAATACGCCAGGCGGCCTGACTCACACGCCAGCTTCATCGCTCTGGCCATTTGAACAGGATCTTTTGCCCCTGCTATACCAGTATTTAACAAAACGCCCACACAACCAAGTTCCATGGCGGCAGTAACATCGGAAGCGGTACCCACTCCGGCATCAACTATAACAGGCACACTCAAAGTCTCAAGAATGATCCTTATATTATTCGGGTTCAAGATTCCCTGGCCGGAACCTATAGGCGCACCTGCCGGCATAACACTTGTAGCACCAGCATCTTCAAGGCGTTTCGCCATGATAGGGTCATCAGAGGTATATACAAGGACGGTAAAACCCTCTTTGACCAATATCTCAGTCGCTTTT
>JAAELM010000567.1 GCA_024226635.1 Oceanicoccus sp. | reverse complement strand
GGTGAAGTCGTCGTCGGGGTGGTTTCTGGCCTCAGCGAGCAACATCATCTAACTTTAGAGGTTGGCGTAATCGCTCTGTTGGGCATGTTGGTCGCCATCGAATTGTGGTGGGTTTACTTCGACTTTGTCTCGCACCGTATCCCGCGCGCTCAGGCAAGCAGCGTCGCATCTTGGACATATCTGCACCTGCCGTTAGTCGCAAGCATTGCTGCGGTTGGTGCAGCTGTACTGAACTTGGTTGAACATGTGGGTGACGGGATGCCTAGTAATGTTCGCTGGCTGCTTGTAGGAAGCGTTTCGGTCACACTACTCTGTGTTGCCCTGCTTATCAATACCCTTGGTTCAGACTCACCCGCTCATCAAGAGATCGACAATCGCAGCCGTACCATCATGCTAATAGGTGCCGTCGCTACGCTTACTGTAGGATTCTTTCAGTTCTCAGCCGTTATCACACTGAGTATCATTGTCATACTCCTCCTTGCGCCAATTTTCTTTGGGCTACAGGCGTGGCTAGAAAGGTTTGTTGATTAGGAATACGGAATCTATAAAGACACTCGTGGCAAAGTAGCCATCAAACAGAGATTGTAGCAAATGCAAAGCATATTTGAAGCAGGCATGGCTAGTAAAGTAAGATACATAATGCCTTCCCGTTTTCTCGCGTACACTTATAACCATACCAGCGAATTTAGCTATGCTAGAAACTGCTCATTAACATAGGTAGAGGTAACACAGTGATAAAAACAATGAAAGCGGCAGCCATTAAACAGTGGGGCAGCGCCAACGAATTCGAAATAATAGACGTACCACTCCCTGAATTAGCAGACGAGGATATCTTAGTTAAGGTAGCTTATGCTGGGGTTAATCCAGCGGATTGGAAAATTCGAGCAGGTTTTCTCAGCGACTTTCTGGTAAACATGACCTTTCCTTGTGTGGTTGGACTGGATGGTGCAGGTATTGTAGTGGCCACTGGCAGTAATGCGGGTGAATTTACACAGGGGCAGCGAGTGTTATGTGCCACCAACTTTTTCCATGGTAAACCCGGTGCTTACGCTGAATATCTGGTTGTCAACAAACGAAAAGTTACGTCTATTCCAGAGCACATGAGTTTTAAAACCGCCGCGGCTATACCTACAGCAGGAGTCACTGCCTGGCAGGCAGTGTTTGCAGCCGAGAAAGACGCACTGCAAACCGGCCAAAAAGTTTTTATTAATGGTGCCTCTGGCGGCATAGGTAGTTTTGCTGTTCAGTTCGCGAAATGGGCCGGAGCAGACGTAGCAACTACCTGCAGTGACACAAATTTAAGCTACGTGATATCTCTGGGATCTGATCTACCTATAAACTACAAGATGCAAAATATACACACTGAAATCAACAAGTGGGCACCGCAGGGAGTAGACCTTATTATTGATGCCATAGGCGCGGGATCACTGGGTGACGTTTTTGCCTTGTTAAAACCCGGCGGCAGGCTGGTCAGCATCGCCACGTTAAACGCGGACGGCGATGTTCAACGGGATATTGCCGAAGCTGAAAAACGCGGTGTGACGAAAATTTATGCCTCAATAAACGGTGAACAAATAGGTAAAGATCTCGAAACCATTGTGAAGCTCATGGCCTCTGGCAAGGTGGTATCTCCGCCCGTTGAAAGCTTTGAATTGGATCAGGTAATCCAAGCCCATAAAAAAATTGAAGATGGTCACGTTAGGGGAAAATTGGTACTGAGCATATTCGGAGAAATGCACATATGACAACTAACACTTTAGATAGTTTGCGGGGGCATCTACATTGATGAAAAACTCCGGTTGAGTGTTTGGAAGCTCGAATTTGGCCTTTTTT
>JAAELM010000566.1 GCA_024226635.1 Oceanicoccus sp. | reverse complement strand
TGCGCGGGGCGTACAGGGTTTGTATCACGACAAATATATAACCCGTAATAATAAACCAGTACAGGGGAATGCCGGTGACAATTCGGAAGACCCCCAGGGTAAGGCCGACGGCCACCCCAAGAGCTACCGCAATTCTTAAGCCCCATATACCTATGCTGCCTACCGATACCTGATTAGCCTTAATGGCCACTGCCAGTAGTGCCGGTTCGGCAATGGTAGTGGAAAACCCAATGGCCAGTGCAAACAGATACACCGATATATAATTCCACCATTGCAGGCTAACCCCGGTTTCGCCATGGCTGATAAAGGTCGGATCGGTCAATTGTTGGGCCATATACTTACCCAGCGGAAACAGGGCGGCTTCCAGCCCCTCCAGAAAAAACCCCAGGCCTATCAAAACGGAAAGAAACCCTGCGAGAATTCTTTTCAGATTGGGGATGGGTTTTCGCAAAACAAAAACCTGAAAGCCAAGAATTATCACTACGATGGGTAACAAATCCCAGAATGTGATCAGCAGGGTATTGAATAGATCGGTGATAAGGTGCATTAAACCAGGAATTCTCTGTTGAATTGCGTTTCAGGTGCCACACTTAGCGCCCTGCTGACCAGGTGCGACGACACGGAAAAGCAGGCTATTGCAAGGAGTTGCAGCGCAGCCAGCAGGGTGCTAAGTGGTGCATGAATCGTAATAGTGCTATTCACCCTATGAGTAAATGCCGGTAAAACAAATAATTCTAATGTTTTCATAAGGTTAGTTAATTTCTCAAGCGGTCATGAGGATTCCAGGTTAAACAATCATTCCATAGCCCATGACAAAGATCATCGGCGTTAACGAGGCAAAGGCGATCAGCCCAAACCCATCCGTCAGGGGGTTACGCCCTTTAATCGAATTTGCCAATCCCACCCCCAGCGCGGTAACCAGGGGGTCGGTTATGGTGGAGGTCGTGACGCCACCGGAGTCATAGGCTATACCCACTATTTCCATTGGAGCATATATCGTCATGATGACTACGCCTATATACCCGCCGATAATTAAATACTGAATAGGCCAGCCTTTTATGATCCGAAATACACCGATTAAAATTGCAAAGCCCACTGATATGGCCACCGTGATACGCAGTCCAAAAGCATAAGACGACCTGGATTGCTCATTGTCTTCAATCATATTGCCAATAGCAGCCACATTCGCGGCTTCGTTGGCTACGGCGATCAAGGCGGGTTCGGCTACTGTGGTGCCGAAGCCGAGGGCAAAGGCGAATAATAGCAACCAGAACAGGCTACCCTTTTGAGCAAAGGCAAAAGCCATGGCTTCGCCGATGGGGAACAGACCCAGATTAAGGCCATAGACAAACAGGGTCAGGCCGATAATAACGAAAATAATGCCAATAGCGATATCAAGAAAGTTTGGAATGGGTTGTTGTAACACCACCAGTTGGAAAAAGGTGATCACCAGAATAATAGGCATCAGGTCGCGTAAACTATCCAGCAGAGATGTAAAAATGACCTTGATTGATTTCATATAGATGATGAAAGTTATTGGCGAATGTCATATCAGCTGGAAGCTTAAACAGGCCGAAAGTAAATCGGCCCATGCCTTTAGCCCGCATTTCTCACAGGATGGCGAGATTATCGCACAGGGCTTTGGATCTACAGGGGA
>JAAELM010000565.1 GCA_024226635.1 Oceanicoccus sp. | reverse complement strand
TCTCTTGGCGTCAATGGCGACAACGATGCATTGGCTGCCAAAGCGTTTAGATGCGCTGTTCACAAAATCAGGGTCTTTTACAGCAGTAGTGTTTATGGATACTTTGTCGGTACCAGCGTTTAGGAGAGTCCTGATATCGTCAATAGTTCTTATCCCACCGCCAACCGTAAGAGGCATAAAAACGTTTTCTGCCGTATGCTTGACCACATCAAGTATAATACCTCTTTTCTCATGCGAAGCGGTAATATCGAGAAAAACAAGTTCATCCGCGCCTTGCTGACAATACAACTCGGCAATCTCTACAGGATCCCCCGAATCCCTCAGACCCAAAAACTTAGTTCCTTTTACCACCCTGCCATCCTTTACATCAAGGCAGGGAATAATACGTTTGGCTAACATTTCCTGATTTCCTATATTTTGGTATTGGTTTGTCGATTAATGGTAAGATATTCAACAGGAATGATTTTAGAAATCCTTTAGAGGACTGCTTGCATTTGCGTACAGTTTTTTTGGTATTCTACCTGATAAATACGCCAAACGGCCCGATTCACACGCCAGCCTCATCGCTTTGGCCATTAGAACAGGGTCTTTTGCTCCTGCTATACCGGTATTAAGCAATACTCCCACACAGCCAAGCTCCATAGCGGCAGACACATCTGAAGCAGTCCCCACTCCGGCATCGACTATAATAGGCACGCTCAATGTCTCAAGAATAATCCTTATATTATTTGGGTTTAGGATTCCCTGGCCGGAACCTATTGGCGCTCCAGCGGGCATCACGCTTGTAGCACCCGCGTCCTCAAGACGTTTTGCCATGATAGGATCGTCAGAAGTATACACAAGCACGGTAAAACCCTCTTTTACCAATATCTCAGTAGCTTTCAAAGTATCGACAGGGTCAGGCAGCAGTGTGTCCTTATCGCC
>JAAELM010000564.1 GCA_024226635.1 Oceanicoccus sp. | reverse complement strand
TGGTGCCCAGGGGAGATGATAGGAGGCGATCGGCCGCTTTCGCCAACAGCAGCCATTCGAGGGAGCCGAATACTAGCTTCCCTGAAGGCTCAAATCGGCACACTCCGGACCTTCACTGGTTGCTTAAAAAATAAACGCGTCCCCCATTTTATTGATCGAAACTAAAGCTCCCGTATAAGCAGACATTAGTCTTTTCTTTGGCCGGTCTTATATGAAATGGGTGTCGAGTACGCGTTTACTACCCAATAAGTCGAAGCTACAAATGTAAGCACCACAACAAGCTGTATTAGGTAGGACGAGCGCTCTTCTATCAAACCTGATGCCAGAGCGCTAAAGGCGATTAATAGTGAAAATTCGCTGGCCTGCCCTAACCTGACTCCCAACTCAGCCGAGTCTTGCGGTTTTTCGCCAATAGATTTAAACCCCCAGTTAAAAATCACTGGTTTTGCTGCCATCAACAATGCGGTTATTATCAGCCCGGGCACAATGAGTTGTCGAGAAACCACTAAATCAAACTCCGCACCAATCGAAAAGAAGAACAGTATCAGGAAGAAATCACGCAAAGGCTTAAGCTCTTCCGCAATAACCAGAGCAATGGGTACTGTTGCCAAGCTTAGGCCTGCAATGAAAGCCCCCATCTCAAGAGATAAACCCAGCATTTCTGCCGCACCGGCAACAAACAGGCCCCAGCCTAAAGCCATTACAAATGTATGCTCTTTTATCACATCAAATTTCAAAAACAGTTTTGTTATGACAAATCTGACGATAACGAATGACACAACACTTAAC
>JAAELM010000563.1 GCA_024226635.1 Oceanicoccus sp. | reverse complement strand
ATATTTATGCCAATGGCAATGGGGAACCCCTGGACTCCCTCTACGGGAAGACCTATCAAGGCGGGCTGATCTTTTATTTGAATACGAGCACATGTGAAGGACTGGTAGCTTCCCTGTCTGACCAAAGCAATAATGCGCCTTGGGGGTGTTATGGTACATCAATAGGAGGCACATCTAATGGCCTGGGCACTGGTCAGGCTAATACCACTGCTATTGTAACTGGTTGCGCTGCGGCTGGAATAGCAGCGCGCATCTGTGATGACTATGATGATGGGGCCGGACATACTGACTGGTTTTTACCTTCCAAGGATGAATTGAATAGCATGTATACTAATCTAAAACAAAATGGATTTGGGGTTTTTGCTAGCGATTGGTACTGGAGTTCTTCGGGGCACGGTGACTACGTCGCGTGGAGACAGGACTTCAGCGATGGCGTTCAGGGCTTGGACGTCAAGCACTACAATAATCGCGTTCGCGCGGTGCGGGCTTTTTAACTATTTATCCATTTAACTATTTTTGATACCGCTTATGCGGT
>JAAELM010000562.1 GCA_024226635.1 Oceanicoccus sp. | reverse complement strand
TTTTCGGCTGAGTTTTCACCCAGTAGCATCACACCCGGTGCCACCAGTACCCTGATCTACACCATAGACAACACCCACAACGCCAGCGAACTGACGTACCTTAAGTTTACCAATACTTTGCCCACTGGGTTAACTGTCTCCCAAAACCCAAATGTGACTTTTGACTGTTCCAATACAACCATAGCGATCACCGCCGAACCGGGTTCAGATCAAATTTTAGCATCTTTATTTACTGTCGCCGCAAGTGAAAGCTGTGACATTAAAGTAAACGTTACAGCCGCAGCAACAGGCAGCTACATTAATACCACCAGCGAATTATCACGTAACAACTCGCTCCCCAGCGGCATAGCCGTAGCTACCCTGGATGTTGAAAATCCCTTTATGTATGCCTCGTTTCCCACTAGTGCAAGCCCGGGACAATCGGTTGAATTGACATTTACCATGACCAATCTTGACCGCAACAATGATGCCACTAATATCAGTTTTAGCGATGATCTTAATGCCACGTTAAGTGG
>JAAELM010000561.1 GCA_024226635.1 Oceanicoccus sp. | reverse complement strand
TCATTCCCGCGAAGGCGGGAACCCAGTGCTGTAGATTTCCGCCTTGGCGGAAATAACAGCATAAGCATGCAGGTTGGATTCCCGCCTTCGCGGGAATGACGTTGCTTTGCGACGTTGCCTTGCAGCCTTCCGTTGCTGCAACAATAAAGCGGCTTGCGTATCTGTAAGCGCGGCGTATTATGCATGGAATTAACCGGCTTCTCTAGCCGGGTTTTACCGATTCGTGACTTAAGGATAAGTCTTATGATGTTAAGGATGACCTCAATGGCTGTGGGCATTGCCCTGATCAGCCTGTTTTCCCAGTTGCCCCCCTTAGCTCTTGTGCTTCCGATATTACTATCGGCCGTATGCCTCTGGCTATGGCGCTGCTATTGGCTGGCCTGCTTTTTAGCTGGTGCCTGTTGGGGCCTGTTTTATGGCCACCAGATTGTTAATTCGCAGCTGCCGGTGCAGTGGCAGCAAGAGCTGCTCTGGGTAGAGGGTGAGGTTGTGGGGTTACCTGAACTTAGTGTCAGCCGAGGCCAGCCTGTAAGCCGTTTTAAACTGGCGCTTAGTCAAGCTGTTTGCCACCGAGGGGCGGAGTGCCACGATGGTCTTAAGTTGCTCAGGCTGAACTGGTATCAGGGGCTCGCTATCGTCCCCGGCCAGCGTTGGCGATTACAGGTCACATTAAAACGCCCCTATGGTATGGCCAATCCTGGTGGTTTTGATTATCAAAGCTGGTTAATACAGCAAGGCATTGGTGGTGTTGGGCGTGTTGTTGAGCATCCGCTCAATCAGCAGACAGGGCACAACACTGGCTCGGTAGATTACTGGCGCTGGCAAATGGCGAAAAAAATTGACCTTGTCCGCCCTGCGTTGCAGCACAAACACTTAATCAAGGCTTTGCTTATCGGTGATAAGCGCGGGATTAGCCGCCAGCAGTGGGAACTATTTGCGGCCACGGGAGTTACCCACTTGCTGGTGATCTCGGGTTTACATATAGGCCTGGTGAGTGCATTGGTATTTTCTTTGCTGCGTTATCCGCTGCTGCTGTTAATGCCTTCGCAGCCGGCGGAACGCTGGGCGGCATTATTGGCCCTTGTCTGTGCTACGGCCTATGCCCTGGCGGCGGGATTTACCTTACCCACCCAGCGGGCGTTAATTATGATTGCTGTGGTGATGTTAAGGCTGGTATATCGACGCCATATGGCTGCAGGTCAGGGATTGATAGCGGCACTGCTTGGCTGTTTATTGCATGACCCTTTGGCACCGATCTCTTTATCATTCTGGTTATCTTTTGCTGCGGTTGCCTGCTTGTTATATGGCGGAGTGGGGCGTTACCCCGTCGCTACGGTGACTGCAAAGTTGCTGTCAGCCCAATGTCTGGTTTTTATCGGTTTGCTACCGGTATTGGCCATTTTATTAGGGCAGCTGAGTTATATTTCCCCACTGGCCAATATCCTGTTAGTCCCTTTATTTAGTGTAGTGATTGTGCCAGCTAATTTTATAGCTGCCTTGCTAAGCCGCTTGGATTTATCATTAATGCTATGGCGTCTGGTAGATATATTGTTGGCCTGTACGATGGATTATCTAACGGCGTTGTTTACTTTCACGGAGGCTAACAGATTTTATATAGCTAGCAGGCCGTGGCCGGTTATGTGTTTAGCCTTGATCGGGGTTTTGCTGTTATTGCTACCCAAGGGTGTGCCGGTTAAGCATTATGCGCTGTTGCTGCTATTGCCGTTAATCTTCTATCAGCAACCTAAATTACCCAAAGGGGATTTACGCCTGGCGGTACTGGATGTTGGGCAGGGTTTATCCATGGTTATCAATACCCGTAATCACACACTGGTTTATGACCTCGGCCCTGAATTTAGTGAAACCTTTGATACGGCCACGGCGGTGGTTGTGCCTTATCTACGATATCACGGTATCAACAGTGTCGACCTGTTAGTACTTAGCCATGGGGATAATGACCACGCTGGAGGCTGGCAGCGCTTTGTTAGCCAGATTGAAACCAGGCGACTGCTCTATGGAGAAAAGCCCGTTGCGGAATTTTTTATGGGTGGTTTTTGTTCGGCTAAGGCATGGCAATGGGACCAGGTGGAGTTTGAGTTTCTGCAAGCCATCAATGGGCAAGCTTTATCTAACAGCAATAACCGTTCCTGTGTGCTTAAAATCACTGTAGGGGAGAGCAGCTTCCTATTACCCGGTGATATTGAAACGTCGATGGAATTAGCCTTAGTTCAACGCTATGGCGCATTATTAAACGCCGATATATTGATCGCTCCCCATCACGGCAGCATCAGCTCTTCTTCCTGGCCCTTTGTTAAAACTGTTAGCCCCGATGCGGTGGTTGTTAGTAGCGGCTACCGCAACCAATTTGGTCACCCGCATCCGTCTATACTTGACCGCTATCGAGCGTTGGATATGACAACTTACAGCACCAGCCAGGCAGGGGCACTGACGTTTTTTGTACGTAATGGCAAAGTCTCTGCCCCAGAATCATTTCGTGAGCAGTTTCAGCGCTATTGGTTGGAAGGGGGAGATTGAGTGGCAGCTGATCTTTTTTAATAAGAATTGCCCTTGTGCATAGCCTTTGTGCGTTTGATTAGTATAATGCAGGACGCTAATAATAACCGTATCAGCTGATCGCTT
>JAAELM010000560.1 GCA_024226635.1 Oceanicoccus sp. | reverse complement strand
CCACAATCTGAACCGTTTGTTGGACAAGCCCGGTGGTATAGAGGGGGAGGAACAAAGCCACTGAAAATAGCTTTTAAGCGATTAGCCGAAATCTGGCACTTAAAGCACTGATTGTATTATCTGTTCGTTTTTAGATTATACTGCTTTTGAGAAATGGCATATTTTTTCATATTTGTTATCAATTTGCCCCTTTTTTGGACGTACTAAATCCTCAGCCCAAGAACTGCGCATCGAACCCAGCCGAGAAGCTATAGGTTACATAATCAAAAAGCCAGGCAGTGCTGTATCGTTAACGGTTCTACCGGTTTAATCCGGGTTTGAATAACTACCATTACTCCACCGCAACATTCGCAAAGCAGCTGCGCTCTGGGTCTGGTTTTTGGCAACCACCGCTTTGGGTCAAAGTTCAACAGCAACTGGATGAGTGTAATTAGCGTTTTACTATTCGGGTGCAAGAAACCAAAGTTTCTAGCACGGCGAAATCCACGGGGTAACACATGCTGTAATACCAGCCATAAAAACTTTGCGGCAGGTTCTTTGCGGATTTTCGTTTTCTTCGTGTCACTGTCGATATAACGGAAAGTCACCAGCCCATCTTCAAGCGACAGAATATCTTTTTCCCGAATCACGCCCCGGTATAGATAACGTCCTAGATACACCAATGCTTTGTCACCGCAACCCACCGATTTACAATCCACCACCCATTTAACCGGGTACTTTGCCGGTAGCGCAATGCCGAGTTTGACCAGACCTGCCAGCATTTTTGCGCGGAAGACTTTGGCCAGGGCTTTATGATCAAACAGATATTTACCCTCCTTTTTTCGCCACAGCCTGTTGGCTTTATCGATCACGGCAGCTGGCATCACGGTATGGATATGCGGATGAAAGTCGAGTGCTCTCGAATGCGTGTGCAGGACAGCGATCATGCCCGCTATGCCCTTGAGTTGTTTATCGTTCAAACTAAATATTTGCAAGGTATCCGTTACGCATTGGAACAGCAGGTTGTAGACGGCCTTTTGATGTTGCCATGCCAAGGCGCGGAATTCTCTGGGCAAGGTGAAGGTGATCATGAAGTATAGTGCAGGCAATTGCTTCTTTACCTGGTTCTCAATCCATTGCTGAGACTCATGATGCTGGCAATGTGGGCAGTGTCGATGACCGCAGGAATGCGGCACCATGCGCTGATGTCCGCAATCGTCGCAGACTACCCGCATCGTTGGGCTCAAACCTGTGCGACAGTTCTTTAAAGCCTGCAAGGCTTTCAACTGGCTGGGCAACAGCTTACCGCGATAAGTGTTTAAAAAATCACACTCAGACTGCTTGATAATGGAGGCCAGGCGGGTCATGAGATATGCCCCCAGTTGATCTCAAAATGATTCATCAGTTGATTGATGCAGTGCTCGCTGTGCAGGGTAGAGGTGTGGGTTAAATGGGTGTACTGAACCGTGGTGAGTAAGCTGGTATGGCCCAGAATGGCTTGTAGCACGAGTATATCCACACCAGCTTCGAGAAGATGTGTGGCGTAGCTATGGCGAAGTGAGTGAGAGGAAATCTTTTTTTTAACCCCATCTCACGCACCACCTTCACCATGGTCGTTTGTACACCACCGCGGTCAAGCGGCGAATCGGCTAGATACGCTTTGTTTAACCCTCGCTTACGATTAGGAAATAATAATTTGGGATGCTGATGAACACGCCAGAATCGACGCAGGACGTCCAGTGTCTGAAACGGTAACGGCACAAGTCGATCCTTGTTGCCTTTTGCATCACGTATATGTACCCGATGTCGAACGGAATCGATGTCACCCACCTGCAGGCGCAGGCCTTCGCCCAGGCGTAATCCCATACTGTACAGCGTGAAAAAGAATACCCGGTAGCTCAGTTTTCGAGTGGAGGTGATTAAGCGCTCGACTTCATCAATGGTGATAATATCAGGAATGCGAGTCGCCTTAGGCGGTTTGATGAGTGGAATATCGATCCAGGGCCTACCCAGTACATAAGTATAAAAAAACTTCAATCCATACAAATCCAGTTTTACCGCACTCCAGGATAAACGCCCGAGTAAATCATGGAAGTAATCCAGTAGCTGATCATGAGACAGATTATTCATCTCATAGTCAAAGTATTCGCCAATGCGTCGAATGGCGCGGGTATAAGCCTCGATAGTTTTGGGTTGCAGACCCTTGAGCTTGAGGTGTTTGCAGTGGAGAGAATAATACTGGTTGAATTGCTCATTATTTGATGGTGTCATGTTGTGGTAACCTCGTTGTTTTTTGAAGAGATCACAACTTACCCTCAATGCCATCTGAGGGGAAAGAGGTTACAATTGATTTATGATGAAACGGTTTTCCTCCGCGTTAGCGGCTTCGTCCAACAAGGCAAATCACGCGGAACCCAAAAACCTCCGCTCCTTGGGTCGCTCCAGTTTTTGGGTCCGGTGTTTGCGGCGTTATGTTTGAAAATTCTATGTGTGGATAACTAAAGTGATATACGAATGAAAAAATATTATCGCTACGCAATTGTTAGTGGCATTGTTTATGTGCTTGGGATAGTTATCTTGGGAGAACAAATGAGCCTAGCTGGCGGTTCGTATTCATTTCGTGATAGCCCTTTGCAAGATATATTTCCTGACAGTGATGTCGCTGCAATTCTATTTCCGATGGTAGGGATGTCTGCCCAGTTTTTTGGGTTTGGTCTAGCTATAATCAATATTGTATTGGGGATTAGAGAATCACTAGAAGAAGAAAAGAACGATGCTGTCAGTACTTTTAAGGTTATTGTAGATGAAAAAATTTGGCTGGGAAGTGAGTCAACCATTGTCAGGGAAATTAAGTGGTCTCCCCAAGATAAAGTAGATGATGTTAGTGATGATAGTGCAGAACAGATTATTGGTGTAGTTGATCAAGTTAATTCAGGT
>JAAELM010000559.1 GCA_024226635.1 Oceanicoccus sp. | reverse complement strand
TCATTCCCGCGAAGGCGGGAATGACGGGGGTTTGGGTATGACGGGCTACGCTGAGGTGTGCAAACCGCACTCGCGGCCGTCTTCAACTTTGGTGGGATCAAAATAATGGCGGCAGCTAGGTAACTCATTACTGTCCATATAATCTTGCACCTGCTCTTCACTCCAATAGAAAAACGGCGCTACTTTTAAAATACCGCGGTTATCATAAGAAAGAATATCCAGGCTTTTTCTGAACTCTGTCTCTTCACGGCGAATGCCACTAATCCAGACTTCAGGGGCTAAATCATCTAGCGCTTTTTGAAACGGTTCTAACTTCACCTGACGGGTAAACTCTTCATGTACTTCGGGATCATCATCCGGATGCGGTATACCCCCCATAATCGCGTTGCGACGCTCGGCGGTCCACTGGGGAATATAAATCTGCATATTGGGCTTTAGCTTATCCATAATCACTTCAGCCACGCGGTAGGTATCGGGGACGTTATAACCGCTATCGACCCAAACCACAGGAATACTGTTATCCGCCTCAACCACCACATTCAGCATAGCGGCAGCATTGGGAGCAAAGCTGGTAGTGGCAATCACTTGCTTACCAAGGCCCGTGGCCCATTGGACGATCTCCACGGGGGATAGGCCCTTTAACTGCTGATTTAATGTATCAAGATCTAAACTCATGCCGCTCACAGTGTCTTAAATTGATGTTATTCGAGCCCATCAGGCCTAAACAAGGTTGGCGACTATACTGTATAGCGGGTTAAAAATCCAATAAAATCAATTAGTTATAAATAAAACATATAAGCTTATAACAGTTTGTTTTTTTATAATTCATTTTAAGGAATGATCAGCTGGTCATTCTGGTGAAGGTGCATGGCTGTTCGGGATATAGGTCATGGGTTGGTTAAGCATCCCCGCTGAGGAGTCGGGGGTAGATTACACAAGAAGGATTATCCCGGACAGCAATGCGCGCAGGCGAAAATGAAAGAAGCTGGATTAACCCTCAAACACATGGGTTTGGTTGCGGCCACTCTGTTTGGATTTATACAGTGCTTTATCAGCATTAACTATCCAGTCCGTTGGTAATTTGGTTTGCTCATCTAAAACGGCAATACCCAAACTGATGGTGAAATTAACTGATTCGCCTTGTGAACGAACGATGGTCTCTTCAATAGTTTTGCGCAAGCGTTCACTGTAGATTTTGGCGCCTTCTGTATCGGTTTCAGGCAGTAGCACCACAAATTCTTCACCGCCATAGCGACCACAAATATCGACATCGCGGGAATTTTCTAAAAATAGTTTGGCTACCATGCGAATCGCATCATCACCTACCTGATGGCCATAGGTATCATTGATATTTTTAAAATGATCAATATCAAACATAACCAACGCAGTTTGATGAGCGCTGCGTTGATTACGCTTAAACTCATCGATCATCCGCTCTTCCCAGTAACCACGATTCCACAGTGTAGTCAGTTTATCGGTACGGCTTAGGCGCAGCAGTTCATCTTTGGCTGACTCCAGCTTGCCGCGGTTAACTGCATTGTCAGTTACATCGTAAACGACAATACCCACTTTCTCGACTGCATCCGCGGCAGAGCGCAGCGGAATAAAAGTGGTGTTTTGGTACATCATCTGGGTTTCATAATGGATGGGCAGCTTGAGGGGGAAATCGAAAACATTGTCACGCTGTTCCCACGTGGTATAAACCGAAATACCCAACTCAAACACAGTGTTAACCCGGCGCTTAAACCAGTCATCTTCAAGATAGGGAAATAAGTCAAAGATGCTGGTTTCTATCGCATCTTCCGGGCCAATATCGCTGTGCACCTGCATAAAGCGATTAAAAATTTCAATGTTAAAATTTTTATCGATTACCACAATGCCGATATCCGTGCTCTGGATAATATCCAATAGCCAATGCAAATCCTGAAAATTAGGTGTTTCCATAAATTGCCAAGTGATTTCTAATCCAGTAAAAAATTCACCTGCCGGAACAGGGACGCCAGTGATCCTTCATGAAACAAAATAATTAAGTCACAGGTAATGCTGTAATCTTCAAAGGCATAATTTAATTCAATGGCCAGTGTTTGATCCCAGGGAAAGTCCGAGTGACGAAGTATATCGCTCAGGGCTCTATGCTGGCCTAATAAAGTGGGATGTTTTAGCAGTACGCTGATATCCAACTGTGCGCAGATGCCGTGTATACAAGAACCGTTCAGCAGTGAGGCCATTTCCAGTACGTGCTCAACCTGCTGGTGATCATCGCCCACCATCGACTGGTAACCCATTAATTGGGATAACTCACTCATACTGGCATCAGTAAAAATAAGCAGCGCCTCACCGCTAATACCACTACCAAAAAACGGCTGAGTGACAGCGGTCACTCGCTCATTCTGCTCAATGGCACTGAGGGCCATACTGACATCAACGGCATCTAACAAATGAACACTGGGGATGGGGATATTAACGAAGGTGGAGAAACTGCGTGCGATCTTATCTGCAGCCTCGCCAACCGCAACATTGGTCACCTCTTGAATTCCATCTCTAATATCTTCGTTGAAATCGGTATTCGACATTCAATACACTCTAAGGGATGGTTTTACGGATAAGACCGTGCCAACCGTACCCTTTTGCAATTCCTCTGCTTTACGTCCAGATTTATAGGTTGTTTATTAAACAATAACGCACTACAGACAGCCCGATTGTTTTTATTAACGACTCAAACACCTACCGCATCAGGACAGTGTAGACCAGTCTGGCTAAGTCTCAATCAACGGGGCTCAATAATGTGGTGGTTTCTCATCGACCTGGGCACCACCCATCTCTTCTGTCATCAACTCCAGTTGAGACTTTTGGCTTTTACAAAGTTCGTGGAGGTTTTCAATCTGTTGCTGCTGCCGGGTAACGATATCATTTAGGTCTTGCAGGGTATCTTCCTGGAAGGCTACTTGGGATTGCAGGTCAAATAACTGCTGTTTGAGTTGCTCTAGTTCTGTGGGACTGGTCACTGGCATCAATACCTTATAAAAAGACGATGAATCATTTGGTTAGGGCCTTGGGGGCCATTATAATCGGCTGGCCTTAAAACTAAAGCGCAACACCAATAGCAACAACAATAACAACAACAATAACAACAACACAGCCACCTAACAGGACACCTATATGAACCGAGTGGTCTACTCCACCGACCAGGGCAGGCACTGCCCGGAATGCAGCTACCCTATCGACGAATGCCACTGTAAAAAGCAGGCAGCGGCTCCTGCTGGAGACGGTATTGTCAGGCTGCAACTTGAAACCAAAGGCCGTAAAGGTAAGGGAGTGACATTGATCACCGGCCTGCCCCTGGCCGGTGCAGAATTGAAAAAGCTGGCCAAAGAATTGAAGCAACGCTGCAGCACAGGCGGTGCCATCAAAAATGGAGTAGTAGAAATCCAGGGGGACCAGAGAAAAGTTCTGGAACAGACCTTGCAGGCTAAAGGCTATACCGTCAAATTAAGTGGCGGTTAAGGCTTAAGACAATGGTGGATTGTAATCCACCCTACCAGACGGGTTAGATATGGATAACTTCGACATTATTGGCACTAGTATTATTTTTATTCTCGGTAGCATTTTTGGCGCCGCGGCGGTGTTTTATACCCTGAAGGATAAACTGCAACAGCAGCAACAGGCGATGTCCATACGTCGTATTGGGCTACTGGAACAGGTGGCGCAGCATGTGGGTAAGGTCAGCCATGTGTTTAGTAAGTACGCCTCACTGGTTGCGGAGATTGGCCCTAAGGTCGAGCGCATGTCCGCCAAACAAGAGCGTGAACTAGAGAGTCTCAGTGAAGAACTGGTTGCGGTGTATGAGGAGATTTCTATTGCAGAGTCCAAGCTGTTATTGCTGGGCGAGCAAAAGCTGGAGAAGGCGATGAAGCTCTATACCGCCAAGATGGCTCAATTTCGCAAGCAAGTGTACCCTGGGCGTTACAACAAGGTAGACGATGCCAGACAACTAAAAACGGAAGTCTCCCAGATGCGCGAGCAGTTCTACGATGTGCTCAGCCAGCGCTACGATCAAAAGTCTGGCAGCTAGCCGCCTCTATATGCAATAGAGCTACTCACCCCACCCAGTAGTAATAGCCCAACAATCTAATAACCCGAGTTATTACTAACACGGCTCTCTCCAAAGCTTCTACACTTAAAGATAAGCAGTAGAAAGGGAGCCAGCCATTATGCAAAGTGAAAAAATCAACGTTGAGGAAATCCTGGCCCGAGCCGCCACCCAACACATTACCGCCGATGAATTAGATCTGTTAGTTACCAAGACCCGGGAGTTAAGCCAGATTAGGGAACGCGAGCTAAAGCACTTGCGGTCCCTGCTTTATGAGTTGGAATCACATTTGTATCACCACTAATTAGCAGCGGCTATACAACGTACACCTTGTTCGCGGGACGGGGCGTTTTAACAATGGGACTTCAGATTTCAACCATCTCAAAGTCCGACTTACCAACACCACAGTCAGGACACTCCCAGTCTTCCGGAACATCCTCCCACTTGGTACCCGCAGCAATATCATCATCCGGCGCACCTAAGGCCTCATCGTAGATATAACCGCAGATCACACACTCCCACTTTTTAAAATCACTCATAGCAGAGTCACTCCAGATTTAAATTATTAGAATTAGAACTGATCATCTGCTAATGCCATCGTCATAGCACTGCCCGATTCGGCCATTTTTACGTGCGCTGCTGCCCTTGGCATAATTTGTTCGGCATAGAATTTGGCGGTAATTATTTTGGCGCCGAAGAAACTCTCATCTTCTGACAACTTAGCTGAGGCGACTAATGCACCTTTGGCCAGTAACCAGCCGCCGATTACAGTACCCGCAGCCATCATAAAGTTAACCGCAACTGCGCCAGGTAATTGCGGGTTGTCCCTATGGTGCTCAACCACCCAATTGGCTAGCTGCTCCAGAGAGTCTGCACCCTCAGCTAAAGACTTGGCTATAGCGGCCATGTCATCACCACTGGCTGTTACTTCCGCCTGCGTTTCACGGATTTCGGCAATCAAGCGCGCGAACTCCTGACCCTTATCACGAATCAGTTTACGGCCAATTAAATCATTGGCTTGAATACCGGTAGTGCCTTCATAGATAGTAGTAATACGGGCATCACGGTAATACTGGGCAGCACCGGTTTCTTCAACAAAGCCCATACCGCCGTGAATTTGTATCCCCAGGGAAGTCACTTCCTGGGCAATCTCAGTGGACCACCCCTTGGCAATGGGCGTTAATAATTCGCCGCGAGCATTGGCCAATTGGCGCTGTTCCTGATCTGTACCATGATGGGCCATATCAAAGGCTGAAGCAGCCACATAACATATTGCACGGGAAGCTTCCGTCATAGAACGCATCACCATCAACATACGGCGAATATCCGGGTGACGAATAATGGTACCTTTCTCTTTGTCTCCCGGAGCCAAGCCCTGAACACGATCGTTAGCATAAACCACCGCATGCTGATAAGCGCGATCGGAAATAGCAACGCCCTGGACACCTACATTTAACCGGGCATGGTTCATCATGGTAAACATATAGGCCAGGCCTTTATTTTCTTCACCGACCAAATAGCCCACAGCTCCGCCGTTATCGCCAAAGCTCATTACACAGGTCGGGCTACTGTGGATGCCTAATTTATGCTCAACGCCTACCGCATAAGCGTCGTTGCGCTCACCGATAGAGCCGTCTTCATTGACTAAAAATTTGGGCACTATAAACAGGGAAATACCTTTAACCCCTTCCGGGGCATCCGGTGTACGGGCCAATACCAGGTGGATCACATTGTCTGTCATCTGGTGGTCACCCCAGCTGATATAAATCTTGGTGCCACTAACCAGATAGTGGTCACCGTTGGGGATTGCCTTTGAACGCACTACCGCCAAATCGGAGCCGGCCTGTGGTTCAGTCAGGTTCATGGTTCCGGTCCATTCACCAGAAACCATTTTTTCCAGATAGGTCGCTTTTAATGCATCGCTGGCGTGAGCTTCGATAGCTCCAATCGCACCCTGTCCAAGAAGCGGACACAGGCTAAAGCCCATATTGGCCGCATTCCACATTTCCATACTGGCCATACCGACACTTTCCGGTAAGCCCATGCCGCCAAACTCGGGGTTACAGGGCAAGGCCACCCAGCCACCTTCAACAAACTGTTGGTAGGCACCGGCAAAACCTTCGGTTTCCTGTACCGCATTATCAACACATCGGGCGCCATTGTTATCGCCAACGGTATTTAAAGGTGCCAGCACACCGCCGGCAAATTTGCCGGCTTCTTCAAGAACGGCATCGACCACATCTGCGCTGGAATCTTCAAAGCGCGGTAGTTCACATACTTCAGATAAGCCCGCCAGCTCATTGAGTACAAAACTCATTTCTTTAATGGGTGCAACGTAATCAGACATAGCTATACTTCTCCAAACGGTGTTTCAGGTTCAATGTTTTAAATTTTAGTTTTAACGCCAACTCCAACTTAAGTAGTGGGGAATCGGTAATCTTTATATTGCTCACGTAAATCTTTTTTACTGAGCTTGCCGGTAGCGGTATGGGGCAGCTCTTCAACAAATAAACAATCGTCTGGTATCCACCAGGTGGCTACCTTACCTTTAAACCAGGCCAGCATCTCTTCTCTGCTTAACTCGGCACCGGGCTGTTTAGTCACTAACAATAAAGGACGCTCGGTCCACTTCTCGTGGTATAAACCAATGACTGCTGCCTCAACCACAGAGGGATGATTAACAGCGGTATTTTCCAGATCGATGGAACTGATCCACTCACCACCGGACTTAATAACATCTTTGCTGCGGTCAGTAATTTGCATCATCCCGGTAGGGTCAATGGTGGCAACATCACCAGTATCAAACCAACCATCGGCATCATGGGAATCGCTATCTTTCATTTTGAAGTAGCTATCGCAAATCCAGGGGCCGCGTACTTTTAATGAACCAAAAGCTTCACCATCCCAGGGCTGCTCATTATTGTCTTCATCCGTAATTTTCATTTCTACGCCGTAGATACAGCGCCCCGCTTTGACTCTTAAACGGGCAAATTCTTCTTCACCTAATGCTTCGCGGTCCAGCTCGCCATTGTAGCTACCCAGCGGGCTCATTTCGGTCATACCCCAACCAACATGAGTGTAAACGCCGTACTTATCAAAATCTTCCATGATGGATAGTGGGCAAGCGGCACCACCTACCGTCACTCGCTTCAGTGGCTCTATGGATTTACCCGACTGCTTAAGGTAGTCGAGTAAAGCCAACCATATGGTTGGCACACCTGCCGAGTAGGTGACGTTTTCTTCATTGATCAGTGTGGTTAGTGCTTCGCCATCGGCCATCTTGGGGCCGGGGAAAACCATCTTTGATCCGGTGATAACACTACCGTAAGGAATGCCCCATGCATTGACATGAAACATAGGCACAATGGGCAACACAGCATCGTTTTCTCCAAGCCCCATAACGCTCGGCTGGTTACCCGTTAAAGCATGCAATACGGTGGAGCGGTGATTGTATAGAACTCCCTTCGGATTACCAGTAGTACCCGAGGTATAACACAGGCTGGAAGCATCTAATTCATTAATTTCTGGCCAGCTAAAGGCATCGGTCTCGGCGGCTAAAAGCGTCTCATAGCAGTACACATCTTCCAGCGATGTGTCTGGCATATGGGCCTCGTCGGTCAGTACGATAATGCCCTTAACCGTGCTCAAACGATCTTTTAAGCTCTCAAGCAGCGGTAAAAAGAGAATATCTGTAAATATAAATTGGTCTTCGGCGTGGTTAATGATGTAGTCAATTTGCTCGGGGAAAAGGCGGGGGTTCATGGTGTGGCAAATCATGCCGGAACAGCTCACCCCATAATACAATTCAAAATGACGGTGGTCATTCCAGGCCAGGGTGCCAATGCAATCGCCGGGCTTGGCTCCCAGGGTGTTCAGAGCATTGGCCAGCTGGCGGGTACGTTTAAAGGCATCCGCAAAGGTGTAGCGAAATAAGGGGTTATCCGCTGTTACCGACACTATTTCAGAATTGGCATAGACCTTCTCGCCAAACGCCATTAATGACGTAATGGTTAAAGGCGAATTCATCATCTGACCGATCATAATCAAACTCCAGCATTTCTTAATATTGTTAGCTCGTGAGCCGTGAATTATAGCAATAACCAGAATAACAAGCATTTTACCTGCGAATGATGACCATGAGGTATCACCCCATGCACCAACCGTAGGTACCAATTGTGTCATTTGGCTACAGCCTGTTAAGCTAAGCCCCTGAATAACAAGCTTTTTACTGAATAAGCTTTAAAGGGTATATGGACTCAACAACATCTCAAGTTAACACTACTGATCTGGTACTGGTTGGCGGTGGCCACAGCCACCTGGCGGTGATCAAACAACTGGGGATGAACCCTGTGCCGGGCCTGCGGGTTACGGTTATCAGTAAAGACAGCCATACCCCCTACTCCGGCATGATGCCCGGCATGATTGCCGGCCACTACCAGTATGATGAAGCCCATATCGATCTGCGCAAGCTATGCCAGTTTGCCCAGGTTCGCTTCTTCCAATCCCAGGTCAGCGATATCGATCTGGAGCAGCAACAGGTGCTTTGCCACGACCGCAGCCCAATTCGCTATGACTGGTTATCCATCAATATTGGTTCGCAACCGGCTACTCAAAGCATACCTGGTGCCGAAAATTATGGCATTGCGGTTAAACCCATCGACGTTTTTTTAGCCCGCTGGGAACAGACAGCCTCCCAGTTAACGCCAGCATCTAAGGTCGCCATTATTGGCGGTGGCGCCGCCAGCGCTGAAGTCGCCCTGGCCTGCCAGTACCAATGGCAACAGCGCAACGGTAGCAGCAAAAGCCCACACTTCACCCTTTACTGCGGCACCAATGAAATACTGCCAACCCATAACCCCCGTACACGGAAAAAAATGACAGCGCTACTGCAGCAGCGAGGCATCACCCTGAAAGTTCAGCACACAGTAGCCAGTGTTGAAAAAATCGACAAGGAATACCAGCTTAATTTTAATAACGCCCAGAACAGCAAGGCCGACGAAATCATTTGGGCGATTCATGCCGGCAGCCCGCAGTGGCCACAACAAACGGGGCTGGCCTGTGATTCACAGGGGTTTATCAGCGTTAACCCATACCTGCAAAGCACCTCACACCCCAATGTATTTGCTGCCGGAGATATTGCAGACTTTAGCCAGCAGCCCCTGGCTAAAAGTGGTGTCTATGCCGTGCGTGCCGGCAAACATTTAAGCAACAACCTGCGCCGGGCTATTATGGGACAGGCACTATTACCCTATCGACCGCAGCGGCAATTTCTCAGTTTATTAATGACCGGGGATAAACAGGCGATTGCCTCAAGAGGGCCATTGAGCGTTTCAGGGCAATGGTTATGGCGCTGGAAAGATCGTATTGATCGAGCCTTTATGGCCCAGTACCAACAGCTGCCCAATACAACTAAAACCACCAAAATGCCAGCAGATGAAGTCGCCATGCGTTGCGGTGGTTGCGGCGCCAAGGTGGGTCATCAAATTCTTAATCGCGTGATGGCACAACTGAATATTACCGATAACCCTGACACCCCCATTGGCCTTAATGCTCCCGATGATGCCGCTGTTATTACACCACCGGCTAATAAACAATGGTTGCAAACCGTTGATTATTTTCGCGCCTTTATTGATGACCCTTACTTGCTTGGACGTATTGCCACCAACCATTGCCTCAGTGATATTTACGCCATGGGTGCAACACCCCACTCTGCCCTCGCGATAGCAACCATTCCTTATGCCAGCGAAACGTTGACGGAAGATACTTTGTTGCAAATGATGAGTGGCGCGGTAGACAGTCTTAACGAACAGAACACGGCTTTAATCGGTGGGCATAGTAGTGAAGGCGCTGAACTGGGTTTTGGCCTATCGGTAAATGGTGTGGCTGATAAAGGGCAACTACTGACCAAAGGTAATCTCCAGCAAGGCCAGGCGCTAATACTCACCAAGCCATTAGGCACTGGCACCTTGCTGGCCGCCAATATGCAGGGACAGGCACAGGGCCGCTGGATAGATCAAGCTATTGCGCAAATGCTCATCAGCAATAAAAACGCGGCAGAGATTATTTACCACCATGGTGCCACCGCCTGTACTGATATTACCGGCTTTGGTTTGCTAGGCCATTTATTAGAAATGCTAAAACCCACAGACTGCGGTGCCAGCCTTGAACTTGATCAATTACCCGTGTTAAATGGCGCCGCCGAATGCGCGGGCAATGGCTGGTTAAGCTCACTGCACCCGGATAATGCCAAAGCGCAGCAAGGGCTAAGCAATGCTGATGACTTTAAAACCCATAGCTTTTTTCCACTGCTGTTTGATCCACAAACTGCAGGCGGTTTATTAGCGGCGATTGATGCCGACAGGGCTGACGACTGCCTGCAAGCACTACAACACAGTGATTGTCCCCATGCTGCCATTATTGGCCACATCGACAACCGCAACCATATTACCTTACAAACTGTAGAGAAATTATGATTAGCAAACTATCGAAAACCTTACTGACCTTATTACTCTGCAGCACTGCCGCCGCCGAGACTTTTGTCTTTACCGCGATCCCCGATGCCGATGAAACCCGGTTAAACGCCCGCTTTTCTAAAGTAGCCGACTATCTGGAACAACAACTGGGCGTAGCAGTAAAATATGTTCCGGTAAAATCTTATGCCGCCGCCGTTAGCGCCTTTCGCAATGACCAGGTACAACTGGCCTGGTTTGGTGGTTTAACCGGCGTACAAGCCCGACGCCTAACGCCGGGATCAGCAGCCATTGCCCAAGGGGCCGAAGACCCCGAATTTAAAAGTTATTTTATAGCCCACCACAGCACTGGGCTTATTAACGGTGCACAGCTTAGCGAAAACATTAAAGGCATGACCTTTACCTTTGGCTCTAAAAGCTCAACATCGGGACGCCTGATGCCGGAGTATTATTTACAACAGCAATTTCAACAAAGCCCTGAGCAACTGTTTAGCCGGGTCGGGTTTTCTGGCAACCATTCACGCACTATTGCGTTGGTACAAAGTGGTAGCTATCAGTTGGGGGCATTAAATTACCAGGTCTGGTTAAAAGAATTAGCCGCAGGGAAAGTCGATTTGGATAAAGTCAGTATTATATGGACTACACCCCATTATCCTGATTATCAGTGGACTGTCAGGGGCGATGTAGACAAACGATGGGGAGAAGGCTTTAAACAAAAAGTAAAACAAGCCCTGCTCGATATGAAAAACCCGGAATTACTTAACGCCTTCCCCAGAAAAGCTTTTGTGCCGGCCAGCAATAAGGATTATCAAGCTATTGAAGATACCGCCCGCGCCATTGGCTTGCTGGACTAAGCAATGACCCCCTCGCCACAACCTTTACTCCGCCTTGAAAATGCTGAAGTTTTTTATCAGCAGCAACGGGTGTTAGATGAGGTCACATTGGAGCTTCATCAAGGAGAGCGCATTGCCTTGCTGGGGAAAAGTGGCGCGGGTAAATCAACCTTACTGAAACTGATCTACCAACATCTCAGCAACACGGATCATCGCGTTGGCTGGGTGCCACAGCAGTTGGGGCTGGTGGACAAACTCTCGGTCTTTCACAATATCTATATGGGCCGACTGGACCAACACTCACGAAGCTATAACTTAATCAATTTACTGTGGCCACGTCCTAAACATGTTGAAGCGATAAGCAAGCTGTTAGGCAGCTTTAACCTGGACCAGCAACTTTATAAAACCGTTAGCCAACTATCCGGCGGGCAACAACAAAGGGTTGCCATTGCCCGAGCCATTTACAGCCAGGCTGATATTATCCTTGCCGATGAACCCGCTTCCAGCCTGGATAAAACCATGGCCGACACGGTTATCTCAGCGTTGTTACAACATAGCGAACAACATAGCCAACAACATAGCCAAAGTTGTGTGATCGCCCTGCATGACACCCAACAAGCATTGGCTTTTGCCGACAGGATTATTGGTATTCAACAGGGAAAAATCGTTTTAAACGACCACCCTGATAATATCACCCCCGACCAACTAGAGCCCCTTTACGACCATGATTAGCGCACCGCGCTATCATCTGCCCACAGGTATTCGCAGTTTTCTGTTATTGCTGGCGGCGGCCCTGTTATGTTTACCCTTTGCCGATATTGAAATCAGCAACCGCAGCCCATGGCAGGAATTTGCGGCAATGGCGGGAGGATTTTTTCAACCTACGCTATTACCTTTTGACGAACTGATTGCCGCTATTGCGCAAACATTTAGCTACGCTTTTTTAGCGGTGTGCACAGCGGCGGTGGGCGGACTTTTTTTAAGTCTGTTCTTTCACCAGTTATGGCTGCGCTCTTTATGTGCCGCCATTCGCTCTGTACATGAATTATTTTGGGGGCTGCTATTTATTCAACTGATTGGTATTCACCCACTAGCAGGTTATTTGGCTATTGCCCTGCCCTATACCGGTATCTTTGCCAAAGTTTTTGCTGAAATTATTGAAGAGCACCAATCCCAAGCCGTTGCCCCCAGACACAGCGATCGTTTTAGTCATTTTTTTTATGCTCAGTGGCCACAACTGTTGCCGCATTTTCGCAGCTATAGCCTATACCGATTAGAGTGCGGCCTACGTTCCAGCACTGTATTAGGTTTTATTGGTCTGCCTACCCTGGGTTTTCATTTGGAAACGGCTTTTATGCAAGGCCTTTACAGCCAGGCCGCCGGTATTCTGTTTATTTTCTATATTATGATTGCATCACTGCGCTGGTGGATGCGGCCCACATTGTTGCCACTGTATTTTGCGGTTGCGCTATTTAGTTTGTGGGGGCAAGAGGGCCTACAACTCTCACTGGCCAGTCATTTTCTCCACGATATCATCCCCCTGCCGATTCGAAATGGCGAAGATATTAACGGCATTTTATATTGGCTTAGTCATTTAGGCAGTACTGAAATAGGGCCAGGTATTGGCAACACTCTGGTGGTTACCCAAATTGCCTTACTGCTCACCGCCGTAATTGCTCTTTGTCTGTTTCCTTTTAGTTCCCGGCAATTCTTTTCTCTACCGATTCGTTTTAGCAGTCACCTGGCTTTGGTGATTTTGCGCTCAACCCCTGAACTGATTATCGCTTTCGCCTTATTACTTCTGTTAGGGCCATCCATGCTGCCCGCAATTATTGCACTGGCTATTCATAATGGCGCTATTATCGCCAACCTAATCAGTCGCCATAGCCATCAAATAACGTTGCGACTGGATGCCAGTAAGGGCTTTCATCGTTATTGTTTTGAAATTATGCCGCGCATATACGGGCAATTTTTAGCCTTTCTTTGTTACCGCTGGGAGGTCATCTTAAGAGAGAGTGCTATTTTGGGGATACTTGGCGTGCATACCCTGGGTTTTTATATTGATAGCGCGTTTGAGAGCTTTCGGCTGGATGTTGCAGTAATACTGATTGCTGTCAGTGCACTGTTAAATATCCTTGTTGACCAGGGCTCGCGGCAATTACGGCACCGCTTGCATTTGCGGAGTACACCGCAAGCGCAAAGAAACAAATAGTGATTAACAAGTTTATATTTTTGCCTTGAGGCACTAATATCCTCACCACTGCGCAATAACAAACTGAAAACATTACGGAGAAATACTGTGAGTACACATCAATACGACTTTGACCTGCTTATTATTGGTGCCGGTTCTGGCGGTGTTAGGGCCAGCCGCATGGCCGCCTCCTTCGGCGCCAAAGTGGCGGTTATAGAAGATCGTTATATGGGTGGCACCTGCGTCAATGTAGGCTGCGTACCCAAAAAACTGTATGTCTATGCCTCAGAGTATCGCAATGCATTTAAAGACGCCCAGGGCTTTGGCTGGAGTACCAGTGCTCCCGAATTTGACTGGCCAACACTACGTGATAACAAGATCGAAGAAATCTCCCGCTTAAACGGGGTCTACGACACTATGCTGGGCGGCGCCGGTGTAACCGTTATTGATGGCCGTGGACGCTTTGTCGATAATCACACTGTTGCGGTTAATGACCAGCAATACACGGCAGAGCGCATTATGATTGCCACCGGCACCTGGCCCTATATTCCTGAATTTCCAGGCAGCGAATATGCCATTAGCTCTAATGAAGTTTTTGACCTGGAGGAATTCCCTAAACGTATGTTAGTGGTTGGAGGTGGTTATATAGCCGTAGAATTCGCGGGGATTTTTAATGGCCTTGGTGCACAGACCACACAACTTTATCGCGGCCCATTGTTTTTACGTGGTTTTGATCAGGATATTAGAGAGTTTGCCGCAAAAGAAATTGCCGCTTCCGGCATAGACCTGCGTTTTAACAGTAATATCGCCACCATAGAAAAACAGGCTGACGGTAGTTTAACAGCACTTTTGGAAGATGGAAGTTCAATAGTAGCTGACGCTATTTTATATGCCACCGGCCGCAAGCCTCATTTACAAAATTTAGGTTTTGATAATGTCGACGTGGCACTTAACGATAACGGCACCATTAAAATCGGTGAAAACTTTCAAACCAGTGAATCTAACATTTATGCTTTGGGAGATATTACCGGCGGTATGGAACTAACTCCAGTGGCTCTGGCAGAAGGTATGGCATTCGCAAAAACACTGTATAACAACGAAGCCACCACCGTAGATTACGACACTATTCCAACCGCTGTTTTTTGCCAGCCTAATATTGGTACTTGTGGATTATCTGAAGAAGCGGCAAGAAAAAAATATTCAGATATTACCGTTTACGATTCTGAGTTCCGCGCTATGAAACATACCATTGGCGGTAGAGCAGAACGTACCTATATGAAGCTTATTGTGGATACGGCCTCCGACCGAGTAGTGGGTATTCATATGGCAGGCGAAGATGCCGGTGAAATTATTCAAGGTATGGCTGTAGCGATGAAAGCTGGCGCCACAAAAGCGATTTTTGACAACACGATTGGCATTCACCCAACCGCCGCTGAAGAATTTGTTACCATGCGTAGTCCCAGAGTCAAATAAACAATAGAGCTAAATAAAAGTGTTAGTAGGTATAATGGGGTATGTTTTTTATCACTATTATGAGGTATGGTTTATACTAATCAGCACTAAGAGGTTGCAGAAAAGGATTTTTGAATTTTATTTACATGTAAGTAAGGATATTTTAATAATTGATAATTAGGCCATATGGACTGCAAGCATGGACACAACAACGAAACAGGACTTACCACAAGGGCAACAAATTTACCTTGAGTTTACCCAGCAACTTCTACGCTGCTCAAAAAGCTTCGAGCAGGAAATAAACCAGCGTTTTCGCAAACACTTTAATCAAAGCTTTACCCGTTTTGATTTATTGTCCCAATTGGCCAAGGGCGAAGATCCCTGGCAATCCATAGGTAAAGTAGCCAACCAGCTACTGGCTTCCAATGGCAATATCACTAAACTCGTTGAGCGGATGGCAAACGAAGATCTGCTGGAGAGACGCAGCAATCGCAAAGATCGGCGCCTGACTGAAATCAGTATGACTATGGGTGGCCGGCAATTGCACCAGGAAATGGCACAGGCCTACGCTGAGTGGGTCCAAAACCTGATGGATAGCCGATTACCAGCGACCGAAGTGCTGCAACTGAATTTCTTGTTGAGTAAAGCCAATTCCCTTTAACCGCTCTATTAATCAGTATACTGCTGGGTAGAAACCCATGCTGCAACTTGTTGGTAATCACCGCTAAATTGAATGCGGGACTGTTTGTTTTGCAGTTGGTGTTCATACATAGGGTCGTAGTAGTCGACCAGCAAGGTTTCAATCCATGCTTCATGGGCTGAGACATCACCGCTGCTTTGCTGTTGGTCTAGCGCACCGCTCATGACTTTTTCTAATTGTTGATAACGCTCTGAGCCCAGGCGCTTGCGAATACGGTATAAGCTCGCTAATAAATGCTGGCGATAGTTTTGATAGCCTTGCTCAGTATCTACAGCCAGGTGCTCCTGCTCCATCTCCACAACATATTCCTGCAAAATACGTTGAACACGAAATTCCAGTGACATTTCCACCACAGCAATAGGGGTTTCACACATCGCCAGCCATAAATTATGGGGTAAGCTGATTGGCCCAATCATTCGACTTTCATCTTCAAAACATAGTGGGTGATGGTTAAAAGCATGCCGCTTTTTTAGCAACTCAATCGCCAAACGATTTTCAAAATTAACCTGGCAGGGAGGTTCTTCAACCCGACGACCAAAACTGGAACCGCGATGATGGGCAAAGCCTTCAAGATCAATACCGGTAGCCAGTTCATTAATCAACGGAGTTTTAGCGGTGCCGGTTTTGCCGCCGATAATGATCATTGGGGAATGGGTGGTCGCTTCTATCTCATCCAGTAATACCCGGCGCAGTGCTTTGTAGCCTCCCTCAATAAGGGGAATATCCACACCCGCTTGTTGCATCCACTGTTGCGTTAGGTTGGAACGCATACCACCTCGCCAGCAATAGAGGTGAGCGTTTGGGTTGTCTTTGGCAAACTGGCACCAGCGCGCTATACGCTGTTGTTTGGTATCACCACTAACCAGTTGATGCCCCAACTCTATCGCCTGCGCCTGCCCTTGCTGTTTGTAACAGGTCCCCACCTGATGGCGCTCATCATTATTTAGAATCGGGATGTTAAAGGAGCCTGGCAGTGTTCCAGCAGCAAACTCCAGCTCAGCCCGCACATCAAGAAAGGGGGTATCGCTACGCAATAAATCACGAAAACTATCGGGGTTTGTGGTTAGAGAAGCCATAGGTTAAACGCTAGCGCATAGACTGTTATTATCAGAAGCACTATTATCACCGCTCTATCTGCAAAAGTTAACTATTATAAAAACTGATAACTATTAGAAAGCGGTTTCCAGGGTAGTTACTAAAGAAGAAAAGGTTTCCCGATTACTTTCATTAAGATCCATCAAAATCCGGTGGGCTTCTATCACCTTGCTGCGACAGCCCGCTTCATCGGCGGACTTCATCGGTAATTCGCCTAAATTATCACAGGCCTGGTCATCGAGATTCTGGTGAATATCAAACACTTGGTTAAACCCCATGCTGTCTAACAGGCGAGTAATGTTGGGGTTGGGGGAAAGGATTATTGGTACCAGGCGATAAAGCTGTTTGGCTTGCACGGCTAATTTGGCCAGCATGCCCAGTGAGGTGCTATCTATACCTTCAGCTTCTGACAGGTCTATAACCACACCATCAATCGAAGGGCTGGAAAACATCTGGGTAAAATAATCGTCAATGGTAGTACACAAAGTCAGCCGCACATCGCCAACCAGCTTGATGACGAATGTCGCTTGATGTTGTGCTACCAGTATCTTACCTGCTTGCATGACGCTACTACCTACTACTTTAACGGGATATCAATAACACAGCGATATCATCCGGTGCCTCTACTAATTCGTTCAATCCCAATGCATCAACAATACTGTCAATACTATCGGGGGCAGTTTGCAATTTATCTAACAGGAACTGCTCCTGGGCGATAACACCCTCTGCCTCAACAACCTCTAATATACCATCAGAAAAAAAGGTCATAACAAAATTCTCTGGTAATAATAGCGTGTTTTCTGAATAGTGCGCATGCTCAAACAAGCCAACTGGCATACCTTCACAGTGTAAATAATTGGCTTCTCCCCCTGCCGCCATAATCGGCAATGGCAGATGGCCAGCAACACTGTAGAGCAGACTATTATCTTTGAGGTTTATCACCCCCACACACAGAGTTGCATGCTTGCCGATACTGGTATTGAGCAAGTTGCGATTGGCAACATCCAACATACCCACCGGTGACAGGATGGTATTGTCATCCCGGTGAAAAAAGTCGCTGCGCTTGCGGGCAAACATATTTTTTAATAACACCGTCAGGAAGGCCGAAGATGCCCCATGGCCAGAGACGTCGGCGATAAAGAACACCACATAGTCATCACCCACGGTAAAGTAGTCGATAAAATCACCGCTGATATAAACTGAGGGTACGATGCGGCGACTAAAGGTGATATTGCCAAACTGCTTGTTATTAGCAGGTAGCATTTTGCGCTGCACCTGCTTGCCGGCAAGCTGGTCCTGCTCAAGCAGTTGCAGGCTGGCTTGTAGTTCCTGGTTTGTGCGCTCCAACTGCTCGCGGTAGTCCTGGTTTTGCTGGCGTAACTGGCTCTGTTCCAGAGCCCGCTTAGCCGCGTGAGCCAGTACCTCCATATCGGCCAGGGGGCGAACCAGAAAATCACTGACACCGTGGCGCAAAGCCGCCAACACATCCGCCATTACCCCGCCGCTGGACATCACGATGACCGGGCAATGGGTAAAATTTGACTGGATGGCTTGTAATATCGTTTGCTCGCTCAGTGTTGGAACATTTAAGTCACAGAGGACAAGCTGGGGGCTATGTTGTTCAACAATGCTGTAGGCTTGCTGAAGGTCGGCAGTGCCATAAACGCTATAACCCTGCTGCTTAAGATAGGCGGCATAGGCTTCACGCTCACTGGCGTTAGTATCAATCAATAAAATAGACGGGACTGCAGTAGTCATTGCTCTATCACGGGTGTTTATTGTTGCCGCAGAACACTACTCTTAAGCAGCAGGCTGTGCAACCTAAAAGCGCTGACAATGAAAGAAATTTGCCAAAATATAAACCAGTGCTCAATGCTGTGGATTGACGCGGCTTGGCTGTCGTACTATAAATGCAACGGGATATGCGATAAGGGTGTTTTTATGTCGATCAATGAAAAAAACTGTAGTGAGAGAAGCTATAACGAAAAACGCGATTTTATTCGCATGAAGATTAATTCTCAGCTGACGATGCGCCAGAATGGGCAAGACTATGAGGGTATCTGTAAAGACCTGAGTGGTGCGGGTATGTACGTGCGGTCAGAACAGTCTTTTGAGCCAGGGTCTAAATTGGAAGTCTCTATTGCCCAGCAGGGTGAAACCCATCTGCCCTTTAATGCCACCGCAGAAGTATCCAGGATTGAGCCAACAGAGGATGGGCAGTTTAGTATTGGGCTGTCGATTAAAGAAATCCGTGATTAGGTAGGTTGGATTAGCGTAGCGTAATCCGGCAGGGATGGTGGATTTTAATCCACCCGCCCCCTACTCTTCGTCCCAGTCGCCTTCGTCATCCCAGTCTTCTTCACCGAAACTATCCACCACCACACCATCGTTGACCAAATATTCCCGGCGCTGCAAATAGGCGTCGCGAATAAAAGTGTAGCGATCACCGGTAATCAATTCCTCAGCAGCAAATAGCCTTGCTCGATTGTCGATATTCCTCATCAACCATAGCTGATTGCGGGTGGGGATATGGTTGAGATCAGTGACATAGTCACTGTAACTATCGATATAGGCACCCACACCATCACGCAGGGTATAAGAACCAATAATAGGCACGACGATATAGGGACCTGAGCCCATGCCCCAATAACCCAGTGTTTGGCCAAAGTCCTCTTCATGCTTCTCTAAGCCGACCGGTGTGGCCACATCAAATAGCCCCAACAGACCAACCGTGGAGTTTAATAAAAATCGCCCGGCATCCGAGGCAGCCTGGCCAAACTTAAGCTGCAACAGGTCATTAAGGATGGTGGTAATTTCAAACAGGTTGGAAAACATATTACCAATACCGGCTTCCAGCGGGTCAGGGGTAATAAACTGATAGGTTTTGGCTACAGGGGTTAATGCATAGCGGTCGGCGAAATCATTAAAGGCGAAAATCTTGCGGTTGAGTGGCTCCCAGGGGTCCGGGGTGGATAATTCCTGCTCCACTAACTCAACGATATAGGCATTCCACACTTCCCAGAAGCGGGCATCTCCATCCTCTTGCGGAGTTTGAGCTTCGGCGGTGGCGACCGTTGAAAGCAGCAATAATAAAGACAGCAGTAAAGGTAACATGGCCGTTAAGCCCTGCGCCCTGGTCTTGTAAAATACCCCTGTGCCAATCATCTATTCTTTTTATCCGATATTTATAGTCTTATGGACCTGGCAACGGCCCTTTCCCCGCTAAGCAGGCAACAATAATCTAAACAAAACCGAGTTTCCAGTATTCTATGGGCTATAGCCCGAGAAAAAGAGCCGGATTTAACATCAGGAGGGCTATATGATTATTTTGTGCCCAAAATAATATCGAGAGAGAGCAGCTCCTGAAGAATAACCAAGCCACCGGCTACAACTTGTTGCGGCTCGGGATGCTGTATTTCCTGAGCTATTTGCTCCAGAACTTGCTGGCCAGATACCGCCTCGTCTGACTGTAGTAATTCCAGCAGTCTGGCCGTCACCGAATTAGCTTCCATAAAGCCCACCTTATCGTCCCGGTTGCGGTAGACAACAAGGAACGTGGGCTGCTCACCGGGCTGAGTGGGTTGGAACTGCACACCGATTTGGTGCACGGGAAACTGGTAAGCCAGTGACCAGGCCAGGGGCGATACTTCGGGCAAAGCCGTTAGCAAATCCCCTTGCGGGTCACCCTCAAAGTTGGCCAGGTCTTCGTCCGCCACATCCAATGCCAGCTCTACCCATTCATAATGAGCCAGCTCCTGCATAAACACCGGGTAACCAGCTTGCCACTGACGCTGGTTTTGCAAATACAGCAAAAACTCCTGGCTGATTTCCAAAAAGTAAGGAGTATGACACTGGTGATGAACCATAAAATCCCTGACCATGGCATGCCAGGCTTCGTCGTCAACAAGGCTGCGTAATATAGGGAAACCGTTGGCGATAAAGTTTTCAATATTTTTGTAAAACAGGTCCTGATAGATCTTTAGGCGGCGAGGCTCAACCCCTTGAGGTCCAGCCACTTTTTCAGGGTTGCGAATATGGGAGGCCAGTTGGCGCTGCACTGAGTCTAAACTCATCTTACTGTGCCACCTTTTCACTGGGATTAAAGGCGGTTTGATATGAGCGAATCATGTCCACTTCGGCTAATAATTCCTCAACCGCAGGAAAGTTAAAGTCGCGTTCTAACAAGGTGGGTAAGGGGCCACAATGCTGGTAGGCAGCCCTGAGAATATCCCATACCGGGTCAATCACATCGGCACCGTGGGTATCTACCCGTAAATCTTCCGCTTCATCATAATGCCCTGCTATATGAATATAACGGGCTTTGTGTAATGGCAGGCTGGCTAAAAACTGGTAGGGGTCATAGTGGTGATTAATACTGTTCACATAGATATTATTAACATCTAATAATAAATCACAATCTGCCTCCGCCAGCACTGCATTAATAAATTCGCTCTCGGACATCTGCTGGTCCGGCGCACAATAATAAGAGGCATTTTCCAGGGCAATGCGCTGGCCCAAAACATCTTGTACCCGTTTTACCCTGGCAGCTACATGCTTCAACGCTTCTTCAGTAAAGGGAATTGGCATTAAATCGTAAAGATGACCATCGTCACCACAGTAGGTGAGATGCTCAGTGTAAATAGGACAGTGATGCTCATCCATAAACGCTTTGATAGCTTGCAGCAGCTCTTCATCCAACGGGGCTACGCCGCCAATATTGAGGGATAAACCGTGCAGGTGAATAGGATAGCGTTCAGAGAATTGTCGAAATTGTTTTTTGAGCCGACCACCCAGGTTAATCCAGTTTTCTGGAGCGACTTCCATAAAGTCGAGGGCACCGTCGGGTAAATCTGCCAATGGATCCATCAGGGCTCTGCGTAAGCCAAGACCTGCTGTATTGGGTTTTAAAGTTTTATGCATGGAAGAATGATCAATAAACGTCAGTACTAGAACACACGTCATTCCCGCGAAGGCGGGAATCCAGTGCTGTCAATTTCCGCTTTAGCGGAAATAACAGCATAAGTAGGCAGGCTAGATTCCCGCCTTCGCGGGAATGACGATGTTTTCAGGAAATGATAAGCGATAGGTTAAGCATAATGCTTAGCCACCACACTTACCTTCACCACATTTACCTTCTTTGCCAGCCTTATCACCGCCGCATTTACCTTCACCACACTTGCCTTCTTTGTCGGCTTTATCACCGCCGCACTTGCCTTCACCGCACTTGCCTTCTTTGTCGGCTTTATCGCCACCACATTTACCTTCGCCACATTTACCTTCGTGGTCGCCATAGTTGGCCAGATCATAACCGGCATTTAGCTGGGTAGCTGAAAATGGGTTAACGTCAGCAGACGCGATGGGAGCAACTGAAGTTGCAAGGAATGCAGCACCTAAAGCGGCTGCGATGTGGGTTTTGTTTGAGGACTTAGACATAGGGATCTCCAATTGCCCGGGGGTTAAATTAAGTTTGCTGCAGGTCTTAGCCTGTTAGTCCAGCTTCCATCTTAAATAATGTGCAAATAATACATGCACTCCTAGTGTAGCTAGTATCAGCGGTGTCGCCAACAATAAGCGGATTCCCAATGCAGGCAACCACAATTGCTGTGAGGGCTATGACTCAGGTCATACTAACAAGTTCATCATTGATCATAAAATATCAATAAATCTCACTTTCTACGGTGCCAGGGATGATGGTGGATCGCGATCCACCCCACGTAGGGTGAAATATATTCCACCAAAACTATGGCTAGGCCTGCTGCAGCCAGTCTAACAGGAGGGGGAAATGGTCGGTATCGCAGTCTTTATGGCGCACCATATTAAGGTGGTTGTAGTCCCTGGCATTGCCGCCACGGCGACTTAAGACCATTAAACGACCATCATGCGGGCCCAGTTCTTTCATAAATTCCCGCACATCATCCGGGTCGCCATAGGCTTTGTCTGAACTGGCGGCAAAATAGAAACTTGGTGGTAGTTGCTGTTGGCGAATGGCCTCGCCATAGCTAAAACCATCTTCAGCATCAACCCACTGGTCGCTGCTCGACCATCTCAGGTAATCCTGGTAATGGGCCCTGGATTCATTGCTCGCCCCTAGATGCATTTTCTTCGCTGGTATATAACCATTGATTGAGATCAGCAACTTACCCAACTTGCGCCATAGAAAATTGATAAAAAATGTTTTTGCAGAATTGCCGGAAAGGATTTGGCGCCGGGCCGCAAAATGCGCCATTTTTGCCACAGAACACAAGCTATCACCATAGCGAGCATAATAACTGGCCATCAAAACGCTACCCCAACCATGGCCTACCCAAATCTGCGGAATATGGCCTCGCAGCATTTTGATTTTGTGTGCCATCGCAGGGATGTCTTCATTAATCGCTTGATGCGAACCAAAGACCGACGAGGCATTTACCTGCGGCCAGCTTTTACCCTTGCCGCGCATATCCCCCACAAAAACATCATAGCCTTGCCGTGCCAGATAACAGGCAAGACCGGTGCCTTTATCACTAAAGAAAGTACTGCCATCTTGCAGTGTTGAGTGCAACATAAACACAGGAGTACCCAGATTTCTCTTATCCCTATAAAAACGGGTAAGGTGGGCCTGATCCGTCGAGGGCAAAGGTACTGTGATAGATTCGTATTTAAGTTGTTTTTTCATACGGTTTATTTTAGCAGTTATTTTAAAAACGTCATTCCCGCGTAACCCTAACCCGTCATTCCCGCGAAGGCGGGAAT